>JANOTP010000071.1:0-105470 GCA_031416415.1 Cytophagales bacterium | reverse complement strand
AATCATATCATCACCTATACCTTAGATACAAATGGTTGTTCCATAAGCAATCGTCAGTACATAACAATAAAAGACACTTGTACACTAAATCTTTTTATTCCTAATCTTATCATCGTTAACGACGACCAAAAGAATGAACGCTTTGAAATAAAAGGATTGCCTGAAGGCAGTCTACTTGACATATACAACCGCTGGGGCAACTGTGTATATAAAAACTCTTCTTACGACAACTCATGGAAAGCTGATAACCTCGAAGCGGGTGTGTATTACTATATGCTAGACTTAGGAAAGAAAAGGATATACCAAGGGTGGCTACAGGTGATGAAATAAAATTACAACGTCATTGCACACTGTTCTTCCTATGGATCAATGAAAAATCATTAGTTGCTTCGCGAGTGACGGCTATCTTCTCAGTCCTCTGGACGTGTGACAAAGCCTAAAAAATATTTTAACTTTTCCCCTTAGTTGGAATTCCTATAGTAGTGCTAATACATTATCTACGTTAGAAACTGACGAGCGTAAATTGGACTTGTTACAGTTGTTGTTTATATTTACTCTAGGTTTTATTACCCCTCCAGAGGACTTACGAGATAGTCGTCACTCGCGAAACGCGAAGCGACTGCGGAGATTCACCGTTACTAAATAATTAAAAATATTATCACTTATTTTAGCTACTCTTGCTGTAGTCTCAGCAAGAGCAACAGCAAGAGTAGCCAGTGTTTTACTCTACACTCTAAACTGTCTAGTGCCCAGAAGGGGACTCGAACCCCTACACCTTGCGGAATACGCCCCTCAAACGTACATGTCTACCAATTTCACCACCACTATGTTTGATACGTCTATTTTAGCGTTACGTATAGATTATAGCTATGTATTAGATTTCATTTAACGTACTAATAGGTATCTCTAGTTTACAAGAGCGAAATTACAGTTTTTCCCATGTATTCTCCCATAAATGTTGTCTGAATTATGATTTCGGTGGACGTTTAAGTGAACGTAAATAACCTGTAAGAATGGCAACTATCAATTTCTATCTTCATCAACCTACAATTACTAAAGAGACTTCAATTATGTTACACTTCTTACACGGTAACGCCAAGTTGATATACTCTACTGGACAGAAGATCCACCCAAAGGATTGGAATACTAAGAAGCAAAGAGCAAAGAATTCATTTAAACAAGCTTCTTTTCTAAATGAGTTATTAGATAAATTCGAGAACGAAGCTTTTAACGGTTATCGAAAGTGTATACTGAATTCTGATACCAATTATAAGGATTCTATCAGAAATCATTTGAACGAATGTATAAAAGGCGTTAAAACAAAAAATAACTATGAACCTGAAGAGTTCACGTCTCAGTACTTCGTCGATTATCTTGACCTGATGATTGCAGAAAGTAAGAATGGAATTAGAATACAAAACGATGGAAAGAAAATCGCATCCTCAACTTTTGGCTCTTACAGTACACTCCGACATCATATAATAGAATTTGAAAAATACACCGGCAGACGTATGACTATAATTCTACAAACAGGAAAGACTCCAACAGAATTAAAAGCACTTAAACAATATTGGAATAACTGGTATTCATCATTTCTTGATTACTTCTTTACTCAACGAAATTTATACGATAATGCTGTAGGTAGTAATATTAAAGCTTTTAATACGCTCTTCAATTACATGAGGGAAGTTAAGTTATTAGATATAGGTAACTATCAAGAAAACTTCATGGTATTTAAAGAGAACATACAGGTTATTGCTCTTGAACCACATCATCTTGTAAAATTGATTAATGATGGTGAAATCTATAATGCATTACCTCTTCACTTACAAAAGATACGAGATCGCTTTGTATTTGGTACATGCATTGGATTAAGGATATCCGATTTTAATAGATTAACTAAGGACAATTTAAGAACTATAAAAGGCAATATTTATCTTGTTAATACAAGTTCCAAAACAAATACTGAAACTTGCGTAAAGCTACCCGTGTACTGTATTGAAATATTAGAGCGCTATAAAAATAATTCCAATAAATTATTCCCCAGTTGTTCAGAACAAAAATTCAACAAGCATATAAAGGAAGTTTGTAAATTATATGGATTCAACGAAACCATCATTAAAAAAAGAGAACAAAGAGGGAAAGCAATTGTCCAATATAAAGATCCAATAACAAAAGAACATTATAAACTATATGAACTAATTACTACACATTCGATGCGAAGAAGCTGTATCACTTCTTTACTTCAGCTTGGCACTTCAGAACGTGTAGTGAGAGCAATTAGCGGACACGCCCAACATTCAAAAAGCTTCAATCGTTATATTGCATACTCACAACAGTTCAATGATGAAAAATCTGATTCTGCTTTTGATAAACTTTCCATTAAAAAATAATTTATTACAAATAACTCCAATCGTGATCATGTTGCTGAATAGCTTTATTACTCTATAATACAAGCAATTGTAATTCGTATACTAGACCCTATCTTTTCTTCCTATCCCTGTATAATAGAACCTTTGAAGAGCATTTAAGTAAAATAAAAGGCTATATTATTTTGAATTGTTGGAACGTTATTTTACATTTGTACATCAGCAATATTTTTTGAACGGATATGAATTGTTGATCGAATGTAAAAAAAGATGAGCACTTCATCAGATCGTAAATATGGTACCTGCCATCAATAACTGTAAAAATCAATGGTGTAATTTAATAATTATAACTGCATTTAATTAGCAGCTAGAATTCTATTGCCCAATTTTTTGATTGTATATAAAATTCACCGTAAATATTTATAGAAAATATGCAAGACTTAATAATCATACCTTCTATTACGATTGTAGATAATATTAACGGAAAATTAAGTTTTACAATTAAAATAAAAAAACATGAAAAAGTCTAAAATATTTCGCTCTCTTAACAACAGAGGGCTAAGAATTTCCCCACAACGGAAGAGTAGCATAAATACAAATGACAAGTTTAATTCGATGGTTACTAAAAATCAAAGTCTATTAGAAAAATACTGGAGTGAACACTGTTTATTTGATGAATTTGATTATTCGTTACGATTTACGCTTTCTGAAGATTGCCGTGAAACCTGTCCAGATTTCATAAATTTGATTAGTGATCCCGATGAAGTTTTCAAGCTGCTACTTAAAACAAATCCTCTTCAGATGAGTAGTATATGCGAAGCATTGAAGAGTGATGCAGATTTAGAGTCTTTATTATTGAATCCGAAAAAATTTATTGGTGATTCATTTGAACTTGAAGATTTCTTCCCTCTGTCAACTAATCAAGACTGGGTGAATATAGTTTGGTTGTCGTTAGTGAATGTTTTTTTACGTAACCATAAAATATTCATTGATGATGAGTCAGAGTATGTTTTTGAACTTGAAATGCCATATCCTCATTTCAAGTTCTAATTTTAGAATGAATGTAGATAGTGTACCATTGCTCTGAGAGCGATGGTACAAGAATGGTTATTTCAAAAATAACTAGCGATGAAAGAAAAGAAAAAAAGAGATTATCGTTTCTCAATAATACCTGAATACATTAAAAAAGCTAAAGATTTAAACTCTACAGAAAAATTACTTTACGGTGAGATTCTCTCTTTGTCTGAAAGTAAAGGATACTGCTATGCGAATAACTATCACTTTGAAATATGGTACTCGTTAAGTAAGTCAACCGTTACCCAGAGCATTTCCAAATTACAGAAGTTGAATTACATATACTGCCAATATGGAAGAGGTAATTCAAGAAAGATATATATACTCAGTATATCAGATAGGGTAGTAATTCGGTATAGGTCTAGTCAAAATCTACCTCTATCAATTGAAGATCTACCAGACCTATCATTAAAGCTTACTACAGCTATGGTAGAATCTTCCCATAATAATAGAAAGGGAATAGATAAAAATAAAAATGAAATAATTAATGAAAAAGAAAATAGCAAATCTAACGATTTGCGGAGTTCCTTTTCTAATAAAGATAAACTGGGAAGTATATTAGTAAATGCTCTTTCAACTTTATATAATACATATAAGTATTTCGATCTAGAAAGTATTATTATCAGCATTGATGAAGGGCTAGAGAAATCTTCCTGCAAAGAAGATATTATCCAATATGGCTTACAGCACTGGTTAACCAGCATACTTATAGAAGATAATTTAATCGAATCTGAAGACAAAATCGAAGAAGAAAATTTCTTAGCGTTGATGACAATGTACGAAGACCAGTTATTTGAAGTTTTAAACAGTTAGCGTTTTACTTAAAGTAAATGATGGGTGTAGTTTGCTTCAGTATTATCTATAAACAAGGGTGGAGTAATTATTGATTTAAGGGTTCGAGTCCGGAATGGACTTGACCTTTCTTATTATTTCATTTAAATTAAAAGATATCTTAATTTTTGGGACAGTTTTCCGGATTAGACTCTTCTTTTCTATTCATCTCATTTTTGAATAATATATACATACGCTTCAATACCATAATTAGTGTCAACACAAACTCTATTAAAAAGAAATATGAAAAAGAATTAAATACATATTGAGCAATGCAGTTTGAAAACAAAGTAAACAAAAGCATTATTATGCAAATAATTGATAGAAAAACAGCAAATGAAATATTAGCTAAAACCTCTTCTAATAATTCGTTTTTTATTGATTTATATCTGTCTTTTTTAATTAAATCAAATATTATTACAATTACATTAAGCAATAGTCCAACAAAGATAGAAAGTGCAGAAATTAATGTATCTACACGATCTGAATCAATGAAAATTTTAAAATAAACTAAAATTGAACTTCCTATTATTGGAAATAGTAAGAATGAAAAAATATCACTGAAATCAGGTTTTCCTGTATTGTCGTTTATTAAAGAATTAAAATGGTCACATAATATTTCCTTCACATTTAGTTTACTTGACATGTCTTTATTTATTTAGTCGGAAGATCTGCAATAAAAGTACCTAATAACTTTTTGGCATACTTGTCTAAGCTAACAAAATTTGGATGGCCGGAAGTATCTTTAACAACCTCCTTTTCGTTTACATAATAATAAGGTCTTAATTTACCTGTATCAGATAAATCTATTGTTCTTTTGGTATTGTCTTGTATCATTACAATTGATATTTTATTCTTTGCATCGTCAGAAGGAGAACTGAAGAACACTTTGTTTTTATTCTTTACAAATGTCTTTAATTGGTCTTTGCTAAAAAAGGTACTTTTTTTTGACTTGAGTTTATACTCCATGGAAAGTAGCTCATTCTTCATGCCTTTAAGGTTATACTTATCTGCTTTATCTGTTGGCAAATCATACCTTCTTAAAATCATTTCTTTAATTTGTCCTTTGTTTAATAACGCATCTAATAACTCTTTGGATAGAAAAGTTTCATAATAGATATGTAAAGCTGAATATTTACTTCTAAAGAAGTCATAAAATGTACTTGTAAAAATTCTATGTATTCCATTAACTCCAAATCTTTGAAGTAATATTATCCCAATATCTAAACCCTTTGGTATATAGACCAAAAAGTAAAAGGGAAGAATTTCTGCATCATCAATCTGTTTTTTGTATTTGCTTTCGTTAGTTTTGGAATCTCTAATATCACTTTCAAAACCATATGCGCCAGATTCAAAAATCCCACTTATAATTCTTTTGTCGGATTGATAGGTTATACTGTCCTCTTTAAGTTTTATTACTTTTTTTTGATTATCATTTCTTTCTAATAGATCAAGATGGTTAACATATTCAGTAAAAAAAGTCCAGAAGTCTGCTCCTTGAAAAAAATTGTCTAAATCTTTTAATGTCGCACTAACTTTTGTTGGATTTATTGATTCTGTTATTTTAAATGTATAAGCCTCTAAGCGTACTTCTGCCATTGTGTAGAATTGATTTAGAATTAGGGGTTGGTTATAAGTTATTGGTCTGTTTTTACAAGGCTGTAAAACGCTGACTATTGAAGGTAGAGTTTTTTGTATCAATTAAAAATTCGTTAATGAAAAATGGTATTAATACAGCTTCCTAATACGTATTTGTACGTATGTTAAAATTAAACTAGTTAATTGACTCAAAAAAATCTTTCAAGGTAATATTATGAGCATCGAGTATTTTAATTAAAGTTTCGATACGAAAATCGAGTTTACCAGCTTCAATTCTATAAATAGTTGCTCTAGACAAATCGTTATCAAAGGCAAATTTTTCATAAGAACCACAATTATTATCAATTCTAAGTTGCTTTAGACGCTCTCCTATTTTTGACAATATTTTGCTTTTCTCTGCCATTAGAGAACAAATGAAACCTATATGTATCAAAGAGTTTACTTCAAGTTTGATACATGATTAAATATTCTTAAATTGTATCATAAAAGATACAACTATGAAAAACTACTTGGTACTTCTTCTTCCTCTAATATGCTTATTTACATTGCCTTCTGGGATTACAAAAAACAATGGAACTTTCTTCATAGGCTATCAATTAAATGCAAAAACAGGTGTTAGCTATAAAATTAATTATACAAAAAGCTATGAAGAAGTAGGATTAACTTATACTACGATATATAAACTCTTCAATAGGGTAAAAGGAACTCATGAAATGACCGTTACGGCAGTGCATGATAAAAATGCAAAGAAAATAAAAGTTACTGTCAATGATCCTTCCAGTGGTATATTTGGAGTAAATCATACTGAAGAATATACTTACCAAGAACCAGAGAACGGTTTATTCGGGATAGGAGGAGCAGCTAAAACTTTAGGTGGTAGTAAAATTCCAAATCAACTCTCATTAAAATTTGTTAGTAACAAATACGAGAATGTGCTTGTATATGAAGTTCTGTATTCACCGGAAGATTTTGAATGGTTCATCTTACAAGAATAATAGACAATTGGATTTGTCACATTTTTTGAGAATATTTGAAATAACTCTGAGACTTATCAGCTCTGACTCACAATAAGACCAATATGAATTATACAGTCTATATATATATTATACTCAGTATTAATAATTGGTTCTCTTTGATATGCATTTATTGACAAATAAGTACTTCTTTAAGGGTATGAATTAATTTTGTTTTAAATCAATAATAATAATAATAATAATAATGACACCAAGAGATCTTAAAGAATATATTGTCAAACTAAATGATAGAAACATTCAGAGACAAAGAGAAACTGGTTTTACTGAGTATGCAATTCTAGGATCAATTATTTTTTGTTTTTTTTATCTTATAGATAACCTTTCAATATTATCTAAGATTACTGAAAACACTAATCTATTAAATATAGTAACGCTATCATCGAATTCTCTTTTTATACTCTTTCTTTTCTACGGTTCATTTGTAAGTGCTACAAGAAGATTAAAAAAAACAATAATATTTCCTTTACAGGAATCACTCACGATTGGACCTGAAGATTTTATTTTTTTATCGATCATGATTTTTATAAGCTCAACAAATTTTTTATACCTAAAATACTGTCAAAATGATTTGCACTGCATTTATCTATATGTATTTGGAATACTAACAATCTTAAATTTTGCATTCCCATTTATTGTTAAGATATTTAAATTTTTTAAACACAGAAGAAAAAGAAAAAAGGGGTACTCAATTGAAAACCTCAATTTCACATTTTTTAATAAAACATTAACAAATATAATTTCGATTGCGTCTTTTGGGTATGGAACTATACTATTGATATTTTCAGTAATAGTAATATCAAAATTAAATCTCAATATACAAGACCCTTCAATTTCGTCAACAATTAAGTATGTCGTCATGTTTTATGGTTTATTATTTTTAATTCAAAAAACAATAAACATAAATATTAATAGGAATGATAATGATGAATTAGAAGAATTAGAAAAAGATATCTACTTTGAAAATATTTCTAATGAAGAAATTGCATTGAAATTTGAAAGGGATTTTTCTGGAATTCCTTTCACAAAGTGGATTACTACTAAACGCATTGAGATTATTGTTTTTTTTGAAACAAAAAAAAAGGAATTATTAAATATTGACATTTTATTACTCCAATTAGATAAAATAAATAAATCTATACTTCCTCATGAATACAATGGTCGATTTAGTGATATAATATTTAAGAAAAACACAATCTTCAATCAAGCTGATGATTTCATTCAAATAATTAATAATCACTTTACAAATTTGAAAGCATTCGCCTCTCTTAATAATGAAGAAGTTAAATCCTTAATAGAAGTTCAGAAAGAACTTAATAATAACATACATGCTTTTAATGATACTAACTCCGATATATACAAAAAAATAGAGGCAAGACAATCTAAGTAAAATTTATAAATATTGAACTTTTACAAGAGTAAAATATATGGAAATACCTTTTCAAATCAATAACGAAGACCAGAAAGCAATGAATGATGCTATCATTTCAATTGAAAATTTTCCTAGAATTTTTGCGAAATGGACTAGAAACAAAGACGGTTTTTTGTTAACAATTGAAGGACCTGACAATGAAGTTCCATTATTTATTGAGAAACTTGAAGAATCGGGTTTCACTTTGAACAAATAATATGATTAAAAAAAAAGAAGAAAAAACTAGAGTAGATAAATTCTTTGATTATATAAATAATCACAAAAAAATTTCACTAATTGTAATTTCCAGTATTACAATTGTTTCTATTGTTAGTGTATTGAAGTCTGCAGGTGATGGATATTATTTCATAAAAGACATATGGTCTTATGTCTCGTCTGAAAAACTTCTGTCTCAAGAAGAAGTAGATGATTGGGCAAGAAACCAAAAACCAAAAGAAGATATAATAACAAACGAAATAGATGATAAGGTCAAAAAGACAACTTCGAAAATTTCGTTAGTATATAATACCTTTTTACAAAGTCTATTCAAAACAACAAGAGCATATCAAAAGAGTGATTCTTCTAATGTATATATTCAAATCTCAAAACTACCTGAAAATTTCTTTAATGAAAATATCAAGGATTATCGAGGTTGTGTAACTTTTTCTCAAAATGCAGGTTGGTCAATATCTTATAAAGATCAATTGAGAAATAATAAAGTTATACAAGTTATAGAAGTTCATTTTATGAATTGTGATGGTACAAGTAAAGGAGGAACTGGGATAGGGTATGTTCAAATATTTTTTGACACTAAAAACAATCTTGTAGATATTAGTTCTTCAGGTGTTGGTCAAATAGCTATTAAGGATATTAATGAAAAATTTACCATCGAAGATTTTCTAAAGGTATGTCCTAACATTACAAAGTCAATGTTGGAATATCAACTTCAACATTTATAGTCGTCCAACTCACTGTTTACTAAAAATACACTACCTATTGTAAATTACATTTTATGAATAAAAGTAAAAAATGAATGAGTTTTATAAAGAATTAGAAAAATTAGTCATAACTGATCTTGAAAAGTGTATTGAAGAGAATGGTATCAGTATATCTTATATTTCAGGAGACAGCAACACTTGTAAGGTAGTAGACAATGTTGCTACAATTAAATTAACTTTGGGGAACAAATTCAGTTCTCACCTTCATGAATTACTTCATGCATATATAATTTCAATAGGAGCACCCAATTATGACAAGATTAAACAACAACTTATTCCTGACAACTTCATCTTACATCAATTATTAGTTAAAGTGTTGAATGATTTTCATCACAAAATATTCCATAAAGATTTTATAAAATTAATATCAAAAGGAGGTAATACATCTTCAACAATTCGTGATTTGATTTCTAATAGCACTAGTTACGAAAACGATCATCTACATTTCTCGAGAAAGTGTGATAGTATATTAGAAGAGAATAAAGGATTCCGAAGATTATATAGATTTTATGAAGTATATACTTCTCTTGTGTATGACAAACTATTCTTCAACTCTAGGTTAGACTATAATAAGTTAAGAAATATAAATAATGAATTGTTTGATATTATTGACGATCTATTTAATAGTTACAATTTTGGCAAATACAATTATGATGATGAAATAAAACTATTTATATCTCGTATGGAAACATATTGCAAAAAATGGTGACAGATATTCAATGTATATTTCCCATCAATTGTCCACTAAAAAAATCATCTACTTATAACCATCGTCAAAACGAATAAGTTACAAGTAGATGTTCGTGCCCAGAAGGGGACTCGAACCCCTACACCTTGCGGAATACGCCCCTCAAACGTACATGTCTACCAATTTCACCACCTGGGCATTTTTTATTATGGAATGCAAATATATTAATTAGTCCTGAGTTATTAGTATTGAGTCCTGAGATTTTGGTAATTTAATTCGTAAAAATTTTCACCTACTCACTACTAATAACTCAGGACTCAATACTTTTCTTCAACGTTACTCTAGCCCGCTCGCAACGACCGCCAACGGGAGGATTGTATTTACTTACACTTACCTCTACTGATACTACATTGGGGTGAGTAGTAAAGATACGATCTATAATATTGGCAGAGAGTGTTTCAAGAAGTTTAGAAGGAGTTCTCATTTCTTCTTGGGCACATTTATAAAGCTTTTCATAATTGACTGTTTTGCTTAAATCTTCTACTCCTTTTTGAAAAGTGTAATCAAATAAAATTTTTATGTCAACTGAAAAACGATTGCCTATTTTTTGTTCTTGTTCGTATACACCGTGATAAGCATAAAACTCCAAGCCTTCTAATACTATTTCTGCTTCCATTTAGACTATGAGATGCTGTCAAAAAATGAACCGTCGGTTTTCTTTTCTTCTTTTAGTTCTTCTTCAGACACATTAGGCATGGTGTGTACAATCTTAACAAAAGGTTCTACAGTAGTATTCAAAACTTCTGTATTGGTTATTTCAAGATTTTTTATTGGGTTGTGGTTGTTGATGTTTCGGATTTCTTTTAACTTTTGTTCGAAAGGCGCTCGTGTTGATTTCTGCTCGTACTTCAACACTTTTTCAAGTGTATCTTTTACATAGTTTTTTACTTCGTCCAACAAATCTTCTTTTTGTGAATCAATGTAATTATATTCTTTTTCAATATTTTTAGCATCAATCTGAAGGTCCTCAAGAATATTTTTCACTTCTATTTCGGCATCTTCAATCATGGCTCTTGCTTTGCTTCTGGCTTCGTTGAGGAGGGCTTCAGCGTTCATCTGAGCTTCGCGGACATGTAGTTCAGCGGCTTTGTTAGATTGCTCAATAATATTTGTGCTGGTATCTTCGGCGGTTTTAAGCGTGCGGTACAAGGTTGCTTCTACTTCACGCATACGTGCTACTTCCTTTTCAAGAAATTCGACTTTTCGTTGTAGTTCACGGCTTTCTTCCTGAACCTTTTCCCATTCCTGTGAAAGGGTTTGAAGAAAAGCATCTACTTCTTCTTTTTCGTATCCACGAAAAGCTTTTTCAAACTCTTTTTTTCGTATTTCAATCGGTGATATTTTCATTTTCGTTTCCGATACTAGTTTATTAATTCTTAAAATTTATATTCCAAACAGAAATACTTCTGTCGTCGCTACAGGAGATAAGTTGGTTATGGAACGTACTCCAGTAGAGTTTATTTACCGATGTACCATGACCAGCATACCTGGCTTTGTCTATTACTTTCAATAAACGAAATTCTATTGCGTCCCATATTTTTATGGATTTGTCCATGCTACAGGTAGCAAAATAGTTTCCGTCTGGGCTATAGGCAATATGATTAATAGCATACATGTGTGCTACAATCGATTCTTTCAAATTGAACTTACTCTCAACTTCCCAAATTTTCAAGTTTGCATCACGACCAGCACTGAGCAAAAATTTTCCGTCTGGAGAAAAGACAATAGAGAATACTGAATTTTCATGTCCTGTTAATTCATATAAGACAACTAAGGTCACAGCATCGAGTATTCTTATAAAATTATCGCTAGAGCCAAGTGCTATGTATTTCCCATCTGGAGATACCGCTATACTTCGAATGCTTTGGTCAGAAAGTTTAATTTTGAATAATGTACTTAAATCTTCCAATAACAAAACTACTAAAGAACCATCACCACAGGCAACAAGTATTCTATCTAACTGCACTTCAATATCAAAAATATAAGACTGTGTAATGGCCGCTGAATGAAGTTCTTTTTTACTGGCAACGTCAATCAAATGAATTCCTTGAAAATTTTGTCCGATAAGTAAATAATGATTTTCGGGTAAATATTTCAACGCATAAACTGAATTTGATACCTTTGCAACCAACTCGCCTTCTTCGGGATTTTCCATATCCCAGTGCACAATCATTCCATCGCCTGCCGCTGAAAAAAAGTGCTTGTTTGAAGCTCCTTTTTCCAAATCATACACACAATCTCTATGACCAGTAAGAGTGGCTAATTTTTCTACTTCAATATGCGGCATTGATATCATATTTACCATAAAATTAAGCATTTATAAGCAAAAAACCCATTAAGTTATACACAACAATAATTATAGATCAACCCTTTAAATTTCAAATATTTATAATGTCTGGCACGTAGATTGATCTTAAATAATTCAAGGTATTATTAGTTGAGAATTAATGATAATTTCTATATTGCAAAAAAACATTGGTATAATGAAAAAAATTTATTGTTTACTAGCTCTACTGCTTCCCTTTTCGCTCCATGCGCAAACGGGTTATAAAGTAGGTGACAAGGTAGAAGATTTTACCCTTCAAAATGTCAAAGATAAATCGACTGTTTCTTTAAGCAGTCAAAGCTCAAACAAAGTGGTTGTAATAGTTTTTACAAGTCACAATTGCCCTTATTCAAAAATATACGAACAAAGATCCAAAGACTTCATTCAACAGTATGAACAAAAGGGTGTTTCTTTTCTTTTAATCAACCCAAATAATCCCGCTTCCAATGCGGAAGAATCTGCAGATGAAATGGCCAAGGCAGCTAAAGAAAGAGACTATAGATCACCTTATTTATCAGATCCATCACAGAAGGTATGTGATAAATTTGGCGCGTCTAAAACACCTGAAATTTTTGTTCTAAAAAACCAAGGTGGGACTTTCATTGTAAAATACAAAGGTGCGATAGACGACAATCCTCAAGTAGCAAGTGATGTGACCTCAAACTATTTAAAAGAGGCCCTAGAAGCATTATTAAGTAATCAACCTGTGAAAATAACTGAGAAAAGAGCTACTGGGTGTATGATACATAGGTAACAAACAGGAGAATTAAAACATTTAGAAGTACGTAGTTAAGTTTTATTAATATTTTAAGATTTACTTACTGTACTAAAAATAGAATTTATCTTTAGTACAACCAAAGGTACAAGCTGAGATTAATTTGGTTGTAGCAATATAAAAATCTTTAGAATAAATTAATCAAAACCGTACTGAAAAAGATTTGCTGAATATTTTGTAGGATCATAATGATAAATGAGATCGCCTTCTGAACTTACTTCTGGTCGGACATTAACTAATCCTAAACCTGCAAACATTGAACCTTGTTCTTGTGTATGGCCAGCATTTGATTTGTGTGATTGGTATAGAGCAAACAAATCCTCCAAGTAAGCTTGTTGAACTACATGTAGGAATCTAGCATAGGTATCTATATCAATTTTTTCTGCAACAAGGCTTTTAAATAATTTTGCATAAACATCAGCTTTGCCCAGTTCGTCAATTTTATCTAACATGATCAGTGTTTTTTCAACTACTTTTGATTGGTATTTTGGATCAATCTCAAGTTTGGAAATAAATTCTTCTTTTTCCTTTTGTGGGATTTCACTTATGCTAAATAAAAACCTACTGATTTTTTTTAACAAAAAGCCTTCTCTAATACTAAGAGTAACATTATAGCCAGTATAGAAATATTTTATAATAGGTACCTTTTGTAAGGTTTCATCCTTAATCATACCATCAAGGATTATTTCTCCCATTTCCATGTTCAGATCTAATAAATTCTCCTTTTTATTTCTTAAGGATAGGATAAATGAATTTGTAATTTCTTTGGACATAACAGTATAGTTTAAGCTTATTGTAAAGATAATCAATATGTTTCAATCTATATTATTAACCTGCTACTGTTCTCTAAAATATTTCTTAAAAAAAGTGAAACTTCTATTTACCTTGTTTATATAAAGTATAGTTTATAGCCTTTCATTAAATCTTATAACGTTTTTTAGATATAGATTATAATAAATATATAAATATAAATATATTAAATAACTGGTTATCAATAGTAATATATTCAAAATAGATTAAAATAAAGTATAATATATAAAGTCTTGAATTTTTATTGGCTTAACTCTTGCTTTTGTGAACGGAATGAAGTATCTTTGAATTATAAAATCGGTAAATATGGCCTTTAATAATCAAACACTAATAGAACAGCTTCATACTGAGAGAAATAGAATTCTTTTAGATATTGACACCTTATATGGTCGTTTAGAAGCCATAGAGAATGCAATTGTTGGCTTTGGTGGGGCTTTAGAAAAGCAGTCTGTAGGTGAGTATCCTAAAGAAGGTACATATGAAGAAAAGATAAAATATGTATTGAAAAGAATGTTAGGATCGAATAAGAAAGAAGTTACTGCATTAGAGATTGCTGTGTATATTGAAGCTATGGAGGAAATCAATGATGAAGAAGAAGCAAAGACTATGCATAGTACAGTTACGATGATTGCATCTAGTATGTATAAAGCTGGTAAAATAAAAGCAAGAAAGGTAGGGGTAAAAAATCTCTACTATTTATAACATAAAAAAACAGTACTCAGATACCTTGGCCGGACAATGAATACTGTTTTTGAATAACATTGGGGGTGTAGCTTAATGATAAAGCAATTGCCTGTCGAACAATTAGATGCGAGTTAGATTCTCGCCACCCCTACTAATATAAAACTAGTTATAATGGAGTAATCACTTTGGTGGTGAATGTTAAGAAGGGAGCTTTAGTCGGAACCCATAACAGCCACTTTTACTGTAGATTACTCCTACTAGTTTTAGTTATATTGTAAATATAGGTAGCATCTATTTCTAAAACAAGAGATTTTTTATTAGAAGTGTCAAATTAGCCATTTTAAGCGGTTTTGATCTCCTGTATTTTACCTATTTTCTTCAAAAACACTGTTTTTCAGTGTTTTACAATCTAATCTTTCTTGTTCAAAGAGGTGGTAGGCTGAATAAATCTTTCTAAATTAAAGGTAAGAGACACATAAACAAGTAATTATGAAGACTTTTAACAGCCAAGAACTATTTGAACTGATTGAAACTTTTAAAACAGAAGAAGACTGTAAACAATACCTCTTTGATTTAAAATTCAAGCCTGAATGCAAATGTTCTAAGTGTAATAACATAGATTTTTACAAGGGGATTAAACCTTATACTAAAGTCTGCAAGAAATGTAAACACGTTGAAAGTGGTACTTCTAATACAATGTTCCACAAAGTAAAATTTGGTTTACGAAAAGCATTCTATATTATCTACGATATAACAACCAGTAACGGAATCTCTGCAAAGAAGCTGGCTTCTAAATACAAGATCCAATATAATACAGCATGGTTATTTACTAAAAAAGTAAGAACAGCAATGCAAAGTTCTGAACAGTATCCAATGGTTGAAAGAGTATATGTTGATGAATTTGTAATCGGCGGATTTGAAAAGGGAGCAGTTGGTAGGAAAAACAAAAGCAAAAAAATTAAAGCAATCATTGCTGTAGAAACTACTAATAAAAACAAAACTAAAAGAGTATACGCAATGCAAATCAAAGATTATAGTGCTGCTGAATTACGCAAGATCTTTGAAAAACATATTTCTACTTCTGCTAAAGTAAAAACAGATGAATGGAGAGGATATAGTCCACTAAAAAAAGAATATACTATTAA
Organism: Cytophagales bacterium; assembly: GCA_031416415.1. Classification (GTDB taxonomy): domain Bacteria; phylum Bacteroidota; class Bacteroidia; order Cytophagales; family Cytophagaceae; genus JANYCO01. The sequence continues at coordinate 89,669 of JANOTP010000071.1, read as the reverse complement.
ACAGGATAAAAGAATAAAAAATAACAATCCATCTAACACACAAATACAAAAAATAAAATCCTGGTTACGCCATGTACACGGTCATGTAAGCAAACACCATATTGAAACTTATTTTAACGAATACAGTTTTCGCATAAATAGAAGTCAATGGAAAGACAGCATATTCCATAAGTGTGTTGAAAGGATGATAAACTCCGAAAAGAAAACTAAACTACAGCTTAGTGCTACTAAAAAGGTAATGACTAGAAAAGACTATGTTGAACGTGTAAAAATATACATTGGAATGAACGCTGAATTTAAAGTAGTAGCAGGAAAAATACGATTAGTAGCATAACTAAAAAATGAAATACGTCTCTATACTAATACGAATTTTAGGAAAATACTCTATAGTATTAACAAAAAAAAATTGAGAAAGTTCAGAATGGTTTTTTGTATGGGTTCTTTTGCGGGATTTTTTCCGGCGTTTTTTAATATTTTACCTTTGTCTGTAAAAATATTGGTTTACCACTATAAACAGTAACAATAAGACTGCCTAGAGGTTGAAATCCTTTTGTGATTTGTACGTTTACTTTTTCATTTAACTGATCAATTCCTTCAGCAGTAACTGCTAAATACCCTTTTATAGATTCCATAGCTAATATTTTTAAGTTTTTTCAAGATAATTAAAAGTTAGTGTTTTTGCAATTAAAAGAAAACTGTCGGAGTAAACAGCTTCCTTCTTAATACTTACTCAACTGCTAACTTAAAAATCTTCTGTCTACCATTGTAATTAATAGATACAACATATACACCCATCCTTAAATTTGTAAGAGCGTATTCGCTTTTATCAGTAGTGAATACAAACTGTTTAACAATACTACCTTGTATATTAGTAATGGTAGCTTCACCAAAGTTTCCAGAAGTAAGCAGTATATATTCACTACCATTCCTACTTACCGTAATTCCTGTATTTTCCATTTGATCTAAAGTGCCAGTACAAACAGTAACGTTTATACCAATAGTAGCAATATAAGTACCAGTACAACCAGTTGTAACAACTGCATGGCATTCATATATAGTACTGACTGTTGGCGATAAACTAAAGGTTAAAGAGTTTGTACCTCTAAACAAAGTATCATCTCCTGGAGCAATAACATAAATATCTGCGGAGGAACCATTCCAAGCACAGCCTTTAGAAACAGATTCTCCAGTACAAATATTATGAGTACCTGCTGGACTAACAAACCAGCTGCACTGGCTAAATCCATCTTGTAATTGGAATAATAAAATCAATAGTAATAAGAGTTTGGTCGCTTTTACGGTTTTTTTCATAAGAGTTTGTTTGTATATGACTACTTACTCCTAGTTAGTCGGGTTATAAAAAAATAGCGTGGAGTATAGCTACCGACTGAAAGGAAAGCGACCAAGCCAACCAGACGTTCAATAGACTACACCGCCACGCATAACGTAGCCGATAAGTCTATTACTCCTGAACGTCACTAATTAAATTGGTCGCTTTTTATCAGTACAGAGTAATAGCTAACGCTATTATTTTCTTATATATTTTTACTGCCTGTTAAAGGCTATATCCCATAAATTATTTGTTTTTACTTGTTTGTATAAGTAAAGCTACGAAAAAAGGTTGAAAGGATTAAACCTTTCAACCTTTTCATAATTCGGTTTTTAACCCAAAATATTTTAAACGAGCCCAGACATTAGCTCTATATGGTGCATCATTGAGGCTCTTTTTACAGATCCTAAGCCAGGGTAATGTGGAGTATTTAACCATATTCTAAATTGTTGGCTTCCCTGAGTGTTTATATGATTAATTGGTCCATTTAATGAATCAACTAGCAGTTGACAAGCTTCAAAAAATTTACCTCCGGGATTGGCTGTACCTCCAACATTGTTTGATACATAGTGGTATACATAGACTTCATCGTTCCTATTAGGATCGTTATAAGTAAGATGTATAGCCACTGAGTGGGCGCCGCCGCCAGTTGGAGAAAAGAATCTTCCTATAGTTAGATAATCTCCTATTCCTTGAAATCCCTTATTGGCGTAGTTTAAATGCGAATCCGAAAAAAATTCAGAGTTAGGATAATTAGGATAGTTAATGTTAGAATCTAGTTTGTTAAAATAATCACTTAGCATTATTTTAGGTTTTTGGGTAAATGAGTTTATATATGCTACACTTAACTTATCAACTTCAAAAATATTATAAGCTACATTGTTTAATCCATTAATAACTGGATTTAAAGCCCCAGGATTGGCATTATTATTTGAATGTATAAAAGCTAAACTATAAGCATTGAAATGATCTCCTATGTCCTGTATTTGTTGTGCTGTTGCTTGTGGTGAAATAATAATTCCTAAAATTAAGTTAGGATAATTTGCAATTGGGTTAACGATATTATTAATAACATGATCACTAGATAGTGGACCTGGTCTTCCTGCTGGAACTGAAGGATTAACTATTAATATAAACGGAATATTAGCTCGTACAAGACCGTCTAATCCCTGATCCCTCACAGGCTCAATTATTGGTAATACATTCCCGCCAGGTTGTATGATATTAGCAAGGGTTATTAATGCACGGATTTCCTCCGCCTTGTTTCTTAAAAGTGGAAAATACATAGTTGTAAAAATTTAGAGTTAGTAATTTATGTAACTAACTGAAAATTACATATTTTTAAGAAATTATCCAAGGAAATATTATTACGCTGATTCATCGCAACACATAACAATTCATTTTGAACCTTGCCTACAGGATTAAATAGGTTTTGCCTTCTGTTTTTTAGCTGTTGAATAAAATAATCATAAGCTTCATTGTCCTCTATTTCCTTAAAAAGAGCAAGGTAAGTATTATAAAACTGAGTGTTTGGAACCTGCGGTACTAAAACATACTTATCATGTATGATTTTCCTGTGCTCCTGACTATTTAAGCAGGAAAACACAGCCTGCATATCAATATTAATGTTTAAAATAGCTTCACGATAAATTTCCAATTTATTCTTTTCGTTGAAAACTAATATTCCAACATTGGAAGGTATATGTTCAGATAAGGCATTTACAAACTTAGGAGACGTAACGATATTAACATATTGCGCAACTTTTAAATAATCTTCAATCTGACCATCTAATCTACTCAAGCTATCTAAATCTGTTTTAATCTCGTAAATTGTTACATGACCATTTACAGCTAAAAAATCTGCTTTGCTGAAATTGATACCAAATTCATTTAGAATTACTACATCTTTAAACGCTTGTTTCTTCTTCTTGTAGATTTCTTTGATTACTTCATTTTTATAAATGTATTCACATCTATAAATATCTTTGAAATAAAAGTAAAGCAAAGATATAATTTCTGAATAAGTAGGAGATTTTTTAAAGTGTTTTAGAATACCTGATATCTCCAGCAATTCTACCTCCTTATCTATGTTATCATTCTTACAGACCTTTTGGAAAAAAGCATAGTTAAACAGCTTGGATAATGGGTTATAATAGGTCTTATCAATTTGTATATCCATTAGTTTAAAAATTCCATTTTTCAATGATACATAGCTTATTAGCTAAAACAAAATTATTCTAAATTTATTGTATAACGCTTTATATTAAAAGCTAAATATGTTAACTTTGCATGTCTACCTTTTGCTTTAAATATAGAGTATATTTTTTAATTACTTCAGCTATCAGTTTATTAATTTCATCTTCTGACTCATTTTCCTCCTTGCTCAACACAACGTTCTCCACTGGTAGCAAATCACTAAAACTTATGTCAGCTTCTACCAACAGAAATTCCAATAACTCTTTTTTATGTTTTGCATATTCCATTTTATAAAAAAATATCTCCTTATAAATATGAAAAAAGCTGACCTCCCAGCCAGCTTCATCCAATTCTCCATACCTTTGTTTATACAATGAACCTTGTTTATATTTATACAAATTATTAATGTTGCTTACTACACACAATTCTTTAAATAAAACACGTTGAATTTAAAGAACTGTAGACTACTCATCTTAATAAAGTAATAAAACTTAACTACGTACTTCTAAAAACATTAACATTTAAAAAGAGGGTAGAAATTTTAAAATTCCTACCCTCTTTTTAATTTTATTATGAAATTTGTAGGAAAGTTAATTTTAACTATTAACTTTGTAATTCAAAGTACTTTTGTATGGATCAAGATAAAGAACATTTGTTGCAACTACAGGAGATTCGTTCCCTAATGGAACGCTCTACTAAATTCATTTCCCTGAGTGGACTTTCAGGTATTGTTGCTGGTGGTATAGCATTGGCTGGAGCTGCAGTTCAATATTGGTATATGGAAAAAGAAGGGCGGTACATGAGCTGCATAAAATTAAGCCAAGACTTTTTACTGTTTTCAATTGCCAATTTCTTAGGCATTCTTATTCTTGCCGTTTTATCGGCCTATTATTTCACCCAGAAGAAAGCTAAGAAAAACAATCAATCCTTATGGGATGCGAGTAGCAAACGTTTATTATTGAATCTAGCCACTCCTTTAGCTAGTGGTGGCGCATTCTGTGGTGTTTTATATTTTTACGGACTAATAGGACTCCTAGCTCCTGCCTCCTTAATATTTTATGGCATTGCGCTTGTAAATGGCAGTAACTATACGCTCCGTGATATACGTAATCTAGGATTTGCTGAAATAGCACTTGGATTTATTTGTGCCTTTAACATTGGTTATGGTTTATTATTTTGGGCCTTGGGCTTTGGAGTATTGCATATAGCATATGGTATTGTAATGTATTACAAGTATGATAGAGTGCAAGAATAATAAAGAGTCATAAACAACATTTATAATTTAGTTTGGGTTAGACCAATTAAAACTGAATGAAAAATATTATACAAAATATAAATAAAGCATTTGAAAATCGCATCCGGCTTGGCGTCATGTCTATATTGATGGTCAACGACTGGGTTGATTTCAATACGCTTAAAGAATTGTTGCAAGTAACAGATGGTAATCTTGCGAGTCATATTACAGCACTCGAAAAAGAGGAATATATTCAGGTACGAAAAGCTTTTATCGGCAAAAAACCTAATACCTCTTTTGCGGTTTCTAAAACGGGTAGAAAAGCCTTTCAGGAACATTTAGATGCACTTGAAAATTTAATTAATTCCAAAAAACAATAATTTATATTTTTTTTGGTTTTATACTTTGAAACACAAAGTACTTTATAAATAAAACAACTGAACAACATGGAAAACAAAAAAACTAATTACTTTAAAGATCCAGTATACATCACTGGGCTAGTATTCATTGCTGCCTCTTTATTCTTTTATCTAGTCCCAGACTATTTAAACAATTTAGACAGAACTAATTTCTTCGCCTACTTTTGGGTACACTATATAATCAGTGCTGTGTTTTTAGTGGTATTGCTCATTAATGGATTGGTGAAATTTAATTGGAATTTTCTAAAAGCTGAAATACACCTTACGTTTATGTTTTTAATTCTTTGCATGATAAGTTGTTTTGCTCTTAACAAAGAAATAAATATATTCTACGATTCAACAGGATGGCTTAATGTATTACTTATTACATTGGCGCTAGCAATGATTGCTACTCCTTTCAAAGATAAATTTCCTATTTGGCTAGAAATAATTTTCTTTTTTATCATCGGACTAGGCTTACTAATTTGTATTTATTTCTCCGTGTATTTATTTCCCTATTATGGCATTGGAATAGTTGGCGTACTTTTTTTAGGAATATCGTTGCATGTTTTTATTCCTCTACTGATGACCATTTACCTGAGCATATATACTGTTAAGAATTTCATTGCCAAAAAACATGTTTTAATTTCCTTCTCTAGTGCCTTACTCCTAGCGCTTTCTTTTACAATTTATTTCATAGTAAAATGGAATATAACCACTCATGTCATTGCTTTTGAATACAACAAAACTATCATAAATCAAGAAAACATCTATCCAGCATGGTATAGAGTTAGTCAAAAACTAAGCACAGATTGGATAACGGAAAGAGTGTTAAAATCTAACTTATACTATGCCACACCAAAAGACAATGGAGATTTTTGGGGACTTCCCTCCAGAAGTTCGATGGACATTGTAAAAGTACACGATCCCTTAATTATGATTGCCTCTTTTTTTTCTACTAAACCAGATATTACGATTGATGACAGGATAAAAATAATAGAAACTACCTATGGCGCAAGGCACCTTACTCAACAGCGCCTTTGGAGTGGTGAATCATTATTTACTAAAAATATAATCACCGATGTAAATGTATATCCTAAACTAAGAATTGCCTATACGGAAAAAATATTATCTATCGAAAATAGAAAAGTTAGAAATGGCTGGAGAGAAGAGACGCAGGAAGCAATCTATACTTTTAGTATTCCTCAAGGAGCTGTTGTTTCATCGCTTTCGCTTTGGATAAATGGTATAGAAGAAAAAGGTCACCTTACTACAAAAGGAAAAGCAGACACTGCGTATACTTCTATTGTTGGGGTAGAGCGCCGAGATCCTTCGGTAGTGCACTGGCAAGAAGGTAATACGATTAGTGTAAGAGTATTCCCTTGTTCTCCTGCAGAAAACAGAAGATTTAAAATTGGCATAACTTCTCCTTTAGAATTATTAAACAATAAATTAGTTTATAAAGACATAAAATTTAAAGGTCCATTTTCAGAAGAGGCTACAGAAACAATTAATTTAAGATTCGACGATACTGCTGAAGGAATAGAGTTGCCTTTTGACTTTGAAAAAACAGACGATAGAACATTCATTTGGGAAGGAAACTATCAAGAAGACTGGAAAATAGAATTTCCAATTACCAAAATACCAAACAATCATTTTAGTTTTGACGGAAACACTTATTCTATTTCAGAACAGACAAAGGAATATGAAACGCTAGACGCTAAAAATATTTACCTCGATATTAATAATGCTTGGACCTCAACTGAATTTGAAACTATTTGGGAAAAAACAAAAAATACGAATGTATTTGTATTTCAAGATAAGATGATAAAGCTTAACGAAGAAAACAAAAACGAATGGTTTGACAGATTATCGAAACTAAATTTTTCAATGTTTCCATTTCAATTAATGGATACCGAGGCTGCTTTAGTGATTAGCAAATCTACTAAAACGAATTTATTTCTTAAAGATATAGAAAACAGCATCATGAGTAAAACAATAGCTGAACATCTTAGCAACAATAAAAAGGTTAGGTTATATAATTTAGGACCAGAAATAAGTCCTTACCTAAGAACGTTACGCGACTTTAGGGCGCTAGTTTATGATGCAGGCGATATAAAAGCACTTACTGTATTATTAGAAAAAAAATTATTTATAAAATTATCTGAATCAGAAAACACTGTGACAATAAACGACACAGGAATAAAAATAAACAAAATCGCTACGACAGTTGACACTGACAATAATGCTCCAGATCATTTAGTACGATTATTTTCTTTTAACAATATACTACGAAAAATAGAAGGAAATTATTTCCGAAACGATTATGTAAATGCAGCATTAATTTCCGAAGCAGAAAAAGCTTATGTGGTCACGCCTATTTCAAGTTTAATTGTATTAGAAACACAAAATGATTACGAACGATTTGGTATAAAGGACAGTGAAAACAATAGTCTTAAAAATGCTTCAATGGCAGGGGCGGGTTCTGTGCCAGAGCCACACGAATGGGCGCTTATTATTCTAGCCTGTTTGTTTCTACTCTATTTAAAATTTAAAAATAAACTAGTACAAAACTATGCGGGTTAAAATAATGTTAGCTCTATTATTCACTAGGTATAAAAAATTATTGTTGGAATTTGCACTTCCAACAATAATCCTATTGATCTTCTTTGCAGTTCTGCTCAAAGATTATTTTCCATTCTCGTACTCCTCAATATTTGGAATACTTTTATTACCTTTTGTAATTTCCATCCGAGATTCAAAAGATAAATCTTATCGGTATTTTTTCGTAATGCTATTTTTCCTTTTTTTAGCTTACTTATCACCTTTAAATACATTAATCTACCTAGCATGGATCAGTGCATTTCTATTGCTAGTTGAAAACAGCTTAGGGAAAACAGGGTTACTAAGTTTTGTTTACCTGATTGTAATTTCTCCTATCTTTATTTATTTCGGAAATTTCTTTGGTATTCCAGCCCGACTTGAATTAACAGAGCTTGCAGGTAGTATTTTAAATTCCATTCATTTTAAAAACCAAGTAGCTGGCAATTTAATAATAACTCAAAATAGTGAATTTTCAGTTGATCCCGCCTGCATGGGATTAAATATGCTCAACATTTCATTTATACTTGCAATAATAATAGCTATACATTACGAGAAAAAAAACTATGCGAAATTAAATTTATTTTTTACGTTTTTTTATTTAGGAATCGTTTTTCTATTCAATCTAATAGGGAATTTAATTCGTATACTATTACTTGTTTTATTCCATATCCCTGCTGAAGACAGCATGCATGAGGCAATCGGAATCGTTTGTTTAATAACTTATGTATTAGTGCCGCTATGGTATACCTCACGTTTTTTTTATACAAAATTCCAAACAAAACAAAATACGGAGACTACTTATTATAGTACTAAACCAAAGTTGACAATAAATTTCATAGCTATAATTTTATTAATTATAACTGGTTATTTTATTAAAACTAAATTAAAAGAGATTACTTTTCTCCCTTCTATTTGTTCCATCGAAGGGTACAAAAAAAGTATGTCCACAAAAGATGTTATAAAATTCGAAAACAAAAACACCCTTATTTATGTAAAGCCGGTAAATAGTTTTTATGGAGCAGAACACACTCCTATGATTTGTTGGGTAGGAAGTGGTTATTCCTTTCAACAAGTAAAAAAAACAACTCTGTGTGGCCATGAATTATTTATAGGAAAACTAACTAAAGGCAAGGATATTATTTATTGTTCTTGGTGGTTCGATAATGGAACAAACAAAACCATCAATCAACTAGCATGGAGATGGGACGTTGTAAAAGGAGCGAAGCCGTACAGTTTAATTAATATTAATACTACAGATGAGAAAACATTATACCTTATAACATCAGAAATCATTTCAAAAAATATTTTCAAAAAAACACTCTAATATGAAAAATCATTCAAGTACAAATTATCAGCAACGAAAAAAATTATTTCTACTGCTTCTTTTACTATCTTTTATATGTTTGTTTATTGGTGCGTTACGCATTCAGATTACAGGAAACCTAAAAGGACTATTCCTAGCATGGAATTTATTTCTAGCATGGGTTCCGTTTCTTATTGCTTATTTCGCTAGTCAACAAGAACAAAAAGTACGTCCCTTAAAATTGATAGCAATACTATTTATCTGGTTACTCTTTTTACCCAATGCGCCTTATATCATAACGGATTTGATTCATTTACGCCCTCGCGATGGTGTACCGCTTTGGTTTGACGCTATAGTAATCTTTCTTTTTGCTTTCCATGGACTACTATTAGGAATTACCTCTAGTTTATTCATTCATGAAGTACTTGAAAAATATTTTAGTAAATTTAAAGTATGGGGCTTTCTTATAGGAGCATTTATTCTTAGTGGTTATGGCATCTACTTAGGCAGATTTCTTCGTTGGAACAGTTGGGATATTATTGTTCACCCAATCGAACTACTGCAGGAATCGGCCATAAAACTTACGCATCCTGTAGCGATTGTTGTAACAGGAATATTCTCCTTAATTATGTTTTTTAGCTACTTAATATTTTATCAATTAATTCATTTAAAAACTACTACTTATGATACTAAAATCGTTTAAAAGCTTTCGTTACGCCATTCGGGGAATTGGAAAAGTGATTCGATATGAAAATAACGCTAAGGTACATTTAATGGCCACTATAGCGGTTATAGTGGCTGGTTTCTATCTTCGTATTTCATTTAGAGATTGGTGCCTCTTATTATTTTCCATTGCTATAGTTTGGATTTCGGAAATCATTAATACTGCGATTGAAAAACTAGTAGATTTAGCCTCTCCTAGTTTTAATGAAAAAGCAGGGACAGTAAAAGACATTTCAGCGGGAGCAGTATTGGTAGCTAGTATTTTTGCGGTTATAATTGGGATGTTGGTTTTTAGGCAATACCTTTGGAAATAGTTAAGAGGGTACAGAAAACAGGGAACAGGAAAGAATGAAAAAAAATTAAAATTAAAAAAAAGTGCGGAGTAAACAAAGATTACTGAATCCTGTTTACTCCGCACTCTTACTGTTTACTTATTTCTTACCGCCTCTTACTGCTTCAATTGATAGGATTGTGAAGGCGAAAGGAGCATTCCAGTTAATGGCTATCTCATTAGAAGCATAACTACATTTATCATCAATAAAAGACTTCGCAGGCAATTTGGATACGTACTTTCCTCCGCAATTACCACCGTCTTCCTGACCTGGATTAGGACCACCTGAAAGCATACCTGGCACTGGAGCCTCTACACCATCTGACTCACTTGGCCTATGGTGAGGATTGCGTGTAGACTTTTCGCCATAGCCTGTGAAATACGAATAGTTCGTTCCATTCCTTCCTAACAAATAATCCAAATTAGCAATGGCAGCATCCATATATCCACCGTCATTTGTAAGAAGGTAGGCTTGCATTAACAACATACTTTCATTTGCAGCAAACGAATTACTTCCCCAGCCAAAATCGCCACTAGACATTCCCATTGGAATTCCAAATTGAGAGACATTAGAAGCATAGTCTTTATATTCATTTGCCATTGAAATGATTTTATCTTTTACTAAAGTGATGATTTCTTTTTGTTCTGGAAAATCACTTGCTTGAAGTTTAGCGATGGTGTATAAGCCTAACGTATTTACATTCGCCCAGCCCGGAAGACCGAATCCGTTACGAATCGTAAGTTCTACATTTGCATCTTCAAAATAACCTAGTTTTCCTGTAGCCACCCATAGTTCAATAGCAGCCCATTGAAACTCGTCCGTCAAATTGCCATCGTCATAAGCTCCTGTTTGAATATCAGGATTGAATTTCGCATTCATCATTGGCTGATTGTAGAGTTTACCTGGATTTTTCTTTGCCCATAGGTAAGCTTTCACGGCGCTTTTCAAACAAGAATCTGCAAATGTTTTGTTGTGTTTTTTATATACCCTACTTGCCTGAGCCATTACTGCAGCATAATCAAGAGAGGCTGCTGTACTTTTCATTACTACATATCTTTTATTGGTTGCCGCATCTGGCATTACACTGCCGTCGAAATTTGCATTTGTTAGCTTATGATAAACGCCACCATCTTCGTCCTGCATAGTGATCATCCATCTAAGATTCCAAAGTACCTCGTCTAATAAATCAGGAACTTTGTTTCCACTTTCAGGAATATTCAAATTAAGTGTGTCGAAATATTTTGGAAAATTCTCATACAAATTCATTAAAGTATAAGTACTGATTCCAGAGTTAACAATATATTTATTATAATCACCTGCATCGTACCAGCCTTTCGGACTAGAGATCACTGTATTTTCAGGTCTTTTTTCAGTAGCGGCAGAAGCGTGAACAACTACTTCATTGTCTGGGTGACCTGCTTTTCTTGCGAAGATTGGACCAGCAAATTTTTCTTCCAATGGAATAGATGCTCTTTGGTAATAATAAAACTTCAAGGAAGCTTTAGCAGGTAAAGCATGTACATTCATTTTGATATCAAAAGGATATGAACTTCCTACACCAGGGACAACCAACGTGTAACTTCCTTCTTTTGTGAATTTGGAAAAATCTGCTTTACTAACATTTTCAGCAGAGTAAACCCAAGTACCCATTTTCTTAAGTGTTCCTGTAAAAACGGCTTCTTTACTACCTACTGGTACTAGCTGAAATATTTCCGCTTTATCGTCTACAATTATGGCCGTTTTAGGACCAGATGGATAAAATCCAATTTGATTTAATCTGACGTTATCAGATACTTCTTGAGCATTGGTTGAGTATGATAACAACGTCAACACACCAGCAAATAAGAATAACAACTTTGTATTCATAATATGGAATTAATTTTAGTAGTTAGTACTTAGCAAATTCCCCTCGCTGGGAGGGGAATTAAATATATTTTTACAAGAATCCTGCCAGTATAAGAAAGTATTATTTTCCAGCAGCTTTTAGATCGTTCATTTGCTTTTCAGAAATCACTTCTATTTCATCAATGTATATTTTCCCTGTATATGCAGCAGGTTGTCCACCTGGGTTTACAAACATTAATACACTTTGAATTATTTCAGGATTTAATTTTTGTGCGTCTGGCCAAGATTGAGTCCACTTACCACTATAATCGTAGTAGTAATTTTTAAATTCTTCAGACACATCTATTTTAATTACAATTGGGAATTCGTTATTTACCAGACCACTTTTATCTTTAAGGTTAATTCTTAGATCGGGAGAAGCGGTCTCTGCTCTAGCTTTAACACGTAGAATATGAGATTCGCCAGCCATGTTAACTGGATTAATATCTTTTCCAAACGTTTCATATCCTGGCCCTGCTTCAACACAAGTAATGTTTAGAATATCATTTTTTCTTTCTAACGCAATTTTATCAGAACCAGACCACCAACTGTATATTTCTTCTGAGAAATCATCAATGTATCCACCAGCGGCAACTTCTACTTTAGGCATATCGGATTCTTTCATTGCAACAATACCATCTACATAGAGAGTACCCGTCCATTCTGCTCCTCCTGGATTAATAAAGAACATAATTTCTCTTATCATGGTCTCATCTACCTTTTGATTATTAGGGTAAGATTGCTTCCACTTTTCATTATAATTGAAATAGTAATCAGAATATTCATTAGAAACTTTCACTTTAGCTTTAGGCCTGTCAGCGTTGGTATCATAAGCGTTAACATCTTTCAATGAAATTCCAACTAAAGGAGCATTTGCACCTTCTGCTCTCATTCTAACTCTTAAAACTGGCGCATCTTTCATATCAAGAAGACCAAATTCTTTTCCGAAAGGTGTATATTTTGGACCAACATTTTTGGCTACAACTTTAAGGGTGTCGCCTTTTTTTGACAAGGCTAATTGATCGTTACCAACCCACCAGCTGTATATTTCACCACTGAAATCGTCCATTGTACCTTTGTTTGCCAACAAGGCTGGAGTGCCTTTATCGGCTTCCTCTTCCACTGCAATCTGATTACTATCGTCAAGCACTGGTTGTTCTACTGTACAAGCAGTAAAAGCCAGGAATGCGAAAAAGACTGATATTTTAGAAAACTGCTTCATGAGCATAGTTTTAGTTTTATTGTTAATTATTTACTAGGATCAAAAGGAGCACCGTAGGAAATTACGGGGTAGTCTATAAGAACATTGGCTTCGGCAAATGCAGGCGAAGCTACAACACCCATTTGTATTCTTGCAACTCTTGTTGGCTCTTTTACGCCATCTCCGCTTCCTCCATTTGGTAAAGAAACGCTTCTTGCCATATCGCTATATTTGATACTATACAATCTCCAGCCGGTAAAATTAACTGGTATAGCTGCTACCCAACCATCATCAGAGCAAGGGTCGTGGTCGAATTTATTAAATCCAGTACCAGGAATAACTCCACATTCCTTTTTAATAGTGTCTACAGGAGCGAAATAATCATTATTGGGATTACTATAATCGGATTCATGAAATTCCAAATTAACGGTCGCTTTGCTATTTCCATTTCCATATATGTATACGTTAAAATATACTTGAGAAGCATCAGTCCATGTTGATGGCAAAACGAAAGAAGCATTTGTACCAGGATTACCTTTTCTATGTTGAATACCTCCCACAAAAAAACCATCACCTTGTGCTGATTTTCCAGAGAATCTCAATACTTTTATTCCATCTATAGCATTTACTCCATTAGCAGAAGCTAAAACAGCATCAGCAAATGGCACGGGATCTAATTTACTTTCACTAAAAGCAAATTGAGTAGGAAAACTTCCTGGTCTCACAGCTAGATTTTCATACCCACTGTTAGCACCGCCTAGTGCTATAAGATTAGGATTGCCCATTATGGGATCTCTTCCTGTTGTAATGGTAATTACTTTACTTAGCAAAACTTCAGAACGCAGAAAACTGATTGTAACTGAAACTTGCTCTCCAGTTCTGAAAAAATACAAGCCATCGTTACTTCCATTCCACATACCGCCAATTCCACTAGCCGTAAGAACACTTCCAACACCCGTATACGATTTTACAGCGCCAGAACTTAATCCTTTCATTGTTACTGTATAAGTTACTCTGTGCGAGAAGCTGGCTGTTATAGTACAAACTCCTGTAGAAAAATCTACGGGGTCTGTTACCGTCAAATTGCTTGCACTAAAATCTGTTGGTGCTGACAAGTATTCAGGACCAAGATATTCTACTTTTTTTCTAGTACAACTATACAATACAACTCCTGAGATGAGGAGGATTGTTGCTAATGTCACTACTATAGTTCTAATTTTCATAGTTAGTATGTTTTAGAATATCATTGTGTAATTCAGGAACAATTGCTTGATTCCGTAATTAAGATTTGATCTTGTAAATGTGTTATCAGAACTAATTCCTTGAGCAGTGAAATAAGTATTTTTACTGAATCTGTAACGAATTCCATAAGCAAGTAATCCTTGAGTTTCTTTGAAATCATCCGTGTAAGCATTAAAGGCAACTATTCTATTGTAAACATCTCTTGTTGCAACAAACTCATTTCCTTTTGCCGTCAAATATTTATAACCACCTATCAAATCTAATTGTTTCACTATCTCTACAGTCAAACCTGCATCAATAATAGAACTGTTAAAGTTTATATCGTTTACACCATCTCTAGTAGTTTTTTCGTTTCTAATTCCTGCAGAGACAACGATAGATTTTTCAAATCTCAAAAGTTTATGTAGGTTCAATTGGGCACCTCCTCTGATTCCCATGAATTTTCTTAATTTATTATCAGAAGTTCCTTCAGATATTATTTCGCCAACCATTTCTACGTTTACTTCAGCTTTCAATAAACGATCCACATCACCACCACTCAATCCGAATGTCATACCTTTTCTGTTAGGAGTAGCCTGTCCATAGGGAGTTATATTATTGTATTGTGGTAAGAAATTAAGTAAAGAAGTTTGTATTGAAGTATTACGATACGTTTCATCTGACATTCTATCCAACATAATTGGAGTTCTTGCGGTTGAATTATTCAACAATGTAGGAAACAATGTATTTGGATTTGGTCCACCATAATCATAAATTCTTCTGGTTTGCGCTCCTGGACTTGTAAAGAAATAACCCACTTCTCTGTATGAACCCGACAGTTTAATATTAAGAGGTTTGTATCTTACAAATAATCCTGCGTCGTAAAAGAAATCTTTTCCTGCACTTAATGAATCTACTTTCCATTTACCCATGATAGAATTTCTTGAGAAACCGAATTCACCTGTAACTCCAAATTCTATTTTATCCATTCCTAAAGTAAATTTACCGTCGAAAGTTGTAACTGTATTGTTATAATTCAAGATAGTATCAATTGCCGTCTGAGCAAGGTCTTTCATTTGAATTATATTTGCTCCAACCTGCAAATATTTACTTTGTAATATGTCTAATCTTGCACCGAATAATAATCTATCTGGAGAACTCAAATAATTACTTTTTCTTGTACGTGTAGCAAAAGCTCTAATTCCTATTTTCTCAATACCTTTAGTAAACTTGAAGCTACTCTGTGCATTCGCACCTTGTAGACGCCATTTATTTCCAAAGTTGAAATTTTCATACGCTACTACACTTCTTCTCATTGCAAATGCGTCAGCCTCGTAGTCATGGTACATTTCATTAGAGTTAAACAAGGTGTATGGAGTCATCTCTAAATCAATGTCACCTATTTCATATTTAACTTTTTTAGCTATGATTCCATCCAAACGAATTTGACGAAAAACCATCGTGGCACCGTCACCGTAGAAACCTCCGAATGCATTTCGCACACGCAATACAGCACTTGCTCTAAGCGCTTCACTTGGTTGGGCATTTACCCCAAGGTCAAATACAGTATACCCATCTGTACTTTTCCTTTTGGAAGTGGTGTCCTTGGCATGACCTGTAAGTGTAGCGGTATCCCTTTCAAGGATATTTCCTTTTAAGCTTTCAGCAGTCACGATCGCACGGCCTAATCCATTAAAGTATACGACCTGAGCATTGGCGCTAAACATAGTGCCAGTAAATACTACTGTAAGAATTACTAAAAGTGTTTTGTTTATTTTATTCATTATATTAATCTGTTTATGAATTAGAAAAATATTTTAAGTTCAACTGTTGATTCCATACCTCTAAAGGTATCTAATGTAAAATTTTTATCTCTGTGGTCGAACCACCTGTTTCTTAAATAAAGACCAGCTTTTGCAGAGAAACTATAATCAAGACCAATTCCATAACCATGTCCAGTTTGATCTACTGTTTTACCATTTGGATCTGCTATGGGATTGCCATTTGAGTCGGTGATTTCACCACCATTTGCATCTGCAAGATTTATTCTATTGTTACCTAAAACTCTTTCATAGCTCAACGTACCTAGTATAGTAACTTTTGGATGTATCCCATAAAAGAACATTGCTTCTTCATAGAATGTACGGACAAATGCATCACCATTAAACTTTGGCAAAGGCGATAATTTATCAGCTACAGAATTGTAATTATTAAAATTAGTAATGATTAATTCTTTGTTGAATAAATTGAATTTGTACTTAAGACTTAAAGAAAGTGTATTGTATGATTTCTTGTAGTTTACCAACGTATCTGTGATGTAAAACTTCTCATACGTTCTTCTGAAAGTACTTGTAACTCTACCATATGGGCCTGTCAAGGCTTGGAAATAAGTAAACCTAGATCTTGTAAAAGGATTTGCTTGGTGCCAATATGAAATCATATTGCGCGTATTCGCTGTATCGTTTTCAATTTCTTGAGATAATCCGTATGCAATCGAAACTTTTAATTTACCATACGTATCCTCATGTTTCAAATAAAGTCCTTGTCTGTTATTTGTCATTTGACCGATATCAGTAATTGCGCCTTCAAACGTTGTAATGTCATATGGAGTGCCTACGTTAGCAGGAGTGCCAATTGCATGATTATTTGCAGAGTTTAAAATTTGGCTATTAACATTCACTACACCTTTTCCTATAGAGAATAATTGAAGACTAAAGGGTATAAAAGTAGCCTCTCTATTGAAATCAAATTGCAAAGAAATAGCACGATTATTTTTCCAACCATTATTTTTCCAACCAAAATCTCTACCTGAAGGAACAATAGAATCTTTACCTGGCTTGTCGTATAAGAATTCGTAAGCCTTTTTATCAATTACACCATCTTGCCATTCCCCCATTCCAACTTCATAAAATATTTTAACGTTGTTGAAATTTAATCGACCATCCGTAGTGATAATTTTCTGACGTATTCTATTGAAGGCAGTTCCGTCAGTGAAACCTATTTGTGAGAAATAGTTAAATCCGAATTTGTGTGATTTGATACCTTTATCTAATCTACCTGCTAATAAATTTTTAGGTATTTTAGTATTGTACGTTTGGTATCCTCCACTATTATCTGTTTTACCATACATAAATGCAAAGCCAAATCCTTTTGGAAGATTTTTACCTTCTAAAATAAATCCTTGCGTAGCAGTATTTCCCCAACGAGCATCACGGGCTACGTTTTGTTTAGAATAAAACTCATTGTATTTATTCCAAGAAACCTGATCTGGATCCCAAGGATAACGCTCGAACATATCATCGCGATACTCATAGTTCCACATGGTAAAAGGGCTCATTTTATACCAGTTCAAAGCACCAGCAATAAGGTTGAAGTCCCCTATTTTAGTAGTAGTACCTCCTCTGAATTGAAAAACCCTGTAGGTCATAGCTCTTCTATTTAAACTAGAAGATTTACCATCTTGATTTTTTGTTGTATCCTCTCTAACCTTACCAAACATTTGGTTATCGAACATATACTCTACCTGAAACCAAGTACGAGCAGTAGGATTTCCTTCTAATCTCAATAAAAGTAAAGGCTCTTGATACCCGGTATAATCTATACCAGCTACATCAAGTCCATTTACATTGATCAATTCTCTAGGACCGCTATATCTTTCAGGCATATTTCTATACTGATTGTAAGATCTGGCGTAACCTGAATATTTTAGTCCTTTCCATCTCTTATATTGAGTGGCTTTTGTAGAAGTTTCTCCAAAAGGGGACTTTTTGTATACAGTAGGCTTCAGCTTTATAAGTGAAGTAGCAGCCTGAGTGGACACCTCCAAACTGTCATTTCCTTTTGAATAAGCAGAAACTATGCTTACACAGAGAAAAACTAAGGTCAAAAATCTAATTCGCATTTATTAAGTAGTTAGTAGTATACAAATCAAATAAACTATATTATGCTATTGTTTTATTTTACTTTAACAAGAAGGAAGAATACTCCCATTTAAATAAATTTATAGTTTTACTTGTTAAAATTATACCCTGCAAACGTAAGGTAATTATATTTTCAAAGCAAGCATTTATGAAAAATATTTTCATAATATTTTGATAATCAGATAAATATACGAGACAAATTTCGTTTAATTACCATAAACGAAGTGTAAGGTTTAAAATTAATATTCTATATATAAGGTTCTTGTGATTAAACTGCAATGGGCTATTTATACACTTAATTACCAATTAAAAAGGAAGAATAATCTTAGCTAAAAAAGCTTAGTTCTTCCTTTTTATATTTTTACAGGTACATAAACTACCTTTTTTGTCTGAAAAAATTCCTCTTCAAAATAATTACTCAACTCAAAAACCTTGTATTTTTTAACGAACTCCTTCATCTCTTATTCTAGCTCGACTCCTTTAAGGTATAATATTCCGTTATCAACTGTATTGAAGCCTCCTTTTAAAAATTTATTCTTAACCCACTCATAAAACGGCGTAAACCTAGTAACAGCTCTACTCAGAACAAAATCAACTTTGACATCTACCCGTTCTATCCTGCTGTTTAGTGCTATAACATTTTTGAGACCTAATTCAGAGGCTACTTCTTCTACTACTTTTATCTTTTTCCCTATTGAATCGACTAAAGTAAATTGACAATCGGGAAACAATACAGCTAAAGGAATACCAGGAAAGCCTCCTCCTGTTCCTACATCCAATAATTCAGTCCCAGATTTAAATGCACATACTTTTGCTATAGCCAAAGAATGTAGAATATGTTTTTCATAAAGTGAATCTATGTCCTTTCGGGAAATAAGATTTATCTTTTCATTCCACTCCTTATACAATAAACCCATCTTCTCAAACTGTGAAGCTTGCAAGGGAGTTATATCTGGAAAATATTTCCTGATTAGCAGCACTATAAAAGTTAAATAGCGTCTTTTCTGTTTTTCACTAAATCATACAGCAATTCACGAGCTCTGTGCAATTGTGCTTTTACTGTACCTAATGGAACTTTCATTTCTTCTGCTATTTCTTCATAAGAAAGCTCCTGAAAATATCTAAGTCTTACCAGCACTTGGTATTTTGCTGGCAATTTTGTTACTATATTTTGAATTATTTCTATTTTCTCCCCTTTAATTGCCTCTTCCTGAGGATCTGGGTTAAAATCTTTGATATCAATGTCTACACTGTCTCCATTATCATCCCTATAAGTACTGCTAATACTCATGGTATCTAATTTCTTTTTACGAATAAAGTCAATGCAATTGTTTGTGGCAATCCTAAATAGCCAAGTACTAAAAGTAAAATCAGGATTGAATTTTTTTAAATTTCTAAATGCCTTTGCAAAAGCTTCAATAGTAAGATCTTCTGCATCATCTACATTACGAACCATTTTCAATATCATATGGTAAACAGGCTTCTTATACCTTTGCATAAGTTCGGCAAATGCTTTCTCATCAGATTCCTTTGCTCTTTCTACAAGCAAAAAGTCCTTTTTGGCCTTTTCCGAAAACTCCTTATCTAACTCCATTTAATTTTTTTATATATAGCTAAAGAAATTACAATTACCAGATAATTAAAAATATATACAACTTCAATAGGCAATAGTAACCAACTCCATTTGTAATTATCTCCTAATTTCCTTGCAATTAATGCAAAAATAACCACAAATACCAAACCGCGAATCATTAAAAAAGCGAAAGCGTATTTATAATCCTTATAAAAAAGTAATAATACGGCAAAGTGAAACATTATTTGAGAAAAAAGCTGTAACGCTAATAAAATTTTATGCTTCAAAGTATACTTTGTACCTACAGAAAGATGTCTTCTTTTCTGCTTTAACCATGTAACATAATTTTCTTTAGGTATTGACCACATCCAAGCGTTTTTAGCAAAACATACACCCACATTATTGCTAGTAGCCACGTCTTTAATAAAAAGATCATCGTCACCTCCCATTACTTTACTATGGGTACCAAATCCCCCATTGTTTTCAAAAAGCGTCTTTTTATACAATAAATTCCTTCCTACTCCCATATATGGAACTCCAGCTAAGGCAAAAGAAAAATATTGAATAGCAGTATACACTGTTTCGAAACGTATCAATAGATTTAACCAACCTTTTCTATATTCATAAGGAGAATAACCCAAAACGATTTCCTTATTATTGCCTAATGCTGAAACCATTAAGGTTACCCAATCCTTGGAAGCGGGCATACAATCGGCATCTGTTAGAAGGATTAGTTCATTCTTAGAGAGCTGAATAGCTTTTGAAAGGGTGAATTTCTTAGGATTTACGCCTTCTGTATTTCCTTCAATCCTGATAATCCTAAAGCGATTATCGTTTTTATAAAGATTTTCAAAAAACTCAAAACTTCCGTCTGTTGAGCGATCATCTGCTATTATAAGCTCAAAATACTGATATTCTTGTTGAAGTAGTGCTGGAATTAACCTTTTTAAATTTTCAATTTCATTGTGAGCACACACTATAACAGATACGGTTCTTGTATGAGTTGACAATTGCTTTACCTCATCAATATGTTTTACAAACAAGATTCTTACATAAAAGAACCCGTAATAAAACAATTGTAAAGCACAAGCCAGAAATAATAAACAATATACGAAATGCACAAATTTAATTTTTCTCCAAAATACCCAATCCATATCACAAGAAAAAATCCTATTTTTGCCTCCTATGTTTTTCAAGCTTCTACACAACGATCCACAAAGCAATGCCCGAGCAGGAGAAATCCATACGGACCACGGCATTATCGAAACTCCTATTTTCATGCCTGTAGGCACTGCAGGGACTGTGAAAGCAGTGCATCAACATGAATTAATAAATGATGTAAAAGCTCAAATAATTCTAGGCAATACTTACCATTTATATTTACGACCTGGATTAGACACTATTGAAAAAGCGGGAGGACTGCATAAATTTAACGGTTGGTCAGGACCTATATTAACAGACAGCGGTGGTTATCAAGTATATTCACTTTCTGACAGAAGAAAAATAAAAGAAGAAGGTGCTACCTTTAGTTCTCATATTGACGGTTCAAAACATCTTTTTACACCTGAAAATGTAATGGATATCCAGCGTACTATTGGAGCCGATATCATTATGGCATTTGACGAATGCACTCCTTATCCTTGCGAATACAATTACGCACGCAACTCTATTGAAATGACACACCGCTGGCTAAAGCGTTGTTGCGAACGTTTTGATTCAACAGAACCAAAATACGGTTACAAACAAACGTTATTTCCAATTGTACAAGGAAGCGTTTACAAAGACCTGCGTGAAAAATCTGCCACATTTATCGCCTCTATGAACAGAGAAGGCAATGCCATTGGAGGGTTATCCGTAGGCGAACCTGCGGAGGAGATGTATGCAATGACAGAAATTGTTACCAATATTTTGCCAAAAGACAAGCCACGCTATCTAATGGGCGTAGGAACTCCAGTAAATTTATTAGAATGCATCGCTCTTGGAATAGACATGTTCGACTGCGTAATGCCCACTCGAAATGCTCGAAACGGCATGCTCTTTACCTCACAAGGAATTATTAACATCAGAAATGAAAAATGGAAAAATGACTTCTCTCCTATTGATCCAGAGTTGCCTTATTCTTTAAAAGATTATTATACCAAAGCTTATCTTCGCCACTTAATGATAAGTAAGGAAATCCTTGGCGCACAAATTGCCAGTATACAAAACCTTACCTTCTATCTATGGCTTATGAATCAAGCTAGGGAACAAATAAAAGCAGGAACTTTCAGATCTTGGAAAGACAAGATGGTAAAACAAGTAGCGCAAAGATTATAGAAATGAAATTACTAGACGCCTACATACTTAAAAAATTCCTTACTGCATTTTTCTTTGTAGTAATTTTATTGGTTACAGTTATCGTAGTGATAGACATTACTGAACGACTAGATGATTTTATCACTAGTGGAGCGAGCTTCAAGTCTGTACTAACCGATTACTATCTAAACTTCGTCCCCTACATTGCCAATATGCTAAGTCCAATAACAGTATTTATCGCTACTGTTTTTGTAACTGCCAGATTGGCTGCTCACACCGAAATAGTTGCTATACTTAGCAGCGGTGTAAGTTTTAAGCGATTATTATTCCCCTATTTTATTGGCTCTTTAATTATTGCAATAGGCACATTCTTTCTCATAGGCTGGGTGATTCCAAAAGCAAACAAAGGAAGAGTAGATTTTGAAAATCGTTATTTTGAAGGAGAATATTTTTACGAAGGCAGAAATGTACACATGAAAATAGCTCCAGACACTTATGTTTACCTCGAAAGCTACAACAGCTCTATGAATATTGGTTATCAATTTTCGTTAGAAACCATTCGTAAAAATAAAATGGAATACAAATTGAAAACGGACAAAATAATGTGGGATTCCATCAAACATGTCTGGCACGTGGATGCATACTCAGAGCGCTTATTATTGAATGGAAAAGAGTCTTACAAGGAAGGTAATGGTAAAAATCTTAAAATAAGTCTCACCCCAAAAGACTTTGCCAATACTTATATGCTTCATTCTACCTTCACTCTTCCTCAATTACTTGACTATATAAAAGAACTTGAAAACAAGGGCGCTGAAAATATAAATATCTATCAGGTAGAGAAATACGAAAGAATAACGTATCCTTTTGCCATCATCATCCTCACAATGATTGGAGTTGTTGTATCTGCTCGAAAATCAAGAGGTGGAACAGGTTTTCAAATTGCTTTTGGCTTTATACTCGCTGCGATTTATATACTAATGGTAATTGTAAGCCGCAATTTTGCCAATGTAGGTGACATTAGTCCTCTTGTAGCATCTTGGATACCGAATGTATTATTTACGTTGATTGGTTTCCAGATGTATCGAAGTGTACCAAAATAAACTAATTAGATTAATAAAAAAGGGAACGATAATTGTAAAAAAACGATTATTAAACTATGTTTGCACCAGCATTTTAGAAATGAAAAATATATTAACAGATACAAGCTTAATTTTCTCTTCACATACCCAATGTGCAAGAAGTAATTTCTCCTTTTCTCCCAGGCCTTAGGCCGCGATGATACTCTTTTGCCTATGTGGCAGAAACCCACAAATTCATTACCCAATAACAATTCATTTACAATTGAACTAAATATTTATTTTCAATTAATCACTGTTAACTGAAAATGTCTGAGATAAATGTACAAATTGCCGGAAAACAACATCTCCATTTGGCAGAAGCCATTTGTAAAGAGATGGAAGAAAGCGCCAAAGTGCGTGGAACCGGAATAGCCAAAAGAGATCCCAACTACATCTGTAAAAAGATGGAAGAAGGTAAAGCTATTATTGCAGTAGCCAAAGATGGAAGATTTGCAGGTTTCTGTTATATCGAAACATGGGGACATGGGAAGTATGTTTCAAACTCTGGCCTTATTGTGGTACCAGAATTCCGCAAATACGGATTGGCTACTAAAATAAAACAAAAAGCCTTTGAATTGACACGTGCGAAATACCCTGACGCCAAACTCTTTGGACTCACTACGAGTGCTGCGGTTATGAAAATAAATTCAGATCTTGGCTACAGAGCTGTAACATTCGGAGAACTGACCGATGACGAAGATTTCTGGAAAGGCTGTCAAGGGTGTATCAACTATCCTATCCTAGAAAGCAAAGATAAAAAAATGTGCTTCTGCACTGGCATGCTTTACGATCCTAAGGAGAAAGAAGAAGAGAAATGGGATTTTATAAAAAAATCGAAACTCTACGAAAGATGGCAGCGCATAAAAACGCATAAGTTACTTGCGTGGTTTACCAATAAAGAAAAAAATAAAACTAGAATTGTAATGATGTAATTAAGTTTAAAGTTCAAA
Source organism: Cytophagales bacterium (assembly GCA_031416415.1). GTDB lineage: Bacteria > Bacteroidota > Bacteroidia > Cytophagales > Cytophagaceae > JANYCO01. Next base: position 65,387 of record JANOTP010000071.1, on the reverse strand, counting down.
GTTTAGAGTTCAAAGTATAAAAGCTTTAACAATAAATTTTCAACTTTAAACTCTAAACTTTGAATATTAACTGAATATGAAAAAGAAACTTGTACTTGCCTTTAGTGGCGGATTAGATACTACTTACTGTTTAAAACACCTAACCGACGACAGAGGATTTGAGGTTCATACAGTCATTGTTGATACTGGAGGTTTTACTCAAGATGATCTTATTGACATTGAAAAAAAAGCTTATGAATTAGGTTCTGTTAAACACACTGTTGTTTACCAAACTCCAAAATACTATAACGATTGTATCAAATACATGATCTACGGAAATGTATTGAAAAACAATACCTACCCTCTTTCTGTTTCTGCAGAAAGAATGTTTCAAGCTTTAGCAATTGCTGAGTATGCAAAATCAATAAACGCTGACGCAGTTGCCCATGGTTCTACTGGCGCTGGCAATGATCAAGTGCGTTTTGATATGGTGTTTCACATTTTAATACCAGGCATTGAAATTATCACTCCTATCCGTGACAACAAACTTTCTCGCGAAGCTGAAATTGACTACCTAAAAGCTAAAGGTGTAGAACGTGATTGGACTAAAGCGGCCTATTCGATCAACAAAGGTATTTGGGGCACATCTGTAGGAGGAAAAGAAACACTCACTCCAGATGGTTACCTTCCAGAGAGTGCTTGGCCAACTCAAATAACTAAAACTACTCCAGAAGAAATTACGCTTGAGTTTGAAAATGGTGAATTAGTAGGCATCAATGGAACTAAAGCTGCAGATTCTGTTGCTGCTATCCTATGGCTACGTGAAATCGCAGGTCCATTTGGAATAGGAAGAGACATCCACGTAGGCGATACTATTATTGGTATAAAAGGTCGTGTAGGGTTTGAAGCTGCTGCACCACTAATCATTATCAAAGCACACCATTTATTAGAAAAACATACGCTTACCAAATGGCAAATGTACTGGAAAGATCAATTAGCAAATTGGTACGGCACATTGCTTCACGAAGGACAATACCTAGAACCTGTAATGAGAAACATTGAAACATTCTTAGCAGACTCACAAAAAAGTGTAACAGGTTCGGTAAGAGTTCAACTTGCGCCTCATAATTTCTATTTATTAGGAATCACTTCTCCTTTCGATATGATGTCATCTAAATTTGGCACTTACGGAGAAATGAACAATACATGGAGCGGAGACGATGTTCGTGGTTTCTCTAAGATACTTGCGAATCAGGCGATGTTTCATGGCCTTGTTAATCAAGAGAATAAGTAATTCATTAATTTGATTATGCATATTCTAAAAGTACTAATGCACAAATATTCTTATCTAGCCCTACTCCTATTTCTATGGGCTGGGCTAAGCAATTCTTATAGCCAAGTAGATACTTTAAAGGAAAAATATGAATGCATAAAAATTATTAACAAAAGCAAAAGCGGTCACTTCGGAAAAACAAAAAGCAAAATTTCTGATTCTGACGTTGTGTTTCTGATTTTTGATACTAGTAAGGGAAAAACATTTTGTAGCTTTTATTTAAAATCAGAACCTAATGTTACATTCGAATACTTAATAGATAATATCAAAAAAGAAATAGAAAGTGGCATGGTAGAAGATTTAAGATAAACATTTATGATAAAGGTAGGCATAATAGGCAGTGCAGGATATACAGGAGGAGAACTGATTCGATTATTAGTATTCCATCCTGAAACGAATATTATTTTTGCTCATAGCAATAGTAATGCAGGCAATCCTGTTTCTCAAGTTCACACCGATTTATTTGGCGTTACAGTCCTTAAATTCACAGATAGCCTTTCCAAAGATATTGACGTTTTATTCATGTGTGTTGGTCATGGCGATGCTGTTAAATTCATTGATAGCAACACAGATTATTTTAAAGATTCCAAATTTAAAATAATAGATCTAAGCCAGGATTTCCGATTAATCGAAAAGAATAAGACTTATAACTCAATACTCAATACTCAGGACTTCGTTTACGGTCTTGCAGAATTACAAAAAGAAAAAATAAAAACTGCAAAATACATTGCCAACCCTGGTTGTTTTGCAACCTGCATTCAATTGGGCTTATACCCTCTTGCTGCAAAAGGTTTAATAAAAGACGAAGTACACATCTCAGGAATCACTGGTTCTACTGGAGCAGGACAAAGTCTTTCGTCAACATCACATTTTAGCTGGAGAAATAATAACTTCTCTATCTACAAAGCCTTTACACACCAACACCTAAAAGAAATCACCCAAAGTCTAAGACAACTTCAACCTTCGTTAGACAAAGCCCTCAACTTTATTCCATTCCGTGGCGATTTCACTCGGGGTATTTACGCAACACTATACACCAACTACGATGGCACTATAGAGGAGGCTTATGAAATTTACGAAGAGTATTACGCAAACCATCCTTTCACTCATGTCTCAAAAGTAAATCCTGATTTAAAACAGGTTAAATACTAATAACACAATTATATATTTAGAAAAACACGATAACAAATTACTTATCGTAAGCATGAACGATAATCTTCTAAAAGGTGCGTCAGGACAAGCAGTTCAAAACATGAACCTAATGTTTGGTTTAGAAGAAACAACAGGGCTTAGACTGAAAGCAGCTTCATTCTAAGCAATAATTCCAATGCGATTGAATGTTTAACAGAATTTATAAACTTTAAACATTCAACATGAAACCTTAAACTTTAAAAACATGAAACTATTCGATGTATACCCTTTAATAAATGTTGAACCCGTAAAAGCTCAAGGATCTTATCTTTGGGATAAAAATGGAATCAAATACCTTGATCTATATGGAGGACACGCGGTAATATCGATTGGACATACACATCCTCATTATGTAAAAAGAATTACGGACCAGTTAAATAAAATTGCTTTTTATTCAAACTATGTAATCATTTCTTTACAAGAAGAATTAGCCACCTTATTAGGTGAGGTTTCGGGTAAAACAGATTACCAACTTTTCCTTTGCAATTCTGGAGCAGAAGCAAATGAAAATGCTCTGAAGCTAGCATCCTTTCATAATGGAAAGAAAAAAGTAATCGCTTTCAAAAAAGGTTTTCACGGCAGAACATCCTTAGCCGTAGCGGCTACTGACAATCCATCCATTATTGCTCCTATCAACCAAACAGATAATGTTATATTCCTTCCATTCAACGATGAACAGGCACTAGAAGAGGCTTTCAAAACTCAAGGAAATGAAATTTCTTCTGTGATTGTAGAAGGCATACAAGGTGTTGGTGGTATTTATGTAGCATCCGATTCTTTCCTTAAAAAAATACGTTCTCTTTGTGATCAATACAACGCTGTATACATAGCGGATTCCGTTCAATGTGGTTATGGTCGCAGTGGCAAATTTTATTCTCACGATTTTGCTGGTGTAAATGCAGACATCTACACAATGGCAAAAGGAATGGGCAATGGATTTCCTATCGGAGGAATTTCTATCGCTCCTCATTTAAAACCTAAACATGGCATGTTAGGTACTACGTTTGGTGGTAACCATCTTGCATGCGTTGCAGCACTCGCTGTGCTAGAAGTAATGAAGGAAGAGAAGCTAATGGAAAACTCTACGTATGTTGGAAACTATCTAATAGGTGAACTGAAAAAAATAGCTGGTGTAAAAGAAGTACGTGGACGTGGCCTGATGATAGGAATAGAATTAGAATTTCCTTGTGGTGATGTGCGTAACAGCTTAATCTTCGATCACAAAATATTTACTGGATCTTCTTCAGACAAAAATACAATGCGTTTATTATCTGCGTTGAACTTACAAAAACAAGAAGCAGAATTCTTCTTGAATGCCTTTAAGGACGTAATGAGTAAGATGCTGGTTAAGTAAATTGTCTTGATCAGGATTTGCAGGATTTTAGAATTTACAGAATTAAAAAAATAAAAAATAAAAAATAAAATTAATAAACATTTCATTTACAATAACTAAACTCAATAATTCTGCAAATCCTAAAATCCTGCAAATCCTGATAAAAAAATGATTAACGACGAACTAACATATAAAATCATAGGCTGTGCTATGAAGGTTCATAATTCATTAGGCAATGGTTTTCAGGAAGTCATCTATCAAAGATGCTTGGCAATTGAATTAGAAAATGCAAATATTGGTTTCCAAAGAGAAAAAGAGCACGTCATTTATTACAATGGCATTGATGTTGGCACACGTCGTGCAGACTTTGTAGCAGAAGATAAATTAATAATTGAATTGAAAGCCGTTATCAATCTTGAAGATGTTCATTTGGCACAAGCCAAAAATTATGTTATAGCGTACAATTTTGAAAAGGGACTATTGATAAATTTTGGAAGTGTTAGTCTCCAACACAAATTAGTATTTAATCCTAGATTCAAAGCTAATAATCAAACACAGCTCAATTAATTCAATAAAAAAATAACATTAGGCCATATTTCAATTTTGTTTTAAAATTCTGAAAATCCTTAAATTCTGTAAATCCTGATCAAGATGAGAAATTTCACCACAGTAAAAGACGTATTAGATCTAAACAGCTTTATCAAAGAAGCGCTAGAAATCAAAAGAAATCCTTACGCACATAAAACTCTTGGTGTTAACAAAACGCTTGGACTAATATTTCTAAACCCAAGTCTTCGTACCCGACTAAGCACTCAAAAAGCTGCTCAGAATTTGGGAATGAATGTCATGATCATGAACATGGACAAAGAAGGTTGGGCACTCGAAACAGAAGACGGTATTGTAATGAATCAAAATACTGTTGAGCACATTAAAGAAGCTGCTGCAGTGATGGGTCAATACTGCGATATAATTGGCGTGCGTTCTTTTCCAAAATTAATAGACCGAGACGATGATTACTCAGGAGACTTTTTCAAAAAATTCATTAAATATTCTGGCGTACCAATTGTAAGCTTAGAAAGCTCCATGCTTCATCCGTTGCAATCTTTTGCAGATGTTTTAACAATTGAAGAAACAAAAAAAGTAGCGCGTCCAAAAGTTGTTCTTACGTGGGCTCCTCACATTAAGGCTTTACCACAGGCTGTACCCAATTCATTTGCAGAATGGATGAACGTATACGATGTTAACTTTACTATCACACATCCAAAAGGATATGATCTAGCAAAAGAATTTAGTGGCAACGCTAAAATCGAACACAATCAAGAAAAAGCATTAGAAGGAGCAGATTATATTTATGTTAAAAACTGGTCGTCCTACGAAGACTATGGAAAGGTTTTGTCCATGGATAGCAATTGGATGATGACTACTGATAAATTAAAAAATACTAACAATGGAAAGGTGATGCACTGCCTTCCTGTTCGCCGTGGCATTGAGTTAGCAGATGAAATACTGGATGGACCAAATTCACTTGTAGTGCAGGAAGCCTCTAATCGTTTGTGGAGTGCGCAAGCGGTGTTGAAGAAGATATTAGAGTCGAATTTTTAGTTGTTTAATGTTTAAAGTTAAAGGTTCAAAGTTGAAGGTTTAAAATATGAATATTATCCTTAACTTTAAACCTTAAACTTTTAACTTTTTACTTTTATGCAAGATTACAAAAAACTTACCGTTTGAGCGGAAGCTCATAAATTAGTAGTAAGGCTATACCTAATCACTAAAACTTTTCCTGATGATGAAAAATTTGGACTTACTAGTCAATTTAGAAGATCATTGGTTTCTATCCCCGCCAATATAGATGAAGGATGTGGACGTAATACAAAAAAACGACACTGCCCATTTCTTTCAAATTGCTCTTGGGTCCTTGCATGAATCAGAGTATTATATCTTATTGTCAAAAGACTTAAATTATATTACAGAAGCTGAATTCAACACATTAACTACTCAATTCAATACTATCAAAGCAATGTTGATTGTTTTAATCAGGAAAGTAAGAGCCTAATGCAGACAAAAAAGCACTTTTACTTTAAACTTTAAACTCTTAACTTTAAGCTCTCATGGAAAAACTTTATGTAATAAAAATAGGCGGCAATATTATTGACAACGAAGAGGCATTAAGCAAATTTCTCACGGATTATGCATCTCTAAACGCTAAAAAAATCCTTATTCACGGTGGCGGAAAAGTAGCTACTGACATCAGTGCGGGTCTGGGCATAGAAGCTAAGATGGTAGAAGGGCGGAGAATTACGGATGCTGAGACATTAAAGATTGTCACCATGGTATACGGTGGACTTATAAATAAAAGGGTAGTAGCAGCTCTTCAATCTAAGAACTGCAATGCTATTGGTCTAACAGGAGCCGATGCTAATTGTATAAAATCAAAAAAACGCCCAGTAAAAAATGGCATTGATTATGGATTTGTCGGCGATGTTGAAAATGTTGACAGCGAAATACTACACGGCCTTATTAAACTAGGCCTTTATCCCATTATCGCTCCCCTCTCCCACGATGGCGAAGGAAATATGCTAAACGTAAATGCCGACACCATGGCCTCTGTAACGTCAGTAGCACTATCAAACTTATTTGAGGTACACCTAATTTATTGTTTCGAATTAAAAGGTGTTCTTGAAAATTTTGAAGATAAAAATTCTGTTATTTTAGAAATCACACCTTCAAAATATGCAGGCTTAAAAGAAAAAGGAATTATCTCAAAAGGCATGATTCCTAAACTAGACAATTCATTTGATGCAATCAGTGCAGGAGTTAGCTCCGTTAGAATTTGCCATGCGGATGATCTTACATCGATCATAAATGAGCATTCTTCCAAGGGGACAGTACTAAAATCTTAACAGCAAAATGAAATTACTAATCCATTTTGCTCCTGAATTAAAAATAGTTGACAATACTATAAAAATTTCTTATCGCGAAGGATCAAAAAACACAATTTATTTGGTTCTAACTTTCCCAAAAAATTAAAGAAAAAGAATTAAAACACTACAAGCGAAATTCATATATTAAGATAAATTCAGAAATTACTTGAAAGAAATTTCTGAATTCTAAAAAAATCCTTTACCTTTACCCCATGCAAACCAATACCGCATACATACTTTTCATCCCTACTTTTCGCTCACCCTTCGGGGTTTAATACACTATTGGGTAAACACTACCCATTACCCTATCAATAATTTCATATAAGTAACGGTAAAATGACCGTTTCCCTTTGTATATTTACATTTATTACTACTAAGCCGTTGCGGTAAGTTATACTACAACACACTAAAAACATTTATGGCTGATTTAAAATCATTACAACAAGACGCATTAGAATTGCTAAAAAATCTAATTCGTACAGAATCATTAAGCAAGGAAGAAGATAAAACTGCAGAGATCTTAAATAATTTTTTCGTGCAACATGGTATGGAAACCAAACGCTTGAAAAATAATGTATGGTCGTTCAATAAACATTACGACCCAAACAAACCTACCATCCTGCTGAATTCGCACCACGATACAGTAAAACCAAATCCAGGTTATACCAACGATCCATTTGATCCATTTACAAAAGACGCTAAACTATATGGCCTTGGCTCTAACGATGCTGGAGGTTGTCTGGTATCACTTATTGCTACCTTCCGTCATTTCTACGACAAAGAAAATTTAAAATACAATATCTGTATTGCAGCAACAGCAGAAGAAGAAATTTCTGGTTTCGATGGATTGGAATTAGTTTATCCAGAACTTGGCAAAATCGATTTCGCAATTGTAGGAGAGCCTACTCTTATGGATATTGCCGTTGCAGAAAAAGGACTTATGGTTATCGACTGTGTTGCAAAAGGTAAAGCAGGTCATGCTGCACGTGAAGAAGGCGACAACGCCATCTACAAAGCAATTAAAGATATAGAGTGGATCAAAAACCATAAGTTCGAAAAAGTATCGCCACACCTTGGTCCAATGAAAATGTCTGTAACCATTATCAACGCAGGTTATCAGCATAACGTAGTACCAGAAAGCTGCCACTTTACAGTGGATGTTCGTATTACAGAAATGTATAAAAACGAAGAAGTATTAAAAATAATAGACGACAATATAGAGTCCGAAGTAAATCCTCGTTCTGTTCGTCTCCGCCCTTCTTTCATAGATCCAGAACATCCTTTAGTAAAAGCTGCCGTTAAGATTGGCGCTAAAACGTACGGATCTCCTACTACATCCGATCAGGCATTAGTACCAGTACCTTCTGTAAAAATGGGTCCAGGAAATTCTGCCCGTTCGCACTCCGCAAATGAATTTATTTATTTGATCGAGATTGAAGAAGGTATTGAGAAGTATATTAAAATATTGGAGGAACTTGTTTAACTTGTCTAAACTAAGATTTTAATAAGATTAAGAAATTAGACAAGAGTATACCTTATGAATACTGAAGAAATCAATTCTACTACTCATAAAATTATTGGGTGCGCCATGAAAGTTCATTCAATTATGGGTAATGGATTTCAAGAAGTAATTCATCAACGTGCATTAGAAATAGAATTCACCAAACAGAAAATAAGCTTTCAACGAGAATTTGAAATGTCTATTTTTTATGATGAAATACAAATTGGAACTAGAAGAGTAGACTTTCTTATAGAAGCATTAGTTTCAGTTGAAATAAAAGCCGTACTAGCTTTAGAAAATGTACACTTTGCACAGGCAATTAATTATTTAGAAGCATACCATTTAAACACTGGTCTTCTCATCAACTTTGGTGCAAGAAGCTTGGAATACAAAAGGTTATTTAATAAAAAATTACAAGTTTAAATTCTTATATAATCCTTTAATCTTACTAAAATCTTGTTCAGACGATGAAGTTGTGGCAAAAAGACAAAGACGTAAATAAAGAAATAGAACGCTTCACCGTAGGGCGTGATCGTGAGATGGATATGTACTTGGCGGAGTTCGATGTACTGGGCTCTTTAGCGCATACAGAGATGCTAACGAGCATTGGACTTATTCCAAAAGAAGAATTGCCAATTTTACAGAAGGAATTAAAAAATATTTACGCTGAAATAAAGGCAGGGAATTTCACCATTGAAAATGGCGTTGAAGATGTACATTCACAAGTCGAACTTTTATTAACAAAGCGACTAGGTGATTTAGGTAAAAAAATTCACAGCGGCCGTTCACGAAATGATCAAGTTTTATTGGACTTGAAATTATATACACGCAGTGCGATTGAGCAAACGGTATTAAATGCAAAAGAGCTTTTCGAATTACTCATTCAGCTTTCTGAACAATACAAAAACCATTTACTCCCTGGCTATACACATTTGCAGATTGCTATGCCTTCTTCTTTTGGCTTATGGTTTGGTGCTTATGCAGAAAGCCTTGTAGACGATATGGAAATGATGTTGGCAGCATATAAAATCGCTAACAAAAATCCTTTAGGTTCAGCAGCAGGATATGGATCTTCTTTCCCATTAAACCGTCAGATGACTACTGATTTGCTTGGTTTTGAAAGAATGAATTACAACGTTGTCTATGCGCAAATGGGCAGAGGGAAAACCGAAAAAAATGTTGCAGCAGCCCTATCTTCTCTTGCAGGTACAGTAGCTAAAATGTCAATGGATATTTGTTTGTACATCAACCAAAATTTTGGATTCATTTCTTTTCCAGACGAACTTACAACTGGCTCATCCATTATGCCGCACAAAAAAAATCCAGATGTATTTGAATTGACCCGTGCAAAATGCAACAAAGTTCAAGCACTGGCAAATGAGATAACGTTAATGACGACAAACCTTCCGTCTGGTTATCATCGTGACTTACAGATCATCAAAGAAAGTTTCATTCCCGCTTTCAATGAAATAAACGATTGTATTAACATCGCTATTTATGCATTAAAGAATATTAAAATAAAAGAAGACATTCTAAAAGACCCAAAATATTTATACTTATATAGCGTTGAGGTAGTAAACAATATGGTATTAGAAGGAATTCCTTTCCGTGATGCTTATAAAAAAGTAGGTGCATTAATAGACGAAGGAAAATTCACTGCACCTTCCACAATCAACCATACGCATGAGGGAAGTATTGGAAACCTTATGAACAAAGAGATACAGGCTGCAATGACGTTAACTATTAATCAGTTTCATTTCGACAAAACACATAACGCTATTGAAAAATTAGTAAAATAAATGAAATGATATTTTTATAAATTACAGTTATCACTTAATAACCTATGAATATGAAATACATTTCAACAATTATTTTAGCATTCATTACACCAATACTTTTGTTTGCACAAGATGAAAAAGCAATAAAAAAAGGTGATAATTATTTCAATATCGGCAACCTCTATGCCGCTAAGGACGCATACGAAGAAGCCTACAATATTAAAAAGGAAAACCCTTATACAAATCTTCAGCTTGCGAAATGTTTTATAGAAATCTCCAGACCTTCTAAGGCACTAGAACATGCCAATAACGCAGTAAAACTAAGTCCAAAACCTACCAATGAAATGTATTTATTACTAGGTAGGGCGTTACAGCTCGACCACCAATTTGACAAAGCAATTGAATACTACCAGAAATCTGACATTGGAGGCACCAATAGAAAACTCACCTCCAAGCTCATAATAGAATGTGAATTTGGCAAAAAATACAAAGCAAATCCTGTAGATGCTAAAGTAACGAACTCTGGCCCCCTTGTAAATACGGAGCACAACGAATACCTTCCTTACATTACTGCAGACCGTTCAAAATTATTTTTCACTTCTCGCAGACCTGGTTCAACAGGTAGTAAAAAAGCGGAAGACGGTTTATTATTCGAAGATATCTACATGTGCTACAACAAAGGAGGAGCATGGGATTCACCACAAAACATTTCTTCACTAAATACCGATGGCCACGATGCATGCGTAGGAATTTCCGAGGATGGGCAAACCATGTTTGTTTACAAAGGCACTAATGGAGGGGATTTATACATGAGTGAACTCAAAGGAAAAAATTACTCTAAACCAGAACCTCTTCCCTTTAATACTATCGGTTTTGAAAGCACAGCTTCTCTATCTCCCGATGGACGTACACTATACTTTGTTTATGCTGGCACTGCTATAGGCAACCGAGACATTTATATATGTAGCAGAACATTCAGTGGCACTTGGTCAAAACCAAGAAAACTAGAAATCAGCACTCCTTACGACGAAGACTCTCCCTTCATTCATCCAGATGGTAAAACGCTTTACTTTAGTTCTAAAGGACACAGTACAATGGGTGGATATGATATTTTCAAATGTACAAAAACGAGTACGGGTTGGAGCACACCTGAAAACCTTGGCTACCCTATCAATACTGCGGGAGATGAAATATATTTCGTATTGGCAGCTGACGGCAAAGTAGGTTTCTATTCTTCCGACAAGGAAGGAGGTCTTGGCAAACAAGATATTTATTCGATAAGAATGCCAATTCCTCCAAAAGATCCTGAACTAGAATTACTGACAGGTACCGTTAAAGATGCCATAACTGGTAAAGCAATGGAAGCAGAAATAACAATTACAGATAATGTTTCAAAAGAAATAATCAGCAAAGTAAAATCCAATGGCGAAGATGGTAAATATTTAGTAGCTATACCGTGTGGGAAAAACTATGGTATTGCCATTGAAAAACAAGGTCATCTTTTCCATTCTGAAAATGTAAACATCCCTTGTAATCAAGGATTCAAAGAAATAAAAAAAGAAATAAAATTAGTAAACGCAAAACAAGGAGCGAAGGTAGTATTAAGAAATATTTTTTTTGATGTCGGAAAATCCGATCTTCGTCCAGAATCAGCTTCAGAACTACAAAGATTGGTGAAATTACTTAATGAAAATCCATCCTTAAAAATAGAAGTTTCGGGACATACCGATAATATTGGGGATACAAAAACGAACCAAGCACTTTCCGAAGCTAGAGCATTAAGCGTTATGAATTCATTAATAGCTATCGGTGTAAACAAATCAAGATTAGTTTACAAAGGGTATGGAAGCTCTCAACCTATTGATAGTAATGATACGGAGTCAGGAAAACAAAACAACAGAAGAACAGAATTTAAAATATTATAATGAACTCAAATAAGACACTTACTATTTTCAATTTACTACAAATCATCCTTGTCGGCATAACTTTTTTCCAATGCGGAAACAAAAGCGGAAATTATCACATGTATGAAAGGGAGCTTCATTTAGTAGATTCAGTAAGGAAGGCTTATAAATTATCACCGGGAGATTCCTCGATCTCAGATTTTTTTATGAAAGAAGTTCGTTACCGAAATTTCGGAGTAAGTATATATCGTTTGGAAGACAATAAAGACAGACATTTTCTTTTTGGCGTTTTAAAAAACGAAACCAACCTTAGAATATTTCCTTTAATTGACAACCGACTTTTGGAAGAAAATAAAATCGCTCTTTCCGATACAAATCAATTGGACGTTTTTCTTAAAGAAACCCTTAAACTCAATGGAAAAAATACACTCAATTGGTTTGATCAACATCAGTTTATTTCCGAAAAAATACTTCTTCCTATTTTAGACCTACATGAGATCCATGCAAACGTAGCAGAAAAAACTTTACTAAAATTAAAAAGTGACACTAGTAAACTACTCTTCATGGGAAGAGATTGCAAACCTGAGTATATAAAAACTTACGAATACATTACAGACCAACAAAAAAACAATGCTCCGAAATTTTTCTACAAACATCCAAGGTATGACGATGGACTAATTTATGAAATGGACTTTGCCAATCCTGACGGGAATTTTAAGGTGAGATATTTAAATGAACAATGCTTTTTTAATTCCTTATACTGATCTTTTGAAACTAAAAGAAAATAGTGATTTATTATAAAATTTTAGTTATGAAACCTTTACAAAACCAACATCTCCTATTATCATTTTAAATAACACTATTGCGATTTATATTTCTTGTAAAATCATCATTTTTTATTGATTTTTACTAACTTTTTGAACAATAAAGAGGAGATGCAAAATAAGCTAGACATAAAAAAAATTCTTGAGAATTTAAACAAGGAAAAATACGGAAAAATTGTCGTTATAAGTTGGGCTGTTTTTTCTTTTTTATTGTATAATTTATTTCTTCTTACCGTATTTATAAGATTCAATCTAACCTTTCTTTTCGGTGGTTTCCCTGATTACGAAAGTCTTGAGAACCCCACAAGTGATCAAGCTTCTGAAATTTACTCTTCGGATGGTCTTTTATTAGGAAGATATTATAGAGAAAACAGAAGTCCAGTTGCCTACGAACAAATATCCCCTAATGTAATAAAGGCACTTATAACTACCGAAGACACTAGGTTCTATGAGCATTCTGGAATTGATTTGAAAGGGTTTTTCGCAATCTTCTATTATAGTTTAAAAGGCGACAAAAGAGGATCTAGCACAATAACCCAACAACTTGCAAAAAATCTATTTAAAACCCGAACGGATAAAGGATTACTGGGATATGTACCCGTAGTAAATGTTTTGATTGCGAAAACAAAAGAATGGATGTTGTCCATAGAATTGGAAAGGCGGTATACAAAAATTGAAATCCTCACCATGTATCTCAATACTGTAGACTTCGGAAGCAATTCATTTGGAATAAAAACAGCGGCTAGGACTTTCTTTGACACCTCGGCAGATAGCCTAAGCCTTCCACAGGCAGCGGTACTTGTAGGTGTTTTAAAAGCACCCACCTTATATAGTCCTCGAGCTAATCCCAAAAATTGCCTTAACAGAAGAAATACAGTTTTTGAATTAATGGTGGAAGGCAAAGTTTTATCAAGTGCGGACGCTTTAAAATATAAAGAACTTCCCATCGACCTTCATTTTACAGCCGAAGATCACAACGAAGGATACGCTACTTATTTCAGAGGAGAGCTGAGTAAATTTTTACAAGACTGGTGCAAAAAAAATAACAAAAATTTATACGCAGATGGTTTAAAAATATATACTACCATCGACTCCCGCATGCAGCAATATGCGGAAGATGCGGTATCGGAACACATGCAAAAATTGCAAAAAGCTTTTTTTGAACATTGGAAAGGGAAAAATCCTTGGCGATTTGAAAACAAAGAAGAGATCCCTAATTTCTTAGAAGATAACATTAAAAAAACGAATACTTATAAATGGCTTGTGAGCAAATATGGAGCAGGGAATGACTCTATAAAAATCCACCTCAATACTCCAAGACGAATGAAAGTTTTTACTTGGAAAGGAGAAAAAGACACTACTTTCAGTTCCATGGATTCGCTAAAATATTATAAGCATTTCCTTCATAGTGGCTTCATGTCTATGGACCCCTTTACGGGCGAAATAAAAGCATGGGTGGGAGGAGTAAACTATAAACATTTTAAATACGACCATGTAAAACAAGGTAAAAGACAACCTGGGTCTGCTTTTAAACCTTTTGTATATACAGCTGCAATTGCTAACGGCTATTCACCTTGTCATCTATTACCTGATGTACCTATTACTTTTCGATACAAAGAAGATGGAAAAGAAGTGGTATGGTCTCCAAAAAATGCCGATTGGGTTTTTACAGGCGACTCTCTTACTCTTCGACGAGCAATGGGACGCTCGATCAATTCTATCACTTCCAACCTCATGAAATTGGTGGGACCAGAAGAAGTAATTAAATATGCCAGAAGACTTGGCATAACCAGTTACCTCAAACCCGTTCCATCACTTGCGCTTGGATCTAGCGATGTTTCTGTCTATGAAATGACAGGGGCGTATGCTGCTTTTGTAAATAGCGGAGTATGGATTGAGCCTTATTTCGTAGCACGTATCGAAGACCGAAACGGTAATATACTACACGAATTCCTTCCTAAAACAAAAGATGCACTTAGCGAAGAGCTAGCTTATGTAATGGTACACATGTTGAAAGGTGGTACAGAAGAACGTGGCGGAACCTCACAGGCATTATTTCAATACGATATATTCAACGGCAATGAAGTCGGGGGGAAAACAGGTACCACATCCAATCATTCCGACGGTTGGTTTATGGGAATTACTAAAGGACACGTAGCCGGAGCATGGGTTGGCGCAGAAGACAGAAGCGTTCACTTCCGTACTTCACAATTAGGAGAAGGGGCTAAGGTTGCACTTCCTATCTTTGGGTTATACATGGAAAAAGTATACGCTGATACTTCTTTAGGAATAACTAAAGGCTACTTCAAAAGACCAAAAAAACTTTCTATAAATATTAACTGTCCTTATAGACCTGAACCAATTCGTGACACTACAGTGATAGAAGAAGCCGATCCTTTAGGTGAAGAACCTGCTGTTGTTCCTTCTACAGGAACAACTGAAATACAATAATCGCTATTTGTAATTTTAAACATCTATTGATTCCGTAAATTAAAGAGTGTGTTTTTTCGTTCTTTTACAGCGTCAAAAGTGTCTTCATAAGTATCATGATTTGTGTTCATGATACGATCCCAAAAATTAAAATACAATCCATAATTTCCTTTCCCTAATTTATGATGCATATTATGATGGGTAGGAGTAGTATACCATTTCAAAATAGGGTGTCGAATAGCTCCTTTTGGAAAAAACTCATAACCAGTATGCCCAAGTACATTCATAACAATCATGTATAACATAAATATCAAAATCACAATTGGATGAAGGGGTATAATAAAAAGTAAAACAGGGAAAAATGCAGCCTCAATAATTGCTTCTATCGGATGGAATGCAAACGCCGCCCATGGCGTAGGATTATGTGAAAGGTGATGAACTTTATGTGTTATCAAAAACAATTTAGGATGATGCATCAGACGATGGGTCCAATAAAAATAAGTGTCATGAACCAATATTACCACCATAGGAGATAACAATAAATACAACCAACCATATTCAGTCAATTTAGTATAGATCATTGTATATCCATTTAACCTAGCAAAAACAATAGTAGTAGCCATAAGACCAAATATTACTCCAGTGCATAAACTATAAAGCATTTCCCTTCTCATTCCGGAGGCTTCTGGAAATTTTTGTTGGATTTTCATATATAGCCAATCCTTCTTTTTCCATTTATAAAATATGAAGTAGGCGATACCAGCAAATACAAAATAACGTACTACCGAGAGTAGGACTGGAAGAAAGGAATGAGCAGTATCCATAAAATTCTTTTTTTTGTTTGACTCCTAAAAACAAAAAAGGTTTAATCCTCAAATCAAACCTTTTTTATATATTATACTAATAAGCCTACTAATTCTCTTCCTTCTCTACTATCACATATACATCTTCTGTAGGTTTTTTCATTAAATAGTTTTCACGGGCAAACTGTTCTAGTTTTTTATAATCATTTAACAACGCCTCTCTCTCCTTCTCAACTTCAATTATTCGTTCCTGGTAATAAGCTTTTTCGGCCTCTAGTTCTTTTAACCCTCCTCGCATCTTATACTGACTAATAAAGTCATTAGGATCAAAAAATATCATAAATATAAGGAAGAAGAAAGCTACCAGAAAATAGAAATTTTTGAAGAATTTTGGAATTCGAGACAACATATTTTTACGATCAGCTATGTAAAGTTACGAATTTCAATCAAATCTCAAAATATCTATCGATCTTTCAATATAATACGAAGGCTAGTCCTAACAATCGCTCCCATGTTTTTGCATCGAAGAAACTCTTTATGATTATAATGTTCCGCCAGTTCTATCTTAAGCTTTTCAATGTTGCCTGAAGTAGAAATTTCATCATTTTTAACGGCATCCCCCAATTCTTTAATTCGATACTTAGAAGATTTTAACCGTGAAGCGATCATAGAACGCTCTTCTTTCTGATATTGCTTTACGGTTTCAGGAGTTAGTACTTCCATACCAATTTTAATAATAGGATTATTTTGCAAAAAAAACTGAGGCATGTAAACAAACTTCTTCCCTTCATAGGACTGTTGGTCAAAATCTATTGCCCTAATACGATACTCTACTTCTTCAAAATCTGGGGTAATGGCAACTACAAAATTACTTGAATGCATATCTCCCAACAACCTGATAAAACAGCGCTCATTAAATTTTACAAACTCTTTTGCAAGCCTAATTTTATTTAAATTTATATCATGTAAATATTGTTCAATAAACATATCTCCTGGAATTCCGACAATATGTTCCTCTATCAAGGTATCACCATCGGTGTAAAAATTCATACTGTTTGGAGAGAGTAAATGTTCCAATTCTAAACCATAAATCCGGGAAGCATCTGCATTTTTTATATAAAAATAGTCAAAGTTGTCATTAATTTTATTTACAACTCTTATTCTATAGGGCTTGCTATTCCCATACATACAAAGATCTATACGGTCTATAAATAAGTGTTTCATAACGGAGAGGTCACCACTTGCTTTTAAGATAGCATATGTTTTTTTTAGTGCTTCATAGATATGTGACATATCATCTTGCTGATAAAAAACACTTACCCATAAGGAGTCTTTATTCCTCTTATCGTATAATGGAATGGAACTACCAAAACGTCCTAAATCTCTGTAAGATATTGGCATTTTAAGTTCTCTGCCATAATCCAAAAGATATTTACGCAAAGACTTACTAATTTTATAAGGTATTTTTTTGTTTGTAATTTTTACCATACTAGAGGTTTTTTTAGTTACAAAACAATTTTTAAAAATTACAGCAAAACTACTGAGCCACTGTTACTGAATCAATCGAAATATCAGATGCTCGAAAAAAACCTAAGGCCCCACCTGACATATTACTTATTGCATTTGCGGGTGGTGTACTAAAAAAACCACCATCATTTTGCAACTGATTTGTCAATCCATTATAAAAGACAAAGCCAGGTTCACTAAGCGAATACAATTCAAACCTTATTTTATCACCGCTTCCGTAACGACCATCAAGACGTTGACCTTTAATTATAGGTGCCAAAAAATTATCGTCATATACAGCTATCTCACTTGGCGATAAAACAGGTTCATTATTTTTATATATCCTGTACATATAATGATTTTTAACCCCTACAGGATCAGAATAATCAAAATATAGATAATAGCCATCAGACGATATAAACAAACCCGAACCAGCCTGTTTGAAAATAGCATACAAAGAATCTATCGGTGAAACAGGAAAAAGTTGGTCTTGACCAAAATAATTCACCCCATCAATTACTACTGAAAGAAAATACGTTCGTCCCACTACTCCTGTTTTAGAAGTACTAGTCCTGTATATACCTGGCTCTATCAAATTAAGAGTATCACGATTTCCGGCATTATCAGAAATAACAACTAACGCATTATTTATTAGCGGGTAAGTAGTGCTATTACCTAAAGCTATCGTCTTGCTTAGTTTCACTTCGAACGGTTGCGTCTGGGTTGTTACGGAACCTTCAATAACTACCCTGTCAGAATCCGATGGAACATCTACTACTAATACTTGAGTACAAGCCGAAAACATAATAACAACGAAAAATAATATACTATTTATTTTCATAAGTCTAGAAATTGAAATTATAAGTAATAGATGGAACTATAGAGAACAAGTATAATTTTACAAGTTCTTTTTCGTCTTTATAAACAGGGCTTTCGTCTGTTCCGAAATTTTTGTCTCTAGTAAACACGGTAAATGCATTTTTATGTGCGTATAGATTATATATAGAAAAATTCCAACTTCCGAAATTCTTTCTATTTTCTTTTTTCTTAGCATAAAGCGTTGCTGAAATATCCATTCTGTGATAGGCAGGAATTCTATAATTATTTCTTGAAGGAATATAGCCAACATTCGAACGCTCATAATGATACAATTGAATAGGCACAGTCAATGGCCTTCCTGATCCATAGACCCAATTGGCAGAAAAATTCCATCTGCTATTGATATCATAAGACATAACAATATTTAAATTATGTCTTCGATCATAACTCGCATAATAATTTCTACCTTCATTTATACCAGCAATATTTAATTCAGTTTTAGACAATGTATAACTTATCCAACCCGTAACTTTTCCAGTATGCTTTCTCAAAAATAATTCTAATCCATACGACCAACCTTTTCCTCTCAATATTTCAGTCTCAATATTTCTGTTAGCGATTAGATTTGCGTTATCTTTAAAATCTAATGCATTATAAAAATACTTGTAATACACTTCGGCTGAAGCTTCATATTTATTTTCTTTAAAATTCCTGAAATATCCAACAGCAAATTGATCCGCTTTTTGAGGCTTGACATATGGCGTACTTGGTATCCATTGACTTGTTGGTAATGGCGAAGATGAATTTGACAATAAGTGAAGAAACTGAAGTGTTCTGTTGTAAGATGCTTTCACAGAACTTCGCTCATTAAGTAAGTATCTTGAGGAAATTCTTGGCTCAAAACCACCATAATTTTTTATTAAATCAAATCTATCATATACCGTAGTGTCAATAATATTATCATTGCTTACAACACCATTATTATATTGAATAACAGAATCACGCCCTACATTTTGAAATAAAGTATACCTCAGCCCGTATTCAACAGAAATTCGTTTAGTAAGTTTTTGTTTGTTACTAAGATAAACAGCCTCTTCCATAGAATGATAAGGAGCCAGTTTAAACGGTCTAAAAGTAGTATTCCCTTCTTGAGGTATTAATTTTCCTGGATCATAAACTTTATAACTTAAATTAACGCCAAAAGTGACTTCATTTGAAGGATTAAGAAAATACGTGTAATCCTGTTTCACTGCTACTTCTTTCAAATTCGACTTCCATTTAAACCCTTCACTTCCTGAGTTAATACCAAGTTCATAATTATAATTTGAATAGAACAATGTCGTATTTGAAAATAATTTATTTCCATAAACATGATTCCATCGCAATGTACTCGTTGCATTACTCCAATTGAGTCCGAAACCAGCGGCAGACAATACATCCTTACCAAAGTATCCAGCAATGAAAATTTGATTTTTTTCATTTATTTTATAATTAACTTTTGCATTAAGGTCATAAAAATAAAGCTTAGCACCCTTTACGTTAGGATTGTTTAATACACCAACAACATCCGCTAACTTCAAAAATAAGTCAGCATAGGTTCGGCGCGCAGAAATTACATACGAACATTTATCTTTTATAATAGGCCCTTGTAACGTAAGTCGACTAGCTATTAATCCTATTCCTCCAGATGCTCCAAATTTCTTTGCGTTCCCATCTTTAGTCCTAATATCTAGCAAGGAAGAAAGCCGCCCGCCATATTGTGCAGGAATTCCTCCTTTATATATTTCGGCTGATTTTAATGCATCAGAATTAAATACCGAAAACATTCCAAATAAATGTGATGGATTATAAACGGGAGCTTCATCAAGTAAAATAAGATTCTGGTCTGCACCTCCTCCACGCACATAAAGTCCAGTGTTCCCCTCTCCTGCCACCCCAATACCCGGCAACATTTGAATATTTTTAATAATATCTATTTCTCCAAACAAAGCGGGCAGTTTTTTAATCTGCTTTATGTCCATTCGTATATTACTCATCTTTGTATCTTCTATATTCTTATCAGGTCTCTCGCCTGTAACGGTGACCTCCTCGGCTGTTATAATTTCTTCACCCAACGTTATAGTTAACGTTTGGTTAGAATTCAATTCTATAACCTGACGATTATCGTTATAACCCATTGATGAAATAATTACAGTATATGTGCCTTTGGGAAGACTAATAGAGAAGAAACCATAATCATTAGTAGCTGCACTATTCTTTGTTTCCTTAATAAATATAGAAGCCCCTATCATTGCTTCCCCACTTGAGGAATCCTTAATAGTGCCACTTAACGTATATTTTTGTGCGTACGAAGAAAAAACTAACCCACAAAAAAAAGCTACAAAAATTATTACTTTATTAATCATGAAAGAATCGTGTCTAAATATTCAACAAATATATAACATTTATGATACAATATTTATTAAAACAGTCTTATGTACTATTATTAAAAAAACATCAAATCACGTTAACTACTTACCTATCAAAATAAAAGGAGCCCAATAAAATGGCTTATTAAACTGTCCATTTTCAATCATTTTGAGCTTAGCATTACGCAAAGAATAGCTGTATTCTCCATTCTCCCTGTACGACTTATTTTTAAGCATATCATCATAAAAATCAATCATTAACATAGAGGTAGACCTATCCGCTACACTCCATAAGGAAACAATGAGATTCTGAGCACCAGCATACAATAACGCTCTTGAGAGACCTATGATACCCTCTCCTTTTTGAACCTTGCCTAAACCTGTTTGACAAGCCGATAGGGTAACTAAATCTGCCTTAATTTTTAAATTATAAATCTCCCCAGAATACAAATTGCCATCTTCTTTTCCAGTAGTATCTGTAGCTAGATAAATTTCAGAAAGTTCAGGATTTTTTTCATCCACAATACCATGTGTAGCGAAATGCAAGTACTTGCATTCCTGCAAAACAGAAGACTTAATAAGATTTTCCTGTACAATTTTTCCAATAAAACAGTTGCTTTTTATTCCGTTTTCATTAAACAAACTTCCAATTTTTGAAACTTCGTCTTTTGTTGAGGGCAAACTAATCAATCCTTTCCCAGTAAAATCGATAGGTGCACATACAAAAAGAGCCCCTTCGTTTCGCATTTTCTTTTGCCTAGATTGCTCATACAAATTGGCAGAATAACTATAAGTAATAGCACATTTCTTAATTAGAAAAGGGTAAGAGGATATATTATCTTTCTCCCAATCTACTTTTTTCGTTATAAACGATTCAAATGGAATAGTACCTAACTTACCATCTGGCACTACAATAATCTTTTCAACGGTAGAGTTAAGTTTAAAAGGCAACAACTGTTTCTTTAGCTGATAAGAAACATCAGCGAAAACCTCTTTCGCATCAAAACGTATTGAGTTTCTATATCCTATAAGTAGTTTATTTAATCTTTCATTTTCTTGTACATCGAATACTTCAAAATTTTTCCAAGAGACATAAAAAATATATACCCTTCGACTATCGTCTGCTATAAAATAACTTACAAGAACTGTCTTTTTATCCAATACTTTTTGCAAAGATGCAACTGTAGTAGTTTTAACATTAAATTTTAAATTATAATATTCCGGAAATTGTTTTTCCAAATCAGAAATAAATTTTTCATACTCACGATTCAATAAAAATAATTTATCCTTATATACTTGTTCTTTACTGAGATCAGCCTTTTCAGCTAGCTTTTGTTCGCAATAAGAAATTTCAGCTTTGATAAATTTTTCTTTTTCTAATAATGAATCAGGAATATTTGCAAAATGCTTTGCTTCAGAATCAGAAATGGCTTCTAGCAAAACTGCTGTTTTACTTTTTTCTGCAAAATAAAAAGCCTTTTCATTATATATTTTCTTCTTTGCCGCGCCTTCACGAAGACTCATACATACGCGAATCGCATCTTCATAAACCCCTGAGGCCAACTTACCCAATTCTATTTTGTCATTTTTATTAGTCTGTACTTTTCTTATACGCTCAATTAAGGTATCACAAGAATAAAATGTACTCACCGATAGTTTTAAATCTGAAGGGTTTAATGTTTTCAAGGTATACCTACTTTCCAGTGTTCTCGCTTTCATCAAAAGTGAATAAAGGAGAATATTAGCGTTGTAATAATTTCCTATTATTGGATTTATGTCAAGGTCTTTACTATTAAAATTAGAAACATTTGCGCAAATCGCATTTTGAAAACTTTCTAACGACTGCTTGAATTTATTCTGGCTTGAAAAAACAATTCCTATTTGATTATAAATCCCTGCAATCTCTGGGTGTTTTTCACCATAATTTTCTTTGTATATATCCAATGCTTTATTTTGAAATTCTAACGCTTTGTCCATTTCTCCTCTATCCGAATACACTTGACCTACATTAGTAAAAACAAAGGCTTGGTTAGGGTGGCGTCCTTTATAGATAGATTCCCATACATACAATACCTTTTGAAAATTAGCGAGCGCTTCTACATATTTTTTTTGCTTACGTTGAATAATTGCAATATTATTGGTTGTGATAGCTACATTTGGATGATTACTTCCATAAACTTTCTCATATACTTCTAAAGCTTTCGAATAATATTCAAGTGCTTTTTCGGAATCTGTAGAAGAATAGACTAACCCTATATTATTATAAACATCTGCTACTTCAGTATTATTTCCTACATAAATACTTTTAAGTAGACTAAGTGATTTTTGCAAGTGCTCAAGTGCAAGTTCATTATTCGCAGCGCTCCAATTTGCCAATCCAAGATTTTTATAATAGAGTGCAAGAGCTGATTTATTAAAACTCTTCAACGAAGTAAGTATGTCAATTGCTTTTTTCAAATTCTCTAAAGCAAGGTCACTTCTACCTTTGGATAGATATGCAAAACCTAGCTCATTGAGCACCATAGCTTCTGACTCCGTAGAGAGCAACTTATTATTGGATACAATAACTAATAAACTCGAGGAAAGATCAATAGCTTCATCGCACTTCCCTTGACGAGAAAAATTTTCAATCACCCTTGTCTGACAAGTTGTATATTTTCTCCAAAGGGAATATTTTTTATAAATAGTTGAAGCACTGTTATACTTTACTGATGATTCTTCATAAGCCGCAACTTTAAAAAGAGAATCGGCTTGAGCATTCATAACCGATGCCGCTATTGTATCTTTTTTTAATTGTGCATGAACAGTGCGACCTACGAATAGAATAGAGAGTAGTAGTAAAATTGAAAAGTATTTCTTATTCATATCGATTAAAATCTATATTCATATCCTATTGTATTAACAAATTCCCGAGAGAGTCCATCTAGCGAAAGCTCGTGAAGCTTATCTAAACGATAACGTTGCATCAACCTTACCCCGAAAATAATTTTGATACCTGATCGAGCCGAAAAATTATATCCCATCCCAGCAATACCACTCAATGCTAGACCTGTGGTTCCATCCTGTTTTTGTCTAACGTTACTTTTATTGGTAAACTCATCTTTTGTTATTCGATAAATACCCAACAGCCCAATATGTGTATTAAATCTTGCCAACCGAAAATTTCGTTCTATTCTCAACATCACATCTTTCCCTCTATGAATCTCCTTACACACTGGATATTTTTGTGCAATTGAGGAATCAGATAAGCCACTTTTATTCCAAGGACCCCACAAAAATTGATTGCCATTACTATTTAATGCCTGCTGATAGCCCGCAGCCAACAACCATTTTTTAGTAATTAATGAAATGCCCGCAATAACATCATAAGTACCAAGGCTAGATTGGTAATAATTAGGAAGGGGCAGATTCGTACCGTCTTTTCTAATATCTCCTTTATTGGTAGGGATCTTGGTTCCTACAGTAAAATTTAGCTGGTATTTTTCTTTAGCTACTATATTACGAGATGCGCTTAATGAAATATCGCCTAGCCCATTGGTATTGGCTAGTAATCCATAAACAAGCATATAAGGCAATTTCACCTGCATTGTATATTTAGATGAAATTCCAATATTTATATCTGCGGTGTAGGACATCATCACG
Source organism: Cytophagales bacterium (assembly GCA_031416415.1). Classification (GTDB taxonomy): domain Bacteria; phylum Bacteroidota; class Bacteroidia; order Cytophagales; family Cytophagaceae; genus JANYCO01. The sequence continues at coordinate 41,015 of JANOTP010000071.1, read as the reverse complement.
TCACCAATTTTATTTACACCTACGTACTGCCCCACTTCTACTGAACGTAATTTCAAATTAGCTTTTCGACTAAAATGCTGACTAGGTTTCATTGCGCCCATGGTGCAAAATCCTGCATCACTACAACCTTGGGAAAATAATTCTAAAGAAAGAGCCAACATCAATGAGGTACAAAAAAATCCCACTATATATTTTTTATTCATTGGTAACATAAGGTTAGTAATTGAAAAGATACGTGTCTACCTCAATAAATGCAAACACAATCCGAAAAAATATATTTTTACCTATTGTAAACCTCAATAGAATTTTCCTTAAACAGATATAAGCAAGATTTAGAGTATAAAAGAAATTGAAAACTACCCTTTTCTGGCAAACTTTCGGTTCGTTCGGAATACGTGTAAATATTAATAAATTTTATCTTCTCTCCTTCCTGAAAACATATCTCATCGTTAAAAAAGCCCACATAAGAGAGCTCCTTCACTGGTATTTTCGTTTTGTAATTTCCCATATTATCAAAAATAAGAACTCCAGAATTCTTATCATTTACAAAAACAAAATTCTGATATTCTCTGATGAAGTTCATATCGTATAAATTAGGATCTAACACTAAATCAAGGTTAGTCGTTAGTTCTGTCTTATTTCTTGATATGCTATATTTTTTTAGACTAAAATCTGTCTCATCAATCAACCATACATTATTATCATAAGAGAACGTGGCAAGTCGGGCAAAACCCACTTCTGATGATTCAATTCTGGAATTTGGAGAAGGAGAAAGAAACCTATCAAGTAATACAAACTCTTGCAAATTTCTATAAAAAACAAAAATATTAACATTCCTCCAAGCCTCTAATATCGTGACATCCGCTTTTCTAGGTGGGGAATAAGTAATTTGTAAAACACCTAAGGTGTCATATTTAAAAATACTACCATCTTGATCCGAAAAATAAAACATTCCATACCTATCGATCGAAACGGCAGTGACTTCAGAACTCAACTTTATAGTTTTAATTTTACGCCAATCTTGTGACCAACCATTTTCAGGAGTTAGCATTAAAAAAGATAGTAATATAACAAGCCTATATATCATTTTAAAAGTTCTAAATACAAGTGCTAGGTGTTTTAATTCAAATATAAGATAATCAGACCAATTAATATCAATAATTGCTCCACATTAACTAAGGAAAAATTATATTTATCAAGGATAATATTTTATTTTTGAAACATAAGTAGTCCAATTGATGTATATTGTTACTATAACGTAAATTCTATTATTACCTGTGCGCAAGCTAACTTATTTACTATTATTACTATCAATCCTACCTTTTACGGATGTATTTTCAATTAATATCGTATATCTTAATGATTCAAAAGAAGATTATACACTACTTGGAGAAGATATAGAAATTTTCGTAGATACCTCAAAAAAATATTCCATTTCCCAAGTCTCAAACCCTTCCTTTTCTTTATTTAAAATTAACAAAGAAAAATACGCTTCCAACACTAATCCCAACGCTGTTTATTGGATTCGTTTCAAAGTAAAAAATCATTCCCGTTTCGACAAAAGTTTTATGCTCGAAACCTATTCTCCACATACAAATCTTATCCAACTGTATGTTCAAGATGCAAATAATAATTTTCGAATGAAAGAAGCTGGAGAAAACTTCACCTTCGACAAACGAGAACATATTAACAAAAACATTGTCTTTGACCTTCCTGTTGGCGATTCCACACAAACGCTTATTTACTACATCAAAATAGATTCTAAGAATTATAGTGGATTTGATTTTCGAATTAAATCTGTTAACTATTTTATGTATTATTCAACAATTGAATATTACTACCTTGGTCTGTATTATGGTATACTCCTGATAATGGCGGTATACAACCTTCTTATTTTTATATCTGTAAGAGAAAAAGTATATCTTTTCTATGTGTTTTATGTTTTAACAGGAATACTAAATACCATGACTGATGATGGCCTCGGCTTTCAATTCTTATGGCCTGAACACCCTGAACTGATTAGAGCTATCGGTATTTATATCGCACCTTCTTTATTGATGGTGACCTTCATCGTTTACTCTGTTTTCTTTTTAGAATTAAACAGAAATTTTCCAAAACTAAGAAATCTTTTATTGGGCTCTGTGGGAGTATATTTTATTTATTACATCTTAGTAATATTTATTGCACCCGACTTTATTCATTTCAAAATTATTTATATAATCCCATTCCTTTTATCTTATGGGGTAGCAATTTATACGTTTAGAAAAGGGTACAAGCCGGCTAGATTTTTCATTGTTGGTTATACATTTGTATTAATTAGTATAATTATTATTCAATTAAGAGCAATGCAAATGATTCCTGGCAATCTATTTACGGTGTATAGCCTTAACTATGGCCTTGTAATTGAAATCGTAATACTTTCTTTCGCCCTAGCAGATCGAATTCGAATCATTAAAAAAGCTAACGAAGAAGCTCAGAAAGAAATCATAGAAAGACTTGAAGAAAACAAAGCCCTTCAAGAAAAAGTAAATCGCGAACTTGAACAAAAAGTAACAGAACGTACACAGGAACTTAAGTCTAAAAATGGTGAACTGGAAGACGCAAACAGTAAACTAAAAGTACTTAACGAAAAAGTAAACGAAATGAATGCAAAGTTGGATTACGACAACTGGCATCTAAAAAAAGATCTTAAAGAAGATTTAAAAGCAAGAATTATTGATTCTGAAGTACCGTACGATCAATTTAACAATGTTTTCCCAGACGAATCAACGTGCTTTAGATATCTTGAAGAGTTAAAATGGGGCAAGGCATATAAATGCCGCAAATGTGGAAATCCAAAATTCACGAAGGGCTCAAAACCATTTACACGTAAATGTACTAAATGTGGAAACGTAGAGTCGGTAACCGCATACACCCTTTTTCATGGGGTACGTTTCCCAATAAACAAAGCCTTTTACATGACTTACATAGTTCACCGTAGAGGGAATAAAATCACGCTTGACGAACTTTCTGAATTACTTGACTTAAGAAGAAACACATGTTGGAGCTTCAAGAAAAAAGTCATGGAAAACATAGACAACTACAAGAAAAAATCAAAAGACGGACACTTGGATACATGGGAGGAGATTATTCTTTAAACGATTTCTTTTCAATCCTTTTACTCACCACATTTTCAGAATGAATATTATTTTTATATATTCAACTCATTGAATCATATAATAGTTCTACGTTGTGACTAAAAAGAAAATATACCTTTCCCCGCCAGACATAGGAAGTCAGGAAATCAAGTACATTCAGGACGCTTTTTCAACTAACTGGATTTCTACTTTAGGCGAAAACATAGTTGCCTTTGAAACTAATTTATGTAAAGTAACAGGTGCGAAATTCTGTACTGCTCTTAATTCAGGAACTTCTGCTATTCATTTAGCACTTATTTTAGCTAATGTAAAAAAAGGAGATGAAGTAATTTGTTCTTCCTTTACTTTTGTAGCTTCTGCAAATCCTATTGTTTATCTAGGAGCCACACCAGTATTTGTCGATAGCGAAGCTGACACCTGGAATATGTCACCTGAATTATTAGAAGAAGCTATAGTAGACAGAATTAAAAAAGGCAAAAAACCAAAAGCAATATTGCTCGTACATCTTTACGGACATCCTGCAAAACTTAAGGAGCTTCTTAAAATTGCATTACAGTATGATATAACACTCATTGAAGATGCTGCAGAATCACTTGGAAGCACCTATAACAACAAGATGACAGGCACTTTCGGAAAGATGGGAATCTATTCATTTAATGGCAATAAAATAATCACAACTTCGGCAGGCGGCGCTCTGATAAGCAACGAAGAAACCCTCACTGAAAAGGCCAAATTCCTCTCTACTCAGGCTAGAGATCAAGCTATACATTATCAGCATTCAGAAACAGGCTACAACTACAGAATGAGCAATGTACTTGCTGGAATTGGCTTAGGACAACTAGAAATTTTGACTGAAAAAATTACTAAAAAAAGACACATATTTGACTACTATAAAAAAGGAATGGAAGATTCAGGACTTTTTTCTTTCCCTATTGAACAAGAAAATACATTCTGTAACAGATGGCTTTCCGTATTAATTTCCAATAGTACGAAACCTGAATTACTTTATAAAAAACTAGCCGATAATAATATAGAATCACGACCATTATGGAAACCCCTTCATTTACAACCTTTATTTAAAGATGCTCCAGCTTATGTAAATGGCACTTGCGAACAATTGTTCGAAAAAGGATTATGCCTTCCCTCTGGTACAAAAATGACAAAAGAAGACCTTGATTTGGTAATTGAACTATTGATAAAAAATTAAAAAATCTGTAGAAAAACGACAAGCTATTTTTCTACAGATTAAATTTTACTATTTAGATTTATCTAATGCTTTTGCTTTACTAAATTGTTTTAATGCAGCAGTGTAAATCTCGTCCGTCTCATTGATAATTGGATAAAATCCGATATTCCCAAAAAGACTTCTAGCTATATAGGCTTTTATATTTGCTTTCAAGAAGCCTTTAGATTTCACAAACTGCGCTTCGTTATATTTAGCGCCTGATTTATTTCCCAAAGCTACAAGTTCTTTAAGCATGGCTTCCGTAACTTCAAAGTTTGCCTTATACTGTTCAAAACTCATCCCTTGTAATTTCGCCTTGTTGTTGGTGAAATAATCTAAGGTATATTCACGAATTAAATTTCTATTGAATAAATCTAATAAATAATCGGTTAGATCTGAAGTGTCACGAGGCACAAAAACATCGGGCATAATACCTCCTCCGCCATATACAGTACGTCCTCTAAGTGTTTTGAAGGTAAGTGAATCAGCAAATTTCACACTGTCAGCACTAAAGAACTCTCCTTTTTTATAACGGTTTATCAAATCAGAATTATATTTATCAATTCCATCTTTTTCATAAGGCTTCTGAATACTTCTACCGCTTGGAGTATAATACCTAGAAATAGTAAGTCTTAATTCTGACTGATCACTTAATGGAATTGGTCTTTGTACAAGTCCTTTCCCAAAAGAACGGCGACCCACAATCAAAGCACGGTCATTGTCTTGTAAGGCACCAGAAACAATCTCCGAAGCAGAAGCACTTCCTTCGTTAATAAGCACTATAACAGACCCTCTTTCGAAATCACCTTTGTTTTCGGCAAATATTTTGGAATCATAACGTGTTCCTTTTCCATCTGTATAAACAATCAATTTATTATCTCCCAAAAACTCATCGGCGATATCTGTAGCACGGTCCATATAACCTCCTGGATTATCTTTCAAATCAAGGATTAATTGTTTCATACCCTTAGCCTTTAATGCGGTTAATGCTTGACGGAATTCTACATAGGTATTTTCTGCGAAACGGCTTACCTTAATATAACCTGTTTCTTTATCGATCATGTAACTAACATCCACAGAATAGGTTGGGATTTTATCTCTCGTAATCGTATAGTCCAAAAGATTTTTTGTGCCTTTTCTCAAAATGGACACTTTTACTTTTGTCCCTTTCTTTCCTCGAAGCTTACCAAAAACATCCATATTGGTAATATTAACGCCTGCAACCGTTTTATCGTCGACTTTAATAAGTTTATCACCAGCCTGCAAACCTACTGCTTCCGAAGGGCCACCACTTATAGGCGCTACAACATAGATTGTATCTTTGATAATATTAAATTCAATACCAATACCTTCAAAGTTTCCTTCCAACTGTGAACGTGCCATATCAATATCTTTTTTAGGAATATAAGCAGTATGAGGATCTAACTTTTCAAGCATTTTATCAATAGAAAAATCTACTAGATCGTCCATATTTACAGTATCAACATAATCTCGATCTATAAGATTAAGGATCTCCATATATTTTAGATAATTGCCTGTAACATTGCTTTTGCTGCTATTTTTAGACATTACAGCTCCGATAAAAATGCCACAAACTAATGCTAATGCAAGAAAAATCGGAAGTTTGATATAAAAACTATTATTCTTTATTTTACTCATTGTAAGTAATTGATAGATGATTTTAGCAAATTTATTCAAAATATCGGTTTTATAACCATTTAAACAGGTAAAAATAACGGGGTATTTATTTCCCAAACCTCTTTATTTTGAGATTATTAATCGTTTTGGTCAATAAAAGAATTAATTTCACAAAAATTAAGTATGCCAAGAATTCTTGCAATTGACTTCGGAACCAAAAGAACAGGCCTTGCAGTCACGGATCCATTACAAATTATCGCTACTGCTCTCACGACTGTTGAGAGTAAAGAAGCGATCAAATTCATTAAAGAATATATCATAAAAGAGCCTGTAGAAGCATTTGTACTAGGAATGCCAAAAACACTTCTCAACGAAGATTCAGAAAATGCAAAATATGTAAGAATATTTGCCGAAAAATTACAAAAAGAGATTCCTTCGATTCCGCTGCATTATGCTGACGAACGATTTACTTCTTCCATTGCGAAACAAACTATGATTGACGGTGGGATGAAAAAGAAAGACAGACGAGAAAAATCGAATGTCGATAAAATAAGCGCCACCCTTATTCTCCAAACTTATATGGAGTCTAGAAAATAACTACTTTTAAAAACATAGCATTTACTACTTGAATGAATTCAACTAAACTTATTTTTACCTTACTTTTTACACTTTTGCAGGCCAATGCTTTCGCTCAGGGGATTCCTATATGGTACAAAGACCATGATGCGAACATTCAAAAAATTAATTTTACAAAGTTCATCAAAAAAAATTCCAAATTTTCATTACTCAAATCCGTTGACACACTTAGCACTCCTGAAGTTGTGTCAATTTTAATACTTGACCGAAACGGAAACTTATCAAAAGAATTACCACTTGATAGCGCTGCATATTCGGAGAATAAAGACCTTATAATATCGGGCAAGAAAAAACAAGGCAGAATTCGTCTTGGCGTTTGCGACTTGAATGGAGAAATAATTGTCCCAATGGAGTATTTAAAAATCAGATCTTCCTCTAAATTATTTGCTTGTAGAAACAAAGACTATCTATGGGCATTGTTTGACAACAAAGGCAAGAAGCTTACCGATTTTTTATATACAGATATGAGATTTACCTCTTTTGGAAAAGTAAAAATAAAAAATAAAAATGGGGCTGGAATATTAAATGAAGACGGTACACTCTTGATCGAGAATACTTATGGTGACATCAATCAGGTAGCGACAGATAGTTTTATCGTAAAAGAACAAGATACTTGGGAGGAATTAAACGTACAAAATAAATTACTTTCAAAATGGTTGGCAGACAGCATTAACACATTTAACGATTCTCTTTTATTTTATTTTTCAGAAGGAAGAGTTTTCTTAAAAGACACTTCAGGAAAAACAATTGGTTTTGAAAGCGGCTACCATAAGGCTGAAAAATTCAACGACTCAATCATAAAAGTTTATTTCGACGAGTACCAAGGCCTTATTAGTAGTAGCGGAAAAGAAATTTTACCAATAAATTACTACGCTATTCAACAAGACAATTCAGGCTACATCACAGCATTAAGCGATGAAATCAGAGTGCTTCGTTATGGAGATGTCGTAAATAAAAACAAAAAACGATGGAGCTTATTTGACTCTACAGGAAAGAAAATAACAACTAGGCAGTATAAATCCATACGTCCCCACCAACATGGACTAATCGCAATTCAAAATGACAATAATCTTTGGGGATATATTGACGTAACCAACACTATCATTGTAGAACCAAAATATAGCTACCTAAGCGACTATAAAAATAAGTATTTACTAATAAAACTTCCCGCCGCACAGAATAACGATTACAAGTTGATTGACAAGAAAGAGCAACTTTATTTTACAGGAAAAGAGGCCCAACTTTATTACCTTGGCATCATACGTTACAGAACTTGCCTAGATTCTATAAGGAATGGCGAACCTGAAACAGAATTATTTTATGGAGTACCGCCTAATCGATATGACAGTTTTACTCAAGCAGAATATGGATACATCAGAGTAAAAAACGGCAATTACACAGGCATACTTGACCCTTACGGTAGAGAGGCGGTGCAGGCATACCAAGACACCGTTTACAAAGCTTCTTCTGATACTTTTTTCTTATATAAAAGAGCTAATAATATTGCTGGTTATGCAGATAAGTACTGCAATACATCCATGTATCTTACAGATAAATTTGAACATATTGAACCACTTCAAAATGGTTATTCAAGATTCAAAAAAGATGGGCTTTATGGTTTTATTGATCCTTATGGCAATGTTCAAATTGCCCCTAAATACACTGCTTGCGCTGAGTTTCACAACGACATGGCTGCTGTGTATTTAAAAGGGAAATGGGGCTTTATTGACAAGCAGGAAAATCTTTCTGTACAACCTTATTATAAAGAAGTCAACTATTTTAGAAATGAATTTGCTCCAGTAAAAAACAATAGTAATAAATGGCTTTTTATTGACAAAACAGGCAAAGCCCTTAACAGTTCTGTATATGAAAACTTCTACGAAACCAGTAACAATAAATACATAGTAATAAAAAATAAAAAATGGGGGATTACAAACTTAAATGGAAAAGAAATTTTAGCTCCAAAATATGAATACCTTGAAGACATAGGGAACAACTATATTAAAGTAAAAAAAGATGGCAAATATGGAGTAATGGACTATCAAGAAAATATCATACTTTATTATCAATACGATGAAATTATTTATAATCCTTATTCAGCAAGCTTTTTTGCAAAAACAAATGGGAAAAGCAAAAAAATAATTGCCTTGTCTTCAAAAAAATAAAATCTTACCCTTATCTATAGTAGTGCCCACAATGATCTTGCTAGCAAGACAACTCCTATTGCATTTGAAAATTTCTATCCCAATCTTTCCATACAGCTTCATAACCATTTTGGTTTATCATTTTGGCTATTTCTGATGGGCTACGCTGGTCGTCAATTTCAAACTGTTCTAACGATAACTTTTCAACTTCATAACCACCAGGATTTGTTTTAGAGCCTGCACTCATAGAAGTTATACCAAGCTTAATTATATTGTCCCTGAATTTTTCGTTCTCTCTTGTAGAAATAGACAATTCTACTTCTTCGTTAAAAATTCTATAGGCACAAATTAATTGTACTAATTCTTTATCAGACATCGTAACCTTAGGTTCCAGTCCACCAGAAAAAGGGCGCAGTCTTGGAAAAGAAATAGAATATTTTGTTTGCCAGTATGTTTTTTCAAGATATGACAAGTGTAATGCAGTAAAAAAACTGTCTGTTCTCCAATCTTCCAAACCAATTAGAACCCCAAGTCCAATCTTATGTACCTGCGCCATTCCAAGACGGTCTGGCGTTTCGAGTCTATAATCAAAATTTGATTTTTTACCTTTGGGATGATGTACTTTATAATCTTCTTTATGATAGGTTTCCTGATATACTAATACTGTATTCAAACCCTCCCCTACCAACAAAGAATATTCTTCTTTTTCCATTGGCTGCACTTCTATGGAAATATTAGAAAAATAAGGTTTAATAAGTTGGATAACATTCTTCAAATAATCAACTCCAACCGTTTGATTTGCCTCACCAGTTACAAGTAAAACATGATCAAAGCCCATGGATTTTATAACCTTGACTTCTCTTATTATCTCTTCGCTGGAAAGTGTTTTTCGTTTTATTTTATTATCCAAACTAAAACCACAATACGTGCAGATATTTTGACATTCATTCGAAAGATACAAGGGAATATATAATTGAATTGTATTGCCAAATCTTTTTCTTGTAAGCTGGTTACTAAGTTGAGCCATTTTTTCTAAAAAAGGCGAGGCAGCTGGTGATATCAAGGCTTTAAAATCTTCGAGATCTCTTCGATTCTTTTGTAAAGCAGCGAGCACATCTATTTCTGTCTTCCGATAGATACTAGTTTTTACTTCTTCCCAAGAATAAGAATCAAATACAGATTTAAACATATAAAATTATCATTCCTTATAACTCATTCAAAAACGCTGTCAAAGGGCTACTCGCTATTGCATTGATAGACGTTTGTGCCAACTTTGCTTTGAATGCCATTCTCCCTGCTTCTACTGCCATTTTAAAAGCAATTGCCATTTGCACAGGATTTCCTGCTGCTGCAATTGCTGTATTCACCAATACGGCATCTGCTCCCATCTCCATTGCTTCTGCAGCATGCGAAGGTGCTCCTATCCCTGCATCTACAATTACGGGTACCTTAGATTGTTCTATAATAATTTCCAAGAAATCAATTGTCTTCAATCCTTTATTACTTCCTATTGGAGCGCCAAGCGGCATTACTGCAGCTACGCCAACCTCTTCGAGTCTTTTACATAAAACAGGATCCGCATGAATGTAAGGCAATACTACAAAGCCTAATTTCACAAGCTCCTCCGCTGCCTTTAATGTTTCAATTGGATCAGGCATTAGGTATTTCGGATCAGGATGTATTTCAAGTTTAAGCCAATTTGTCTGCATCGCTTCTCTTGCGAGCTGCGCAGCAAATATTGCTTCCTTGGCCGTTCTTACACCAGAGGTATTAGGTAGTAAATTAAATTTAGGATGAGAAAGATGCTTTAAAATATCATCTTCCGAATCATTCAAATCCACTCGCTTCAATGCAACTGTCACTAGCTCCGAACCCGACGCTAACAAACTTTCCTCCATCAAAACTGAAGAGCCAAATTTACCAGTACCCGTAAACAATCTTGAAGAAAATATTTTATCGGCAATCTTTAACATATATAGTTAATTATAAATTTCAATTGAAAATTTTTTGAAACGATGAATACATTGACGTTACAACCGCTTTTTTATTTACACTTTTATTAATGGCAGAACTTATTGCCACTCCATACACACCTGTCGATAGTAGTTGTGGGAGATCTTCTTCTACAATTCCTCCTATCGCAATCACAGGTATTTTAATAACTTCTTGTTTACACATTAGTATTAATTTAGTGATTCCATCTAACCCTAAAACAGGGCTTAGGTTTTCTTTCGTCGCTGTATATCTAAAGGGACCAAGTCCGATATAGTCAACATTCAAAAGATGTAAGGCTCTTATATCTTCTATTGTATTGGCAGTTCCTCCTATTATAAAATCAGCTCCTAATAATTTTCTCGCTATAATAGGAGACATATCTGTTTTCCCTAAATGTACCCCGTCAGCTTTTACTACTTTCGCAATTGAAACATGATCGTTGAGTATAAACGTTGCTTTATAACGAGTACATATTTCTCTTACGTTTAGTGCAATTGCTAAAACTTCTTCTGGGGTTTTATTTTTCACTCTCAACTGTATCCAATTTGCTCCTGCCTCACAAGCTTCTTCAATAAGCATTTCATGGCTTTTACCTTCTAATTCTTGACTTATATAATGTAACTTACTTATCATAGTTAATAATTTTGATATCCTATCAATCCGTTAGTACTGGAAAGAAAACCAGCTGTATATTTTTTTGCTTTCCTACAAGACTCCACTAAATCATATCCGAGCGAAAGGTTCGCTACTATTGAGGAAGACAGGACACAACCCGAACCGTGCTTTTCCCCATCTGCAATTTTGGATTGACTGAACGAGTAACTTTTTCCTTCTGTAAATAAAATATCCTCTGCAACATCCGAGCTACTATGTCCTCCTTTCAAAAACACATTACAGTATTTACTTATTTTTTTTGCACTTACGGCAGCACTTATGCCTCCTGGATTCAACAATTCCATTTCCTTTAAGTTTGGAACTACTAAATAAATTTTCTTTAAAATTCTTACTAGTAATTCTTGGTCTATGTCCTTGTGAAAAACAAATCCAGCAGAAGCTTTTAAAATTGGGTCCCAAATAATCTTATTTGTTTTTGCGTTCACCAAAAAATCAACGACTCGCTCTAGGTCAGTTAAATTTTTTATAAGACCAATTTTAACATAGTCAAATTCATATTTTTCAAACAAGATATTGAGTTGTCTTTCAACATCAGAAACATCCACCCAAATAAGACCTTCAAATTTACTTTCATTTTGAAAAGTGATACTAGTACAAATACTCATACCAATTACTTTATGCATTTCAAAAACTTTACAATCAGAAAGTATTCCTGCTCCAGCGCTTGGGTCAAATCCCGCAATACTTAAAACCAAAGGTCTTTCCGCATTCATAACGCAATTGTTTTTTTTAATTGATTAAATTTTTCAACCACCTCATCAGTTCTCCATATAACTCCCAATAAAGCCGCACCAGCAAACCCAATGGAGCCTATGCTTTTTATAGTATTTTCATCAATCCCTCCAAGGGCAATCACTTTAGGATATGCTTTATACTCTTCAAGCACATTTTTCACTTCTACTATATCAAATTCAGAGAAATGATTTTTTTTCGAAATACTATCAAATAATGGACTTAAAAATACATAGTCGTATTTCCATTTATTATTTTTTAATTCCTCGACAGAATGGAAAGAGGTACTAATGGTTATATTTTTTTTCTTTATGGTCTTAAAAAGTTCTTGAAGAATTTTATCGTCAATCAGTTTTCGATATGCACCCGTTAGATGAATCCCTTTTAGATTATATTTTTCAATGAGTTTATAATGTGAGTGTATAACAATTTTTTTATAATATTTAGAAGGAATAGTTTTTAGAAATCCTTCAAAACGTACACTATCCCATTCTGGTTTTCTACAATGCAACAGCTCTAAGCCTTCTTCAAAAAGAGCCGTAATTTTTTCCGCTTCCTTTTTTACTTCCTCCGGATTAGTTATTACGATTAATTTCATAAATACTGTTTAATTTAGAATACTCACTTTTTTATAAAATAACTGCTACTGAATACTATAAATATACTTCGGAACCCGCTTCTTTAAACTCTTTTGCTTTTTCGTCCAATCCTTTTTTCAACGCTTCGGTTTCTTCTACTCCAAGTGTTTCGGCATAGTCACGCACATCTTGTGTAATTTTCATAGAACAGAAATGTGGTCCACACATTGAACAGAAATGCGCTACTTTTGCGCCTTCTGCAGGCAACGTTTCGTCATGATATTCACGCGCAGTATCGGGGTCTAATGCCAAATTAAATTGATCGTCCCAACGGAATTCAAATCTTGCTTTACTCAAGGCATTATCTCTTATCTGTGCACCCGGATGACCCTTTGCAAGATCTGCAGCATGAGCGGCAAGCTTATAAGTAATCACACCATCTTTTACATCCTTTTTATTTGGCAGCCCTAAATGTTCTTTTGGCGTAACATAACAAAGCATTGCACAACCAAACCACCCTATCATTGCAGCACCTATACCAGAAGTGATATGATCGTACCCAGGAGCAATGTCGGTAGTCAATGGACCAAGTGTATAGAACGGTGCTTCATGACATTCTTTTAACTGCTTATCCATGTTAATTTTAATCAAATGCATAGGTACATGCCCTGGCCCTTCTATCATGGTTTGAATATCATGTTTCCATGCAATCTTTGTAAGCTCTCCTAACGTTTCTAGTTCGCCAAACTGAGCTGCATCGTTTGCATCGGCAATGCTACCTGGACGTAAACCATCTCCGAGTGAAAAAGCTACATCATACGCTTTCATAATTTCGCAAATTTCTTCAAAATGCGTGTATAAGAAATTCTCTTTGTGGTGCGCCAAACACCATTTCGCCATAATACTTCCGCCACGAGAAACAATACCCGTTACTCTTTTTGCGGTAAGCGGAACATAACGAAGTAATACACCAGCATGTATAGTAAAATAATCAACACCTTGTTCAGCCTGCTCTATCAAAGTATCTCTGAAGATTTCCCAAGTAAGGTCTTCTGCTTTCCCATTTACTTTTTCTAATGCTTGATAAATTGGGACTGTACCAATGGGTACAGGAGAATTACGAATAATCCATTCACGAGTCTCATGAATATTTTTTCCTGTAGAAAGATCCATAATGGTATCCGCCCCCCAACGACAAGCCCATACGGCTTTCTCAACCTCTTCTTCAATGCTTGACGTAACAGCAGAATTGCCAATATTGGCATTGATTTTTACAAGAAAATTTCTACCAATTATCATTGGTTCACTTTCTGGGTGATTAATATTATTTGGAATAATAGCTCTCCCCATTGCAATTTCGTCTCGTACAAATTCTGGCGTTATATACTTGACTGGAGTATTGGCTCCAAAGCTTTGTCCAATATGTTGATGTCCCAGATGCTCTAGTGTATCTATTTTTTGATTTTCGCGTATCGCAATATATTCCATTTCAGGAGTTATAATTCCTTTTCTAGCATAATGAAGTTGCGAAACATTCTGACCAGCTTTTGCACGCAAAGGAGATTTCAAATGTTCAAACCTTAGATGATCTAGTTCTTTCAAGGCAAGTCTTTGTTTTCCATATTCAGACGAAATGCCATCCAGATATTCAACATCTCCTCTATCAAGAATCCATTGTGCTCTAAGTTTAGGGATTCCTTTTTTAACATCAATCTCTATAGTTGGATCTGTATACGGACCGCTAGTATCGTAGAGCGTAACAGGTTCGTTTTTTTGCACTACATTTCCATTGACCTTTGTATCAGACAACGAAATTTGTCGCATGGCTACTTGAATTTTATGCAACGCACCTTCCACATATATTTTTTCAGATGCAGGGAAAGGTTTTCTACTCAACGCTTGCTGTCCTGGTGTCTTATCTGGTGATTTCATATTTTTATATATAATTTATTTTATAATTATTAATTATTATCCGCCTTGTGTAGCACGAATCAACGTGATTTTATCATTTTCATTTAGGGTACAGTTTTCCCATTCTGCTTTTACAACAACTACATTATTTACCGCTACCGCAATCCCAGTAGGAGACAAGACGTTCACCTTTAGCAATAACTTTGAAACAGTATGTTGTTGCTCTAGTAGTATTGATTTTCCATTAACAAATACTTGCATGTCTATTATATTAAATCTTCAACCGGTATTGTATAACTTTCAAGCGTATTGCTAACAATCAGTATCGCATAATAACAATTGCGCTAAATCCTTCGCTAACACTTGAATTCTTAGCAACGTTATGCATAACCGATATAGCATGATGCTAAACGAGTACAATAAATTTCGATAAACTTCAGGAGGAGCCGTATATATACGGCATACAAATAATCTACTTCCGAACTTTTCCCTACGCAGATACTAATCTGATCAGGTTTACAGGGTATAATCTCAGCCCGTTATATTAAGGCACCCCTAAAGTTTATGAAACAAATGTAGGTATATTTTTTAGCGTAACTATAAAAATCA
Organism: Cytophagales bacterium; assembly: GCA_031416415.1. Lineage (GTDB taxonomy): Bacteria > Bacteroidota > Bacteroidia > Cytophagales > Cytophagaceae > JANYCO01. Next base: position 25,735 of record JANOTP010000071.1, on the reverse strand, counting down.
TAAATAATTTTTAAAATCCTCATTTTAACAAACAAACGCAATAGCTAAAAATGACACTAAGTCAAAAATCCATTTCACTAAGTGTATAAACGTTTTTACTAAGTGGTACTTTTTACAGATTATAAGAATGAGCAATTTCAACTATGGTAAACGAAAAAATCATTTCTTGGGTAGTACGACTTTCTATTTGGATTCCTATTATCTTTTTCTCGGCCCTATTAATTCACAATTCATTATTGTACTACAGCTTTGATCAGGAATATGGCATTCTTCCTGAAAAGGTCGCTGCTATGAAAGATCCGTTGTGGGTTGCATCCTTTTATGTTCATGTTATTTCCGGAGTCATTTGCTTGTCTGTGCCTGTGTTTTCTTTTTTAGGAAAACACATTGGAATGAGTGTTGACTTACATAAAAAAATAGGATTGTTATATGTTTGGATCTCTATATTAATTGTATCTCCAACAGGAATGTACCTTGCTCTTTACGCGAAGGGTGGAATACTTGCACAAACAGGCTTCCTTGTTCAGGGAATTCTTTTGAGTCTTTTTACTTACAAAGGATACAAAGCTATTCAAATACATAACAAGCAAGAACACATTCAATGGATGATCAGAAGTTATGCAATTATTACAGCTGTTTTGAGTTTCAGGATTTATCATATTCTTTTCTTTTTCATCAGTATTCCTTATGAAGACATCTACGGACTCTCTCAATGGCTAAGCATTGTAGGTAATGCTTTACTAGCGGAAATAATTATTGCGTTCACCTTAAATTCAAAAAAAACCGTTTCACCCTTAACTCAAAATGTATCATGAAAAAATTCAAAAACATCTTCCTCCTTTCTGCCGTTCTAACAGGCATAATTTTCATTTGGCTAATTCCAAAAACAAATGGTGAGAAAAAAACACGGTATGTACGTGTATATACTCAAGAAAAAGATCAAGCCGAAGATATCGTAGCAGATAAAAAAGATTCAATAATTGAAAACTCTTCTACTTATAAAACAGAGAAAAAAAAGAAAAAAAGAGACAGAGAAATTATACAGACGGATACTCTAAATGGAAAACTAGAAATGAAACATATAAAAATGTCTTTGTTCAGCAGAAGTAGACATTTCGAACCCTTAGTCGAATCACCTCCTTTGGATAGTGGTATTTCGGTATCAGACACTACAACTATAGAACGTAAGCTTTAAAAGCATCTATACGAATACGTCTCTTTGTAATTCAAGACAGAGACGTATTCGTATAGATTTAAAAAAACGCTAGCTTGTTCTCCTCATTTATTGTTTTATTAATCGAATAGTTTGATCAAGTATTTTCAAAAAATAAATACCAGTTTCTACTTTTGTGATATCAATAGTAGTTTCTCTAACCGTAAGCTTTCCATTTTCGATAAATTTACCTTTGATATCACTAATCGTATATGGAATGGGCTCATATATAGAATTTATTTCAATGGTAAATAGACCATTTGAAAAATTAGGAAAAACTTTCAAATTATCATTACTAGTATTTTCATTTACCGATAAAACATTCGTTTGATTTTCATAAGGTCCCATATCTACTTTGGCTCCAACAATTCTTGAATTACTTATGATATCTGTCAAAAATGCACCTAAATCATCTCCTGCGTCAACACAGGGAGAAGTATTTTGCAATTGCATTCCATCGTCACTAGTCATCCATTTTCCGTCTAGACCTGCTCCTAGGCTTATGTTTGAATATAAAGGATCGGAATTGATATTGCCTGTAACAGTTCCAGAAATAACATGTGGCGTTGATTGTGCTGTTAAATTAACATCTGAATAGGTAGCATTAAAGGTTGCTCCGCCTAAAATAAAAAATTGTGGCCCTACACCCGAAGCTGTGTTTCCCCAAAAAATACAGTTTCTAAAATTGGGATTACTATTTCCTGAACTTCCACTGCTACTATTCAATCTATCCGAAACTATTGCTCCTCCATCTACAGCACTATTATTTACAAATGCAGTATTTAGCACCACTGGATTAGCATTTCCATTATCTCCTCCCCAACAATACATCCCTCCTGCTCGTTGTGCTGCGGTATTAGCATACACAATACAATTAGTAATCGTCGGACTCGCATTACCATTCAACCCAAAATTATCGATCCCTCCTCCTCCAGTTGTAGCATTGTTCAACGTTATTACACAGTTTATAATTATTGGACTTGACGTACCTGATTGGCTTCCATTATTGAAAATTCCTGCACCAAAAACCGCTTGATTATTTGTAATAACACAATTACGTATCGTGGGGCTACAAGTATTTCCTAAACCATCTCCATCGTTATAAATTCCTCCTCCTAATCCATTGTTTGCAGTAGCTACTCGATTATCGTTAGCATCTTTTATTACAAAGCCATCCAGCACTGCTGTAGTGTTCAATCCAACATTGTGAATGGTATGATAGCTGTTATCGGCAATACCTGCAGCACCAATTTCTGCACTTAGTATACTCGTAATACCAGATGAGAGCATACGTTGAGAAAGAAGTGTTTCGTTTCCTGTAAAACTTCCATAAATAGTAACACCGTCTTTCATGGCAAACGAAATAGCTCTATTCGTTCCAGAAGTAGTATAATAAGTACCTGCGGATACCCAAATTTCATCGCCAGTTGAAGCTGAATTAATAGTAGTTTGTAAGGACGAACCCAATGCTGCATTTGCCCAGCTAGAGCCATTAAATAAACCCGCGCCAGAGGGGGTAACATAAAATGTAGTTGCGCTAAGCGTTCCTATATTCAACATGAATAGCAACACTACTAAAACCCTTTTATCCCTTTGTTCTGATCTCATAGTTTTTAATATTTAGCAATAAAAGCACTACCAACAACTTTACATTGAACAACTACTAAAAATACTTAAATCTTATTGGCGTACCAATTTCTGATGTTAAAAGTCTGTTAACTCCTTATGATCCTTTTATACGAAAGAAAGTCCTACAGGTTTCGGTCGCAACCTATGAAGCATTTACTACTATTACTACATTCCCCGTCTTCTCACCTGTTTCAACATATTTTGTAGCTTCTACGATTTCTTCGAGTTGATAAGTTCTGTCAATAACTGCCTTGTACTTTCCTGCTTCAATCAACTCTCTAAAAAAAACAATATCTTCTTTACGATCTGACGGAATTGGAAACTTAACTTTTTTATTACTAAACATTGGGGTCCAAAGTGCTAAAAAAATATTCTGAGACAGGTAACCAAGTTCTGTGGAATAATATATACCTCCTGGCTTTAATAATTTTTTACACTTAAAAAAAGAACTTTTACCCACTGCGTCAAGCACAATATCGTACACCTTGCCATTTTTTGTAAAATCTTCTTTTGTATAATCAATTACTTCATCTGCACCCAGCGATTTCACCAATTCCAAATTCTTAGTATTACAAACTGCTGTTATTTGTGCGCCATAATATCTTGCAAGCTGAACAGCGGCAGTACCAATAGATCCAGTAGCACCATTAATTAAAATTTTTGGCGTTTTTTTAAAATCTATTTTCCCAATATAATTATAGGCTAAAAATAAACCATCGCAAACAGCCGCAGCTTCGTTGTAGGTTATATTAGTTGGCATTTTGGTGATGGATGTTTTTTCCACCATACAAATATATTCTGCATGGGTTCCAAAATTAAATGTACTCAATCCAAACACTTTGTCACCTGGTTTAAATGTTGTGACGTCTTTACCGATGGCTTCAATCTCTCCAGCAAGCTCAGTTCCTAATATGGTTTTTTTTGGCTTAAACAATCCACTAATTAATCTGACAATAAAATATTCTGGTTGTCGAAACCCACAGTCTGTCCTATTTACTGTGGTTGCATGTATTTTTATAAGAACCTCGTTGTCTTTAGGAGTAGGCTTATCAACTTCTTTGAGTTGAAGAACTTCTGGAGATCCGTATTCCGTATTTACAATTGCTTTCATTTTTTATAGTAGTTTAGCTAACTTATTTTTTATTTCTATACTGTCAACGATAAAAATCAAACACACTCTCTAACGACTATCTTTATCCTTCATGCGCTCTTTTCGGTCTTTTCTTTTCTTTTTTCGATCTCTATTTTTTTCTTCAAGACCAGTATTGGCGTTAGTTTTGTTTTTACGTTGAAAAATTTTCTGTAAAAACGTATTGTCTTTATACATCTCACATGTAACGTCATTAGGAAAAGAAAAAGGTGTTGAAGCAAGATAACGAAGCTCTGAATCTTTCATAACACGTTTATAAAAACCTGCCCATACTGGCATCGCAGTAGCAGAGCCACGACCAAGATTCATTCCCCCAAAATGAATAGTAGGATTATCTGCACCTATCCATACGCCTGCCAAAAAACCAGCAGTATACCCCATAAACCAACCATCTTTATGATCCTGCGTAGTACCTGTTTTGCCAGCTATACTACCGCTTAACCCATATACATCTCTTAGCTCATGTGCAGTTCCTTTATCTACTGCATGGCACAACATATTAGTAATATCATGCGCCTGTTCTGCACTGAAAATATTTTTATAGGCAGGCTTTAACACAAAAATAGTTTCTCCTTTATCATTTACAACAGAGGTAATAAATTGGAGATCCGATTTAGTACCATGGTTTGCGAAAGCTGTATAAGCCCCTGTTAGCTCCCACAAACTCATATCGGCAGTACCTAATGCAATAGAGGGTTTCGAGGGCAGCGTGCTTTCTATACCCATAGCGTGCGCCAATGAAATTACATTTTTTATTCCTGCCTGCATGCACAATTGTACGGTTATCGTATTAACAGAATTTGCCAATGCACCAGCCATAGAATATCTTCCATCTTCTTTTTCATTAGAATTTTCCGGAGTCCAATTGTCATATTGGGTATACGTTATTTTTTGATTTGCTATAAAGTCACATGGCTTCATTCCATTTTTTAATGCCTGCGCATAAACTATAGGTTTAAAAACAGAACCTGCTTGTCGCTGGGCCATAACATGATCGTATTGCACTTGTTTAAAATTTGCTCCACCTACCCAAGCAAGAACTCCACCAGTCGTAGGATTCACTACTAGCATTCCAACTTGTAGGGTACTAAGCATAAGTCTTACAGAATCTATGGGAGAAATATACAGTTCTTTTTCTCCCCATAAAGTAAATAATTGTAGACTATCTTTTTTTTGTAGTTCCGTTAGTATTTCTTTATGCGAAAGTCCTTTGTTAGAAAATTCCTTATACCGGCTTGACTTCTTAATTTCGTTTACTAGTAAATCATTGTGCTTTTTAAAAAATGAACTTCGCTGTAATTCATTAGTTAATAATGGCTGTATACGCTTCAATTGGTCTGTTGACGCATCTTCTGCATACTGCTGCAGTCGTGAGTGAATAGTAGTATAAATTTTCAAACCGTCAGTATATATATTATAAACCGATCCATCTGGTTTTGGATACTGTGTGAGTATTTTTTCTACTTCTGCTTTTAAGCGATCACGAAAATAAGGTGCAGGCCCTTCGCTGTTATCAAACCTATTATAAGTAAGCTGTAACGGTTTTTGTTGTAAAGTTGCAAGTTCTTCTGAACTCAAGTACTTATACTTTGCCATCTGACTTAACACGACATTACGACGTTTCAACGCATTTGCCGGATTTTTTCTAGGATTATACAAGCTCGGCGATTTCAACATACCGGCAAGCACTGCGGCTTGATGAGGTGCAAGTTTAGCGGGCGCAACATTGAAAAATCGTTGCGAGGAAGTTTTGATACCATATGTATCCTCTCCAAAAGAAACTGTATTTACATAGAGCATGAGAATTTCTTTTTTTGAATATAATTTTTCCAACTGATTTGCGATGATAGCTTCTCGTATCTTAATAACAGGCATGGTAAGCCATCCATAGTTTTTACGTCCAAATAAATTTTTGGCTAGCTGTTGAGAAAGTGTACTTCCGCCACCTGTTTTCTTTCTTAATAAAACAGACTTAAACAAGACTCGTAATAAACTTTTAGTATCTACTCCTTTATGCTGATAAAAACGCGCATCTTCTGTTGCTATAATAGCATCAAAAAGAGAATGGGAAACTTCTTCAAACTTAGCATCCGAACGATTTTCCACAAAATATCTTCCAAGTAATACACTGTCGGAAGAATAAACCTCTGAGGCTTGGTAATTTTTAACTGCTAATAATTCAGTATCTCCTGGCATTTCTCCTAGCATTCCAGAGGATACTGCGAAAAATAAGAGCAAGGGCAATGTCACCATCGCCAAACAAAAAGTAAAACATGCAGCTATTCCTACAACTATTTTTCTTTTTAAAGTGAGTCTAAAATACCAACGAAACGGCTGTACAAAAATAGTTTTTAGAAATTGAAATAGCCGCTTTACTATCTGATTCATAATATACGTTCCACAAGTTTAACTAATATGAGTAAAATCATCTTGTCTTAAAAAACCTAATGTACATTTTTATATTGTTTAAGGGAAATCTAGGGAAAGATTTAAAGAACTTAGAAAATCACAACATTCCTATTTCAACCCTAATGATTTCTATTTAAAACAAGGACATTTCTGTTTTGACCCTCGTGATTCCTATTTCAAACAAAGAGCAAGGCTGTTCTGGGGTTCGTGATTCCTATTTCAAACAAGAAAATTCCTGTTTTAAATAGGCTGTGCCATGTTTTTGATAGGACGACTTAACAAAACGATAGGCTGTTTCATGTTTTCGCTAGAACGAGTTATCAAAACGATAGGTTGTGTCATGTTTTTGATAGAACGAGTTATCAAAACAATAGGATGTGTCATGTTTTCGATAGAACGAGTTATCAAAATGATAGGCTGTGTCATGTTTTTGATAGAACGAGTTATCAAAACGATAGGCTCGATAATTTGGATATATGAAGGCAAATCTTTATCATTGATAGGGTTATTTTTAAGAATCGGCTAGAATTAAATATAAATAAATTGGATAATGAAAATACGCAAGTTTCCCAAAAAGAGATAATGAAAATACGCAACTTAATAATCAAGATGTTAATTCAAATCTGGTCTTTTTTGACCGAACATATTGACCCAAAACTAAAGAAGAAATATACGCAAGTTTTATGAGTTGCGTATATATAAATGTTAGCGGCAAGCATAACAGAGACCGCAACCTGACAGACAAATGAGGGACGATTTTACTTTAGAGACAAAAATTCAACTTGCTAAGAGAGTAAGTTATCATTGCTCATTTCCTGGCTGTGGTTCATTGACAGTTGGACCAAGTGACGAAAGTGAAAAATCTACAAGTAACGTTGGAACTGCTTGCCACATTTCTGCTGCCTCTCAAGGAAAGGGTGCAAGACGATACGATGCAAACCTGACCTCAGATGAACGAAAGCATATTTCAAACGGCATTTGGATGTGCGACAAACACGGTAAATTAATTGATACAGACGAAACAAGATTTTCGACTACTCTTTTAAAAACTTGGAAAGGACTTGCTGAAAATGTGGCGAGTTTAATGGTTCAAAAGGGTTATGACTATCAGACGGCATTACAACTGTTTGAAGGAAAAAAATTGGCTAACAACGAAATTAAAATTGAAAAAACAGGAACTGAAAATGAAGCCATAGGTAATTTAATTACCGACAGTTGCATATCAATTGTTTGGGGCAAACAAATCTCTGATGCTATTCGAGATTATCTTATTGAGCATTTCAGAAATTCTTTTGGACACGGAAAGGCAACCACATTTGAAATTGTAATAAGCGAAAACAAAATCACCATATCGGACAATGGCTCAGAGTTTAATCCACAAAGCTTAATAGACAACCAAGAAAAGACGGGCGGGACAATCGCAATTAAAAATTTACTGCTTCAGTATTCCGACAAATTGGTTTTTAATACACAGAGAAATGGAGATAACAACAAGACAATAATTACAATCTTAGATAATGCAGACGCTATATTTTCAATCACGCCTTGCAGTGTTCAATTGACATTTGTCGAATTTCACTACGGCAATTCGACAATTACAATTTCAGAGGACTGTAATGAATTTTACGTAGTTCTCCCACCATATTTTGCACTCAGCGATGTGAGATTTATGCCTAAAAAATTTCCACAGTTTGATAGGACAGGTAAATCATTGGTTTTTATTGTAGAGCATATTTCTGACGGTGTACAGTTCTTGTTGCGTGAAAATTATCCAGAGTGCAGAATTATAGGAATAAAATGACAACACTAACTGACGACAGAATGCCAGCCGCTAACAAAATGTATAAAACATGGCTGGGGCGCAGTGTAAATTTGTAGTTTGGTTTTCTTAATTTCGTTCGGTCACGTGGGACAGGACGCAGCTTCGTAAACCCAGCCACGTTTCATACATAAACGTTAGTGGCAATATTATAAAATGGAACTTCATACATTCAACAAAGAGCTAAGTGAACTTTTCTCCACTGTCGAGTTTGAAGACAATGGAGGAGTTCGCATTACAGGAACAGATTGGTATTCAGGTAACTTAAGAGTTGAGCTTGCAATTTACACAGGTTGCAATGGAGAAAGTCAATTATGGGAAATTCAAATAAACGGAGTACGTAAAGAGTTAATAAAATCGAGCCATACAGACAGATTGGAACTTTTGGACGAACATCCATTACTTTGGGAGTATAATCAAGAACAGACCAGTTTATATTTTGGTCATTCGACAAATAGACCTTTTGAACTTTTTGCAAATATTTATGACATTCATGTGTTTGAGACAAAATGATGGATACCATTTTACGAGTATATAAATACAGGAGTTTCTATAATTGAACAATGCAAGTCGACAACTGGACTTTTTGCTCAAGGACCAATAAATTTATTGAAAGCTTATAAAAAAGAACTGGAAAAACACGAAATGAAACCAACTATTGTTGGAGGATATTATCCTAAGAGATGGTTCAACGGGCAAAATGTAGATGAAGCAGAATTGAAAGTTTTGACAATCGGAGAATCTTATATAGTTGCTGAGACATTTGATTTTACAAGGGTATGAGAAAAAAATACAGCCACTAACACAGTATTCATGCATTTTCGGGCTTCATGGTTTGGACTAGTTTACTCGCCTTTATTCAGTTCACTTCGGTGGGTAAGTTCCGCTTCGTTAATCCCGAAAAAGCGTAAATACAGTTCGTTAGCGGTCATTGTAGTACGACATACAAACAAACACAATACATTTTTAAAATAAAATATGACAATGGAAAAAACTAATGGCGACCAAAAATCCAGCGGACACGGTGCGACACCTTTCGCACAGACATATTTTCACGGAACAAGGTCTGACTTGAAGGTTGGTGAATTAATCGAAGTTGGTTTCAACTCTAATTACGGACAAAGAAAAAACGCTAAATACATTTTCCTTTCCGCAACATTGGACGCTGCAATTTGGGGTGCTGAACTAGCATTTGGGGAAGAACGAGAAAGAATTTATTTAGTCGAACCAACAGGACCAATCGAAGACGACCCTGACTTGACGGACAAAAAATTCCCTGGTAACCCGACAAAATCTTATCGTTCGACACAACCATTTAAAATAGTTGGTGAAGTTACTAATTGGCAAGGACACCCTCCAGAACAAGTTAAAGTAATGAAAGACGCATTAGCTAAACTTAAAGAACAGGGAATTAATTCACTGAATGACGAATAAACCAAGACAAAAACAACGAACCGCTAACACGGGTTTTGCGTTCGTGGGCGGACAGTGCGAATAGAAACATTTAAGCAATTAATAACCGTTAGTGCTGGCAGACGGTTTACGGTTTCAAAAGCCCACCAACGCAAAGCCCGAAACAGTGATGTGATATAATATGAAGACAGCAGTATTGATAATATCGACCTTCATTATCTTGACAAGTTGCAAGACTGAGACCGAACAAACTAATTTAACGACCGAGAAAACCGATTCACTGAAACAAACTGTGAAGGGTTCGGACGCACAAACTGATAATGAATGTGACAGTACAAAATTGCGGGACTTTAAAAACAATATTCAAGAAGTTGAATACAAAATCTCGGAAGACTTCCAGAATGAGATTGACAGCATTGCAACTGTTTTTATAAACAATGCGTGTAAAAAGGATTCTCTATTCTGTGGCGAGATTTACTTGAAAGACCACAAACATTATCATAATGCATCTGGACAAGATTTGTTTTCATTCGCATACGCTTTCAAGAATTCAGAAAAGGAAATGGAGCAAGAATCAGCCAGTTTCTTTGTTTTCGGTATCACGCAAAACGGTAAGACAACTTTTTTTGATATTGTTGACGATTTGATCGGAGAAATACAACTAAAGCTTTCTGGACTTGAGACAAACAACAATGAGACGATTATATGGGGAGAAATGTCTCCGTATTTTTCACCGGACTACGGGAAATTCAAGCTGACAATAAGCAAAAAAGAAAATAAGTACGAATTTCAATGCAAACAGATAAACTAAAATTACATCACATAACACAATATTTACTCATTTTCTGGCTTCATGGTTTGGGCTAGTTCACTCGCCTTTATTCAGTTCACTTCGGGGGATAGAGCCGTCTTCGTCACTCCCGAAAAAAGCGTAAATACCGTTCGTTATGCACAATTGACGAAATGAATCATATTCAAGCAAAATACGAAAAGAGCGAGTATTCTAATCAACCCCGCTGGCGCAAGTCTCCAGACTTGTGCCTTCTATATTGCAGCCCTCAGGGCGGTTTATTCGAAGCCCTAAGTATTAATGGCTAAGAATTTTAATTTTAGAAATTTATTTTTACTTTTGGTTTCAATTTTTAATTTTTTATTTATGTCTACAAAATATAAATTTTATCCTGGAGGTACCTTTTTTGTAACACTTACAGTAGTAGGTTGGATAGATGTTTTTACTAGAAAAGAATATGCTATTGAACTTTTAAATAACCTAAATTACTGTGTCGATAATAAGGGATTGGAAATTTTTATTTACAATTTAATGCCAAGCCATTTGCACATGATATGCAGGGTGAGAGAAGATGGGGATTTAGGCGAATTATTAGGTAGTTTTAAAAGTTACACAGCAAAAAAGATTCACAAGATGATAGAAGAAAACCCTCAAGAGAGTAGAAAAGAGTGGCTATTGTATTTGTTTAAGTATTTTGCTAAATCCAATTCAAATAATACGAACTTTCAGTTTTGGATTCAGGATAATCATCCAATTGATTGTTTTAGCATTGAATTTATAAATCAGAAACGAGATTATATTCATAGAAATCCAGTAGAGGCTGGATTAAGTCTTACGGAAGAGAATTATCCCTATAGCAGTGCCAATCCTGAAGGCATTGTTAAGCTTACGGATATTGGATAGTTGCTCTTACTGATTTTAGGCTTCGAATAAACCGCCCTGAGGGCTGCAAAATAGAAGGCACAAGCCTTGAGGCTTGCGCCAGCAGGGTTATTCGAAGCAAAAAGTAATTATTCACTATCTGATATCCGTAAATTTAACAATGCTTAATGGATTCACACTATAAGAATTATTTTCCTCTATCAAACTCAATCCTACTAACTATGGGACTAAAGACTCTAATAGAATTCATCTTTACTATTAATTTAGTCCTTCGAATAATCCGCCCAGAGGGCTACAAAATAGTAGGCACAAGTCTGGAGACTTGCGCCAGCGAGAGAATGGGACTTGACACTTAGAGGTCATATACGGAATCTCTCAATTATTTAATTACCTTAAAAGTTTGAGTAGCTCCTTCCATCATTACTTTAACAATATACAACCCAGGTTTCAGTCCATTACCTAGTTCAACAGTAATAGCTTCAGAAGATATATTCATTAGTTCCGCACCTGACAAATCATAAACAAAAATATTTTTTTTGCCTGTTGCATCAGAATAAACTGAAAAAGATTCAGTAAAAGGATTGGGAGCTATTCTTATTGTCGTTTGATTTTGCATGTCTACAGAAACAATGTCGCTATAGGTATAGCGTTGATCAAAATCTATTTGTTTTAAACGATAATAGTTTAATCTACTCGATGGTTTATCGTCTATAAAATTATAGTACTTCAGTTGACCAGAATTGCCTGCTCCTTCTGAGGTTCCAATTTTTACAAAATCAATTCCATTTGAAGAACGCTCTATTTCAAAACGATCGTTGTTTTGTTCAGTAGAGGTTGTCCAATCTACCGAAACTGTATTACCACTTCTCGTTGCATCTAGTTCAATCAACTCAACTGCTAAAGGAGCACTACAGCTGGCAGCTACGGTAGCTCGAACTTTTATACGACCACATCCATTTACATTTGAAATTTTCCAATTTAAGAAAGGGCCGTACGAAGCAAGATTTCTTTGTACAGTTATAGAAATATCTGTTCCCGTATAAGGAAAGCTAGAAGTCCCTTCGTGCAAAAATGCTGGAGCTGGAGCGCCACCGGAAACTACGACTGTTCTCATTCTATAAGTACCAGGATTTAAACTAGCATTCAGCACTTCTGTTTTAAGACCAGAAACAGTATAAGTAATGTTAGGGCTAGTATAAACAATCGTATTATTTTGATTAAATATTTCTATTTTGTAAGTAAAAGGATATGCAGAACCACCCCAAGCATACAAATCTACACTGTTAATTCTAATAGGATTAGTCACCACAAATTCCATAGCAAGGCTCGTCAGTGTTGAGGTGGCAGCAACGGGAGAGCTTTGCGCACAAGCACCGCAAACACTAGAAGTAAGAATTCCTACTGCATAAGTAGTACCGAGTACTCCTGCATCTTCCACATAATAATAAGTGGTAGAAGGAAGTGGCAAGACAGGAGTTGTAAACGTACTAGTATTTGCTCCACCTGTCAAAACAGAACCATACGGACTATCTTGATTGTACCAATTAAAAGGGCCTGTACCACCAGAAACCGATAATGCGAGTGTGCCAGCAGTAGTCCTACAAGCATCTACAGGTATTCCAGTACCTGAACCCGCAGTTATCGTAACACTTGCAGAAGTGCTACCACATCCAGTAAGAGAAGCTACAAGCGTATATATTCCTTGTGTAGAAGCATACATACTAGTAGTAGTTTGACCCGTTATGTTTGAACTATTAAATTGCCATTGAAAGGTAGTCCCAGCAGGGAAAGCAAAACTATTTGTTGGTGTAAGCAAGTAAGAAGCAGTACATAAACTTATAGACGATGCTGCAAAGACAGGGCTAGGTAGCGATGCATTTATAATAAGAGTATCTGATCTACTACATAGTGCTCCACTTATAGTCTCTGTTCTTATCACCACATACGTACCAGGTCCATCGCCAGAAGTAACTGTGGCGGTATTAGTAAACGCTGCACTTAAGGTAGTCGTAGTAGGTGCTATTCTTTTCCATACATAAGTACCCGAGCCAACAGTAGTTGCAGAGTTCAACGTTATAGGATAAGCAGAATTACAAGAAGAGATATCATTTCCTAAGGCAGGTTTCTGACAACAAGTCATTTCAGGGGAAGTCCAGATTGTACTTCCTACTGCTGAATAGGTGCAACTCAAAAGAGAATTTGTAGCCGATGCTGCAGGAGTTGTTTTACGGTCCAACGTTACTTCCCAAATAAATACTCCTGCCAATCCTTGAGCTTTTACATAATTAACTTTATCTGTAATTGTAGGGCAGGCATTATAACCAAAGCCTCCGCTTACATCCGATACGTTATTATATATTGCAGCGCTGTTGGTTGAATTGATCGCACTATAGCTAGAAGATGTGCCTCCGTTTTTACCATAAAATGGAATACCTATTAGTAATTTATTTTTAGGCCAGTTGAATGGGGGACTTGTGAGCGCTATAACGGCATCTTGAGCAAACGATAGCGGACCATGATTAGAATACGTCGGATGCGCTGCTAAATTTGCATCGTAGGACATTATATTAACGTAGTCAACATTATTAATTACTCCCGGACTTAAATAGGAAGCAGTACTTGGATTTGTTTGAAATATACTTGGCTCACCGTTTACAGCGATCGATATTTCTAAATTTTTACATAGTGCAGTTCCCGCAGTATTTAATCGGGTTCGCATCAAGCCAAGTAAGTTTCGAAAGTTGGTTGTATCCGCAGCATTACTATTAAGGTAATTTGGAAACTCCCAATCAAAATCCCATCCGTCTAAGGTATACGTAACGCCGCCCACAGTCCTAGAATAGGTCTGGATAAAATTGCCAATATCGCTTACAAATTGAGCTCTAGAGCCAGCGACTGTATTTGCTGCAATATCTCTGAGCCTTAAATGTATGTCTCCTCCATTACTTCCTCCATCACCAGAAGCAGGAGCGCCACCTGTAGCAATAATTATTTTTATATTTGGATTGGCAGTTTTTGCTGCGTCAACTACTGCATTAAAACTAGCAAGATTAAACCATGTAGAAGTAGCGGTGGAAACTGTTCCATTGTTAGACATTGGACTTAAAGAAAAATAGATCAAGTGCGTTAGCTTTGCATATTGAATCTGATTTACGGTACCAGCAGCGTATTGATAGTCGGGAAAATAGCCTACTATTCTTTGCGAAAAAACACTACTAGAAATAAGAACGGTTAAAAAAAAGGCAAGTAAGTAATTCTTTTTAGTTTTCATTTTATTTTTAAATTTTTATTATTTTAATTTCTATCATTCTTTAATAATTCTTTTTACAACTTTTCGATCTGAAAATTGAATTTGTAAAATATACGTTCCAGCAGAAAGCTTCTCTCCTATTAGCATCTCTTGTCCGGGAGTTGAAGTTCCCTGCTCTATCAGCCTTCCCTGAATATCAGTAATTGTAAAGTTTATTTTTTCTTCTTTACCATAAATTAAAAGAGTAGAAGAAGTAGAAAATGGATTTGGAGCTAGTGAGATAGAGGACGCTATAGTTTCAATCGAAACAACTGAACTATAATGTACAGTACCGTCAAAATCATATTGTGCCAATCGATAATAAATTTTATCCGTGTTAAGATCACGATCAGAATAATAATATTCTTGAATAGTAGACGTAGTGCCGTGTCCATTCATTTTTACTAATTCAGAAAAATGAATAGCGTCTGACGATTTTTCAAGTATAAAATAATTATTGTCAATTTCTTGAGCCGTTGTCCAATTCAATACTACATAACCTTCTTTTTGAGCTGCCGAAAAATTCATTAACGTAACTGGTGCTACTGCACAGCTAGCATTTACCGTGGCTATTACAGGCAACCGTTTACAACTACTTCCCGAACCTGCAATTTCCCAATTAAAGAAAAAGGCATAACTTCCTAATCCAAAAGAACTAGTAATTGAAACGTCCGTTACGTTTATAGGATATGTTGGCGCTGAGTTTACATGTAGATTTACGGTACCAACGTCTACCATTTTATAACTTCCTGCTGGAAGACTTCCTCCAACTGGAACTTTAATCTTTTGTATTGCGCCTGTGCTATTATTTACTGCTGTTACAGGTCCAGTAAGGACATCCGCAGTATTAGCATTGTTTCTTATTTTAATTTGAACATTTCCTGAAGCACCAGTAGGCACATATACGTCTACAAAATTTATTGTCACGGTATTGGTAGTCGTAAAATTCATTCCAATCGTAGTACCTGTAGGATTTTGAAATGAATTTGCAGGCCCTGCAAGACCTATATAATAAGGAGGTGAAGAAGCACCATCCTGTACATAATAAGTTCCTGAAGCAGGAGCGCTATAAGATGTACCCGTAATAAGTAATGTTCCACCTATGGCCATATCATACCAACTGTATGGCCCTGCGACTGCATTGGATATAGAAAGGAAAACAGGTGCAGTTGAAGCACAACCATCAGCAGGTGTAGCAATGGTAGAGGTAAGCGTCACATTCTGCAATGTACTTGAGCAACCAATTATACTTGCCGTAAGTCTATAAATACCGGCCACCCTAACGTTAGAAAGTGTAGAAGCAGTTGCACCTGCTATATCCGATCCATCTTTTTTCCATTGCCAAGTAGTACTTCCAGGAAAGGTTGCTAGGTTAGCGGGAACTAGATTATAGGTAGCAGGGTCACAAATTACTTTGTTACTACCTAAATCAGGTGTTGGTAAAACAGCAGTAATAACAATGATATCATTCTTCGTACAGGTACCTTCTACTATTGTGACTTCGTATGTTCCACCAGTTGATATGGAAAGTGTAGGACCAGTACCCGCTATTCCACTTCCATCTTTTTTCCATGAAAATGTTCTACCTGTTGCTGCAGCAATATTACTATTCAAAAGAATTGAAGCAACGCCACATAACGATTGGTCGGGACCTAATGAAGGATTACCAATAGGACAGGCATTGGCATCAACGGCATTTTTCATTACTGTTGTAAGATTTAATGGATTTGATCCTGGTAAATCTTGAGACAGCTCCCAAACCATTACACCTGGAGATCCTTTGACAGCCATGGCTTGGTTTATCTTTGCCTCAATAGTAAGTTTAGAGTCAAAACTTGTACCTCCGTCAATGCCATCTGCATCGTTAAAACGAGCCGCAGTAGCAAAGCTACTCCAAAGCAAACCAGAGGCTGTATAAAAAGCAATACCAGGAATCATTTTACTATACGGACATCCCAAAGCATTCCAACCATCCATAGATCTTGTCATAAAATCTAGCGATGAGTGGTTTGGAAAACAGGAAGGCGCATCGTAGGTCATTACGTTGAAATAATCTAATTGTGCAAATGCCGCAGGCTCAACTCCTACTGCATGGCCAGAAGCAACACAACTATAATTAAAAGATTCTCCCCCTAATGCTGCTGAAAGTTTGTAAGTAGAGCCTAATTGACTTTTGATTGCCGCTAACATTGCAGTATAATTTGTTTTATCACCAGCAGCTGGAAACTCCCAATCTATATCAATTCCTGCTAAACCATAGGTAGTGCATAAATTAAGACAAGCAGTAGCCAGCGTATTTCGTTTAGTAGTATTTGCAGCTACACTGGAAAAATTACCAGACAATCCCCAACCACCGATTGCTATCCACAACCTAACACCGTTGGTAGTGCAGTTATTTTTTAAAGGAGTAAATAATGAAAGGTCAGGCGTACCACCTGGTCCCATAATTTGGAGGTTTCCATTCGCATCCACTGCAGCAAAAGCATAGACGATATCTGTTAGTTTTGTATACTGAACATTTGCCACATCCGCTGCAGATCTATAATAAGGAAAATACCCCTTTACAATCTGTGCATTGGAAACCATTGTTGTAGCCAACAACATAAATAGTACTATCAACTTCCATTTTTTCACACTCATTTTCTTAACTAATTACATTTTATATAAACCGTAACTTTTTCAAAAAAATCAATTCCATTTCACCATTTATTCTCAAACCTGAATTTATTTTCTTCCTTTCAATACGGCTCTCTGAATAATTCAATTCTAAGTAAGCCAGTTAATCAAATCAGCCTTTAACCAGTTTTAATAAATCAAGCGTCTTTTAATACTCTTCTCTTTAATTTACAAAAAGCAATGAGGAGGAAGTTTTTAATCAGTAAAAAATGCACTTTGGAGGGCTTGGAAACGAATTTATAAAGCCTTGATATAGCGTATTAAATTCTATTAAAAATGGCAAAATAGCCTCAATAAAGCCATTTTAATTAATAAAATCCCTTCTAGATACCAGTGGACAAAAATAGCCTAGGCAACATCTAAATCAGTAAAGTATTGAATTAGTTAATTCAGGAATGAATCATGAAAAAGTATAATCGCTATAAAAAATATAATTATTAATGCTGTTATTCTTTGTATTCAAGAAGGCTCAATTTAGTGCCGTCAAACTCCGCATAGGTAAAGTAATTTACCCATTCACCTAAGTTTATATACCTACTCTCAGCATTTAATTCAATATCTAGTGGCAAGTGGCGATGACCAAAAATATAGTAATCATGATGGGCAATTTTTTCTTGTTCTTTAGAATAAATAGTGAGCCATTCTTTGTCTCCCAAAAACTCCTCTTTTTTTAAGCCTGAGATACGACTACTTGTAGACCAATATTTTGCAATACCCATGCCTATTGAGGCTGGAGTTACTCTAAACCATTCTTGAAAGAATCTATGGGCAAAAACCTTTTTAATAAATTTATAAAAATTATCTCCAGGTCCTAAACCATCACCATGACCCAAGTAAAGTTTTTTATTATTAATACTTAAAACTTCGGGGTTGCGAAAAATCTCGATATTAAGTTCTTTGGTAAAATAATCAAAAATCCACATATCGTGGTTCCCTGTAAACCAATACACAGGTATGCCACTATCTGTTATTTGGGCAAGCTTTCCTTGTAATCTAACGAACCCTTTAGGGATGACATATTTAAACTCAAACCAAAAATCAAATATATCACCCATTAAAAAAATAGCCGCCGCATCTTTCTCAACTGAAGAAAGCCAGCGAACGATTTTCTTTTCCCGTTCTAGACTAGAAGCATGATCAGGGATTCCTAAATGGAAATCAGATATAAAATAAAGTTTCTTGCCTTCAGGAAGTTGATCAAATGGAAGCTTCATTGGGTAAAATTAGAGTTATTACTAATAGTATCATAAAAAAGCAGCATCTTCTTTTTTATTGAAAATACTGCCTTTCTAAAAATCATTAATGTATAGAACAATTATTATTCATCCTTACTTTTAACAACTACTTCATCGTTCATATCTGTTCCATTAGAAGATGGGTTAACTGTATCTTCTTTTTTCACTTCTACCTTTTCTTCCGATTTGCGATTGGTAAATTCCTGATAGGTTGTTTGTTTATCAAAAGGTCTTTTACCTATAAGCGTTTCAAGATCTTGTTGGAATATAATTTCTTTTAATAAAAGTTCTTGAGCTATTATTTCTAATTGCTCACGTTTGTCAGACAATAGTTTTTTACTACGCTCGTAAGCTCCACCTATAATTTTTCTTACTTCTTCATCTATTGTTTGAGAAGTAGATTCGGAGTAGGGTTTATTGAAAGAATATTCACTTTGCTTAGAATCATAGTAAGACACATTCCCCAACTTATCGTTCATACCGTAGATGGTTACCATTCCGTAAGCCATTTTAGTAATTCTTTCTAAGTCACTCAATGCTCCTGTAGATATTTTGCCGAACACAATTTCTTCTGCTGCTCTACCGCCTAATGTCATACACATTTCGTCAAGCAACTGCTCAGTAGTATACAAAAACTGCTCTTTAGGTAAATATTGAGCATAACCTAATGCTGCAATACCACGTGGCACTATACTTACTTTCACCAAAGGATCTGCATGTTCTAAAAACCAGCCAGCCACAGCGTGACCTGCCTCGTGATAGGCTACAATTTTCTTTTCCTCTGGAGAAATAATTTTATTTTTCTTTTCTAGTCCGCCAATCACTCTATCGATTGCATCATAGAAATCTTGCATACCTACTTCATTTTTATCTTTTCTTGCGGCAATCAGCGCTGCTTCGTTACATACGTTAGCAATCTCTGCACCAGCAAAACCAGGTGTTTGAGCAGCCAATTTTTTAGGATCAACTTCTGTTGCAAGTTTCAACGGTTTAAGATGCACTTTGAAAATAGCTTCTCTACCTACAAGATCTGGCTTGTCTATTGAGATTTGTCTATCAAAACGGCCTGGCCTCAACAACGCTGGGTCCAATACATCAGGCCTGTTTGTTGCTGCTAAAATTATAACACCTGAATCGGTTGCGAAACCATCCATTTCAACCAACAAAGAGTTCAATGTATTTTCTCTTTCGTCGTTAGCTCCTGGCATAGACCCTTTACCTCTAGAGCGACCAACTGCATCTATCTCATCAATGAATATTATACAGGGTGCTTTTTCTTTTGCTTGTTTAAATAAGTCGCGTACTCTTGCAGCACCAACACCTACAAACATCTCAACAAAGTCTGAACCTGACAGAGAGAAAAAAGGAACACCCGCCTCACCTGCTACTGCTTTCGCAAGCAATGTCTTTCCTGTACCTGGAGGGCCTATCAATAATGCACCTTTGGGAATTTTACCCCCAAGCCTTGTGAATTTTGTAGGATTCTTAAGAAAGTCAACGATTTCTTTTACTTCTTCTTTTCCTTCTTCAAGACCAGCAACATCTGCAAACGTAATTTTAACTTTGCTTTCTGCATCAAATAATGCAGCTCTAGATTTTCCTATATTGAAAATTTGTCCACCAGGACCAGAGGCCGTTACTCTTTTCATCATATACCACAACCCAACTATAAGTAAGATCATGAAACCCCAAGTAAATAAAGTATTGGAAACATCGGAACGACCGCTCTCTACTTCCAAGGAAACTTTATCAGCTTCTGATACTTTTTTATCCTTATTTATTTTTTCTAAATCTTCTTTAAATATTTCTCCCGAAATAACCTCAAACTGTGCATGAGGACCTTGTGTGATTCCGAATGGTCCACCATCTTGAACAATATCTTTGTATTTAACATTATTCAACGCATCTTTTTTCAGCGTAAGCTCTACAACCTTATCGTTTACTACTAAGATTTTCTCAAGATCATGGCTCAAATAAATTTCTTCAAATCTTTTGGCCTTTATATTTTTTACTGATCCTTGTCTTCCAAACCACATGATTCCAAAAACAACAGTAAGTAATGATATAATAATCCATACCTGATAACTTGGTCTATCTCCTCCTGGCTTAGAACCAAGGGGATTGACTTGTAATGGATTTTTCTTTTTTGTACTTTTTTCCTTATTTTCTTCCATGGATTTACTACTTGTTTTTATTATTTAGAAGACTTCTTTTTTGGAGAAGCCGACTTTTTGGAAACTACTTTTTTAGCCACTACTTTTTTAGTGGTATTTTTTTTGGCTAACGTTTTTGTTCTAGTAGCAGTTTTAGATTTCCCTGCAACCGTAACGTTTGGTTTTGCTTTTGCCTTTTTAGTTTTAGTTTCAGCTATTACCTTTGGTTCTCTTTTAGGTTTTTTTGTAGGCTCGGCAGTATCATCATCAAGAATAGTGATGTCGGCATCACCCCATAGATCTTCTAATCCATAAAATTCTCGACGGTCGGTACGGAATATATGTGCTACCACATCAGCATAATCTAAAAGTATCCATTCTCGATTTTGCATTCCTTCTTTCATCCATACATCTTCTCCACTTGCCTTCCATACTTCTTCTTCTATTGATTGACGAATGGCGTCTACTTGAGTATCTGTGTTAGCGGAACAAATAACAAAATAATCTGCTACTGCTGATTTTACTTCTCTCAAATCTATGATTGTAACAGCTTGCCCTTTTTTCTCAAGCATTCCTTTTACAACAAGATCTACTAAACTTATTTCAACTGATTTCTTTTTAGCCGGAATTGACTTTGAAGATACTTTTTCTTTAATTTTTGCCACTAATTATATTGTTATGTGTATTTTGCCTAAAATTATAAAAATAATTGTACAATATTTCAGCCAATACGATTTTTACTGGTAAAACAATTATATGTCTGCCAACCTGTCATTCTACCAATGACCATGCAAGCAATTTGCTTTCGGAAGGAAATCCAATTGAAGGTACTCTCATTATTACCCCCAACCAAACCGCTGGTAAAGGGCAACGCGGGAGAAGCTGGGAGGCTGAATCAGGCAAAAACCTTACATTTTCGCTTATATATCGCCCTACATTCCTTCCTATCTCACAACAGTTTTACCTAAACATCATTACTTCTTTAGCAGTTCGTGATACGCTGGCTTATTTTCTCAAAACTGAAGTTAAAGTAAAGTGGCCAAATGATATATATCTAACAAACAAAAAGATATGTGGAATTTTAATTCAAAATAGCCTTAAAAAAAGCACTATAACTGGCTCCATAATTGGAATTGGCATAAATGTAAATCAAGAAACCTTTTCCGACAAAAAGGCCATTTCTATGATAAATTATGCAGGCACCGAATTTTCAGTCAATGAGCTATTGAATTATTTTTTAAGTAAAATGGAAGTTTATTACCTAAAACTAAGGGAAATGAAACTGGAGGAACTTACCGATTTATACATTTCTAATTTATATCGATATAATGAACTGAACTATTTTAAAACAATGGGTGTTGAATTTAGGGGTAAAATAACGGGAATTGACAAAATAGGAAGATTACAGATTGAATCGGATGAAAAAACGAAGTTGTTTGATTTTAAAGAAGTTGAATTCCTAAATTGATTTTTAATTTTGTTATTGAAAGCTCAATAAATTATATTTGTACATATATTCTAAGTTGAAAATTATAAAAACAAAAAATAATGGTTGATACATTTGTGAAATTTAAAGTTAAAGATATGTCTTTGGCTGAATGGGGTAGAAAAGAAATACAATTAGCCGAAGCTGAAATGCCAGGTCTAATGTCTATCAGAAAAGAATTTGGTCCATCCAAGCCATTGAAAGGTGCTAGAGTGGCAGGTTGTCTTCACATGACAATACAAACTGCTGTATTAATCGAAACATTGATAGAGCTAGGTGCTGAAGTTACTTGGTCTTCTTGTAACATATTTTCTACGCAAGATCACGCTGCTGCTGCTATTGCTGCTGCAGGAATATCTGTTTACGCTTGGAAAGGTATGAATGAAGAAGAATTTGATTGGTGTATTGAGCAAACTCTATTTTTTGGAGAAGATAAAAAACCATTAAATATGATTCTTGACGATGGCGGTGATCTTACTAACATGGTTTTAGATAGATTCCCTGAACTTGCAAAAGACATTAGAGGTATTTCTGAAGAAACTACTACAGGAGTATTAAGATTAAGAGAAAGAGTTCAAAAAGGAACACTTACTATGCCTGCAATAAATATCAACGATTCTGTTACAAAATCTAAATTTGACAATAAATACGGTTGTAAAGAATCTCTTGTAGATGCTATAAGAAGAGCTACAGATGTTATGATGGCTGGAAAAGTAGCAGTAGTAGCTGGATACGGTGACGTAGGAAAAGGTTCTGCTGCATCGCTTAAAGGAGCTGGCGCAAGAGTATTAGTATGCGAAATCGATCCAATCTGCGCGCTTCAAGCTGCAATGGACGGATTTGAAGTAAAGAAAATGGATGATGCTGTAAAAAGAGCAGACATTATCGTTACTGCAACTGGAAACAAAAACATTATTGTTGACCGTCACTTCAAGTCGATGAGAGACAAAGCTATTGTTTGTAACATTGGTCACTTCGACAATGAAATTGACATGGCTTGGTTAAATAAAAATTATGGTCAAACAAAAGTTGAAATCAAACCACAAGTTGACAAATACAATGTTGATGGACACGATGTACTTGTATTGGCAGAAGGTCGTTTAGTAAACCTTGGTTGTGCTACAGGTCACCCTTCTTTTGTAATGTCTGCTTCGTTTACAAACCAAGTAATTGCTCAGTTGGAGCTTTGGCAAAATTCAAGTAAATACAAAAATGATGTATATACACTTCCAAAACATCTAGATGAAAAAGTTGCTAGATTGCACCTTGCTAAAATTGATGTAGAACTTGATGTACTATCTGCTGATCAAGCCAAATATATTGGTGTAACAGTTGAAGGGCCATTCAAATCTGACGAATACAGATATTAATTCTATTCTAATATCTTAACTATTTTACAAATAGAGACACCTAATCGTGTCTCTATTTTTTTATTAAATTAGAATTACTTCTTATGAAAAAAATTACCGCAGACCAAAAATTCTTATATGGCATGATTGCGTCTATGCTTTGTTGGGGTATAAGTTGGCCTGTAGGTAAAATAATTTCTTCTTACGGCGCAGCTGAAAATATTGCCCTGATACGATTTGTCATAACATTCCTTTCTCTACTCCTTATTTTATTAGTGATCAAGGAACCCATTTCTATTTCTAAAAAAGGAATTCCTGCCTTGTTGGCAGCTAGTGTTTGTATGACCCTATACAGTTATTTATTTCTTGAAGGATTAAATCACGGAAAAGCAGGAGCAGGTGGCGTACTAGCCACTACGTTGAATCCATTAATCTCTTATGCACTTGCGATGCTTCTTACATTTCGCCCTCCTACTATAAAAGAATTCTTAGGGCTATGTGTTGGATTATTAGCAGGCTCAATTCTTTTGAAATTATGGGCTGATACCGATGTAATTTTTAAAGCAGGTAATATTTATTTTATTATAGCGACAATTGTTTGGGCTGTTCTAAGTAAATTCACTTCTCTATCTTCCCGCTACGGATCACCTGTTGGTTTTAGCCTCTGGCTATATGGTATATGTTCGGCATTAATGTTTGTTTTTTGTGATAGTACTACTACACTCTCTATTTTAAAAAATAGTGATTTAACTTTTTGGCTGAGCTTGTTTTTTAGTGCAACAATTACGACATCATTAGCTACAACTTTTTATTTTTTAGCTACAGCAAAAATAGGAGCCGACAAGGCAAGTAATTATTTATTTATGGTCCCTCTTTCTGCTGCTATTGGCTCTTGGATAATTCTAGGTGAAATACCTTTATGGAACACATTATTAGGTGGATTAATTGGCATACTAGCCGTGTACATTTTAAATTACAAAAGACAACTATCCAAACCTTAAAAACAAAACTACTTATTCATTATTTTCTCATTTTAAAAATAATATTTCCCGTACTCGTTTTCTTTAGACTATCGTAATAAAATTGCTTATTATTATAATACAGCCTATAGTACCAATCATTTTTTATAAAAAAATCAAGCTCTCCACTATCAGACAATATTAATTTTGTTTCCAACCCTGTTATCATGTCTTGAAGAATAATATCAATAGGGTAATTAATTTTAACTTCTGTAGAATCAAGAAGCTGGAAGGTTATTTTTTTTTCTTCCTTTTCGGAAACAGTTAATGTATGGAAACGTACAGACGATACTTTCTTTTTATTTTGTTTCTCTATTTTAATTTCCCCACTTTTATTTTCGTTAAACGCTACAATGAGGTAATCAGACTCTGAGTCAAGCTTAAGATCCAATTCTCCATTATTTTTTCGTCCATTAGAATCTAGTTCTTGACTACTTAAATTAATTACTTGTACTAAAGTGTTTGCTATAATATTTTCAGATTCTGCATCTCTAACTTTCAATGTTACATAATATTCAAACTTTCTTTTCAAAACTACCTTTAGCTCGATTGTCTGATCATCGACAATTTCCATTGTTGAAATGTCTTTCTCAACTATTTTATAATCGTCTTTCTGTACTATTAATTTATATTCATGATGAAGTTTAAGAGAATAATTAAATTGATTTACCTTTCCTAAGACGGGAGTGTACAAAATCTCTTGTCCTGATTCTTTGTCTATAAGTTTTACCTTTGGATTTAACACAGTGGCACTAGCTATTTCATCTACTACTTTTAGTTTTAACTCTACCTTCTTTATATAAAGTTTGTATATATCATCATCTCCTTTTCTATCTGAAGTAAAATAGCCACTCAATTCCTGATTGTCTAAAACAATTCCAAAATCATCTCTAGCAGAATTTAAGGGATAACCGGGGTTAAAAATATCTTCTTCGTTTAAAGTGTTATTGTCTGAGTATACTATATCCAAACCTCCTAGACCGCCATGACCATCTGAAGAAAAGTATAACCTCCCCGAAGGACTTACATAGGGAAACATTTCGTTCCCTTCTGTATTTATTGGCTCTCGCATATTTTTTGGCTTACTCCATTCTCCGTCTTTCAATACAGAAACATACAAATCAGTACCTCCATTTCCCCCAGGAAAATCAGACACAAAATATAAAGTACGTTCGTCTTTACTTAGTGCCGGATGACCAACAGAATAAAAATCGCTATTATGC
>JANOTP010000070.1:0-22564 GCA_031416415.1 Cytophagales bacterium | reverse complement strand
AAAATATATTGGAGAGGCCGATCAATGGGAGGCGGCTTCTAATGCCATCATTGAAGCAGCGAATGAGAAGGGTTTGAAAACGGTTACCGAACTTGGGGAGGCCGCATTTTATGGTCCTAAACTCGATTTTATGATCAAAGACGCACTAGGTCGCTCGTGGCAATTAGGAACTATTCAGGTTGATTATCAACTGCCCATCCGTTTTGAGTTGGAATATATTGGAGCAGACAATCAGAAACATAGACCTGTAATGATACACCGTGCGCCATTCGGTTCTTTGGAAAGGTTTATCGCAGTTCTGACGGAGCATTGTGCTGGGAATTTTCCTTTATGGTTATCACCAGATCAAATCGCAATACTTCCTATTTCTGAAAAGTTTCATGACTATGCCGAGAAAATTCAAAATGAATTGATGGAAATAGATATAAGAGGGATCTTAGATAGCCGTGATGAAAAAATAGGAAGAAAGATCAGAGATGCTGAAGTAAGAAAAATTCCTTACATGTTGATTGTTGGCGAAAAAGAGCAAGATGAAAATAAGGTATCTATACGTAAGCATGGGGAAGGCGATTTGGGTAGTGTTTCTTTACAAGAATTTATAAGTCTGTTTAATAAAGAGATAGCCGATAGCTTAGCGTCAAAATCTTAATCTAGTAAAGGTGAAGTATTCTTTTAAAAGTCTTAAAAGAATACTTCACCTTTATTTAAAGGTAATTTAAATTGTATTTTTTAACGTTTTTTTAACACAATTCACTTATTTTATTACGTTGTCAGTAGAGTTCATTTTAAACTTTTTTATATACTCATCGTTTATTTAAAAGTAGAACTGATAAGTAGAGAAGGGAGAGATTAATTAATGAATGATGTACACGTAGAGAAAGCTAAGCAAGAAGAACAATTTATGGTTTTGGTAAATAATTTACCAGATTTAGTTTCTTTATTGGATAAAGATTTTCGTTATATTTTTGTAAATAAAACCGTTTTAAAATTAACCAATTCATCATCTGATTTTTTTGTTGGTAAAACTATATACGATCTTGGTTTTCCTGAGCAATTTATAAAAGATCATGAGAAGCACTTGATATATGTTTTTGAGAAAGGAGTAACATCAACGTTTACTACTGTTTCTGAATTACCTCAAGTAGGCCTAGGTCTTCGTACGTATCAAATTACGCTTGTTCCTATAATGGACAAAGATGGTAAAAGAGTAGAAACCGTTTTAAATACAGCAAAGGATATAACAGAAAAGCAAGAAGTTGAAAGAGAATTAAATGATCACATACATGAATTACAAGAATTGTCGGGCAATTTGGTCAATAAAAACAGACAACTTCAGGATTTCGCTCATATCGTTTCTCATAATTTACGTTCTCCAATGAGTAATTTAATTTCCTTAATGGGGATTTATGAAAATGAAAAAACGCAAGAGCAAAAAGATTTTCTTATAAAGAAAATAGCAGAGGTTACCCGAAGTTTTTCTCAAACAATAGATGAACTAACAGAAGTAGTAAAAATAAGACAAGATAAAGGTATAGAGTTTCATCCAAATAAATTTGAAGATACTGTTGAGCATATTAAAACAATATTGAATACACAGATACAACTTTCTAACACTACAATTATTTGTAATTTTAAAGAGTGTGATTCGATTAGATACCCTAAAGTATATTTAGAAAGTATTTTACAAAATTTAATAACTAACTCAATTAAATATCGATCGAAAGATCGAGCGTTAATAATAGAGATGACCTCAAAAAAACTTGATGACGGCATACTTTTTATATGCAAAGACAATGGAATGGGGATTGATTTAAAAAGATTTGGTGATAAAATTTTTGGAATGAATAAAACCTTTCATCTTAATTTAGATTCAAGAGGAATGGGATTATTTATAACTAGAAATCAGATTGAATCTCTGGGAGGTTCAATCTCCGTAGAAAGTGAACCAGAAAAAGGTGCTGAGTTCAGTATCGTTTTTGGTTAGTTTTTGCGAAACGCTACCACTTGTTCAAATTAATAAATTACAATTACTCAAAGACATAAGCTGTTGTTTTTACATTTTTAATAGCTTTCAAAGCACTATGTTTGTAAAATAAGGCTTAGTATATATGTAAAATGCTGATAATGAGTTCGTGCATTTAATTAAAAAATACTATTATTTATTTTATAATCGAATAATTATACTGATATTTGCACCCTGTAAAATTAAACAAAGAATTTTAATCAAGTAAATGAATTTACGTCCAAATCCTAGGGGAAATTTTAGGGGTCCCAGAGTTAAAGAAGAACCTTACAATATCAATGAGAGAATCAGAGCTCCAAAAGTAAGGGTAGTAGGAGACGATGTAGAGTCTGAGGTTATGGAGCTTGCAGATGCTTTGGCATTGGCAAAATCAAAAACATTGGATCTGGTTGAAATTTCTCCAAATGCAGAACCACCTGTTTGTAAAATTGTCGATTATTCGAAATTTAAGTACGAACAGAAGAAAAAACAGAAAGAGCTTAAAGCTAAAACTCATAAAGTTGTAGTAAAAGAAATCAGATTCGGTCCTAATACCGATGATCATGATTTTGACTTTAAGTTAAAACATGCTGTTAGTTTTCTAAAAGAAGGAAATAAAGTAAAGGCTTATGTACATTTTGTAGGCCGTCAGATAGTTTTCAAACAACAAGGCGAAACATTGTTGTTGAAATTTGCTCAGGCATTGGAAGAGCACGGTAAAGTAGAAGATATGCCAAGATTGGAAGGTAAGAGAATGTATATTTTCTTTTCTCCAAAAGCTAAAAAGTAATTAATTGTAAGTTTTATAAATCAAAAGGAGTATGCCTAAACAAAAAGTAAAATCAGCGGCAAAGAAAAGGTTTAAACTTACAGGAACTGGTAAAATTAAGCGTAAAAATGCTTACAAAAGCCATATCCTGACTAAGAAAGAAACCAAACAGAAAAGACGTTTAACTCACGCTTCTCTGGTATCTAAAGCTGATACGGCTAATGTAAAAGCCATGTTAAAAATCTAAAAATCCTTAAGTAAGGTTGAAACAAGTTTAAACCGGGGCTTTGGTAGCAAGATCAGTCAGATGACAGACGCCAAAGACCGAAAAATGAGAAAAGCAAAATGCCTAGATCAGTCCCTAAAGTTGCGTCGAGAAACCGCAGAAAAAAACTCCTTAAAAAAACCAGAGGTTACTTCGGTGCAAGAGGTAACGTACACACAGTAGCGAAGAATACTTATGAAAAAGGTCTTCAATACGCATTCAGAGATAGAAAAACCAAGAAAAGAGAATACCGTGCGCTTTGGATTCAAAGAATTAACGCTGGTGTTAGACAATATGGTCTTTCTTACTCTAAATTTATCGGACTTCTTGCGAAGTCTAAAGTTGAGATCAACAGAAAAGTATTGGCTGATCT
This sequence comes from Cytophagales bacterium, assembly GCA_031416415.1. Taxonomy (GTDB): domain Bacteria; phylum Bacteroidota; class Bacteroidia; order Cytophagales; family Cytophagaceae; genus JANYCO01. The sequence goes on along the minus strand of JANOTP010000070.1, from coordinate 19,155 downwards.
TGCTATGAACGACGAAAAAGCTTTCAAAGCTATAGTTGATAAAGTAAAAGTTTAATTTTACTTCAATACCCTACTAAAAAACTCCCTTAATTTTAAGGGAGTTTTTTTTATGATAAAAGTTTTAGCTTTGTAAAATATAGTTAGTGTAATCGTTATGTCGGATAATTTCCCTCTCGCTTTCAAAATCCAGATGCAGGCCTTATTAGGCAGTGAATACAACTCGTTTGAAACTGCCTATGAAACCAAGGCGCCCGTAAGTATAAGAGTAAATAAAGACAAATTTATCGAACCTGTAAATTTAACCTTTATACCCTGGTCTAACTATGGGTATTACTTACCTGAAAGACCTGTATTTACATTAGATCCTTTATTTCATGCAGGTGCCTACTACGTGCAAGAGGCCAGTTCAATGTTTTTAGAACAAGCATTTTTACAATATACCGATTATGAAGAATCACTTAATGTATTGGATCTATGTGCATCTCCAGGGGGTAAAAGCACACATATACTTTCTTTAATTAATAACCAAAGTCTTTTAGTCTCCAATGAGGTTATAAAATCTCGCGCATATGTATTAAAAGAAAATATACAAAAATGGGGCTGTAATAATGTGGTGATTACACAATCAGATCCAGGGCGCTTTGCGGCCTTAACGGATTTTTTCGATGTAATGGTTATTGATGCTCCTTGTTCTGGTGAGGGCTTGTTTAGAAGAGATGCAGAGGCTATGAAAGAGTGGTCGCTAGAAAATGTAGAACTTTGTGCAGCACGTCAACAGCGTATAGTAGCAGATGTATGGGAGGCTTTAAAACCGGGAGGCATTTTAATCTACAGTACTTGTACTTTTAATACAAAAGAAGACGAAACGAATCTTGATTGGATGATAAAGGATTTTGACGCAGAAACGTTATCGCTGAGAGTAAACCAAGAGTGGGGAGTTACTGAAGTTCGATCAGAATTAGGTGGTATAGGATATAAATTTTTCCCTCACAAAGTGAATGGGGAAGGTTTTTTTATGTCTGTTATACGCAAAAAGGCTGGAGCAGATAATCATCCACCAACTTTTAAAAAACTAAAAAATCCATTTGCTTTTTTATCTAGAGAATTAGAAAAAGAATTTAAAACATGGTTAACGAAGGATTCAAATTTAAAACCTTTTTTGTATGGTGAACAAGTACTGGCTTTGCCTGAAAACAAAGTAGACGAAATTGTTTTATTAACGAATCATTTACATATTATTCTGTGTGGGCTGGAGCTTGCAGAAATAAAGAAAAAAAACAATATACCACTCCCTGCCCTTGCTCTTTCTATTGATCTTAATAATGAAAAATTTCCTAGGGTAGAGCTTGAATATAAAGAAGCACTTTTGTTTTTAGCAAAAGAGACTTTTGATGTTTCCTTACCGGAAGGGAACTGGATAGTGGCCTATTATAGAGGAATGCCATTGGGATGGTTGAAAAAAATCAACAATAGATTTAATAATTATTATCCCACAGAATGGCGAATAAGAATGAATGTAACCTCTATTGAACGCGAAATGAAAGTTTTGTAAGATTAAGAGAATGATTCAAGATGCAAGATGGAAGATTCAATATAGATCTAGCATCTAGTATCTTGAATCTTCCATCTTGTATCTTGAATATCTATTTCTTTGTACAAAAATAAACGATTTCTTCGGAAGGCAATGCAAAACGTTTTACTTTTTCTTTCGGCATTTCCATTACAAATCTATCTTCTGTTACTATAAAGCCTGCTCTTTCAAGTCTTCGTCCATAGTCTGTTCCGTAGTTTCGTACATGATCATTTTGTCCGAAAACTTTTTCTCTTTCTTTAGGATCTGTAATCGTGTTGTCTTCGAAGGTAGTTGTTAATCCTGGCCACAAAGGAGATTGAATAATGGCCCATCCACCCGGTTTTAAAATACGGTGTAGTTCGCTCATTGCTTTAATATCGTCTTTTACATGTTCCATTACATGGTTACAAAAAGCAACATCATAGGAGTTGGCTTCAAATGGAATTTGATGTATGTCCATTTTTACCATTGCCAGTGGAGATTCAATATCAGCCGTTACATATTTAATGTTTTTCAGAGCAGTGAATCTTTTTATAAAACAATGTTCTGGTGCTACATGGAGAACTTTTAATTCTGCGGTATAGAAATTTGTTTTTTCTTTAAGATAAAATTGCATGAGTCTATGTCTTTCAAGGGAAAGACAATTAGGACATAAAGCATTTTCTCTAGAAACGATTCTTCCATAAGGAAGGAATTTTTTATACGTCTTATTACAAACATTGCATTCTACTTCATTACCTGTATTTGCTAGCGCAAGAATTTTCAAAGCTAAAGGACTGAAAATTTGTAAATATTTTCTGGGTACTTTTCGTATTACAAAACTTATAATTTTTTTCACAATTTATTTTTTACTTTTAATTATTCACTAATTTTTACCTGAGGCTGATGGTATACTTTCGAGAACGGAGCTATACTAGCTGTAAGCCATACGTTCCCCCCGACAATGCTATCGTGACCTATAACAGTATTACCTCCCAATATAGTAGCTCCTGAGTAGATTACGACACGGTCTTCTATAGTTGGATGTCTTTTTTTTGAAGCGAGATCTTTGCTCACGCTTAAAGCACCCAGTGTAATTCCTTGGTATAGTTTTACATTTTTACCAATTGTAGCAGTTTCACCAATTACAAGACCAGTACCATGATCAATGTAAAAGTGAGTATCAATGCTAGCAGCAGGATGTATATCAATACCAGTTTTAGAGTGTGCAAACTCAGTTAATATCCTAGGTAAAAATGGGATATTCAGTTTATATAGTTCATGTGCAAGACGATAAAAAGCAATGGCATAAAATCCAGGATAAGCACGAATTACTTCAAATTCACTTTTAGCAGCAGGGTCTCCTTTTAAAAGAGCGTCAATGTCTGTATTAAGTTTGTAATATACTTCAGGTAAATTTTGAAAGTAGTTATGAGCTAACGACTTTGCATCTGTTTCCAGATGTTTTTGCATGGAGGATAATAAGGTCGCTAATTCCGCTTCTAAGATGTTAAAAGCTTTTTCTAACTCTTCTTTGCTTTTATAATGTTGTTTTGTTTGTTCCGGAAAAAGAATTAAAAGTATTTTTGTAATCAATCTCGTTACCGATGAAGTAGGAGGGAAGAGTTCAGTACTCGTATGTTTATCGTAAAGATTAGTTAAGAAATCGTTTGGAAACATTATTGAAATTGTTCAGAATACAAAGTTAGTAGGAATTACTTAATTCCAAACATACAAGCTTCAAATCTGTTTAGGAAAGATAGTAAATGCAGGATGCCAGATAGTAGATGATTTAATCTGGCATCTATTATCTGGCATCCTGCATCTAATTTATATTCTAGGTTACTCTAATGCTGCTACCCCAGGAAGTGTTTTACCTTCCATGTATTCTAGAAGAGCACCACCACCAGTAGATACATACGATACTTTTTCTCCAAAGCCTAAGTTGTTGATTGCCGAAGCAGAGTCTCCACCGCCGATTAAAGAAAATCCTCCTTTTTCGGTAGCTTTTACAACGGCTCTTGCAATTGATTCTGTACCCGTTGCAAAATTGGGGAATTCAAATACTCCCATTGGTCCATTCCACATAACAGTTTTGGAGGTTTCTACAATTTTAGAAAACTCTTCTATACTTAAAGGTCCAATATCTAAACCTTCCCACTCATCAGGGATTTCGTTACTTTTTACAGTTTGTTTAGAAGCATCGTTGGAAAATTTATCAGCGATAACAGTATCCATGGGTAAAAATAATTTTACACCTTTTGCTTTTGCTTTTTCAACAATTGCTTTAGCAAGTTCTAATTTGTCATTTTCACAAATAGATTTACCAATTTTTCCACCAAAAGCTTTTGTAAATGTGTAGCTCATGCCACCACCTATGATTAGGTTATCAACTTTATCAAGAAGTGTTTCGATTACTAATATTTTATCTGATATTTTAGAACCACCCATAATAGCGGTGAAAGGCCTATCAGGGTTACCTAATACTTTTTTCGCATTATCTAGTTCAGCTTGCATTACGTATCCACAAACTTTATCTTTGAAGAATTGTCCCATTACAGCAGTGGAAGCATGCGCTCTGTGGGCTGTACCGAATGCATCGTTTACCCATACATCACCATAACGTGCTAATTTTTTTGCAAATTCAGCATCTCCTTTTTCTTCTTCTTTGTAAAAACGAAGATTTTCAAGTAAAAGAATTTCACCTGCTTTAAGATCTGCCGAAAGTTTTACAGCATCTTCTCCAATACAATCTGTAGCAAATTTTACAGTAGTATTAAAGATTTTATTTAAGGTTGGTATTAAATGTTTTAAAGAGAATTTTTCTTCGAAGCCACCTTTTGGTCTTCCTAAGTGAGACATTAGAATTGCTGAGCCACCGTCTTTAAGAATTTTATTGATAGTGGGAATTGTAGCATTTATACGAGTAAGATCTGTGATTACAAATTTATCGTCTAACGGCACATTAAAATCCACTCTGATTAATGCTTTTTTACCTGAAAAATTAAAGGTGTCCAGTGTTTTCATTCGTTTTTTAGTTAAAATGTAGTAGTAATTAATTGTATGCTTTTAAAAGGGGAACCGTAATTTCTCCCGAATCGTTAAAATTATAAAATATAACTCAAATCTTATCGTTTCAGGTGAAATAAATTGTTTAGTTAAATTTTAATACTATTTTTGTAAAATAAACCAGTTATATATGAAAAAAGTATTCTTTTTAAGCATTTTTGTATTGATTTCTTTTGTTTCAATCTGCCAAGACATAATAATAAAAAAGTCTGGTGAAGAAATAAAATCAAAAATATTGGAAATTGGTGTCTATGATATCAAATACAAACGTTTTGATTTTCAAGATGGTCCAGTTTATTCTATCTCCAAAAGTGAAGTTGTATTAGTACGTTATGAAAACGGAATTAATGAAGTAATCACTTCTACTCCTCCAACCAATACTCCTCCAATCGCTACACCTACCGAAACAACTCCAGTTGTAATAGCTCCAGTGGTAAAAGAGTCTAAAAAAATTGAATACGGATATGGAAGTTATAATCAAAATGGTAGATATATTTCTAAAAATAGGATAACAAGTATTTTAAAGGACACAAAAGATCCTGAGATTAATAGGTTATTGAAAAGATCTAAAATAAGTAGGACTACAGGTAATATTTTTGCTACAGCGATTGGCATACCTCTTATGGTAATAGGTAGTTTTACAATGATAAAGGGGGCAATTTTGAAAAATCAAACTACTTCTGGATACAATAGCTATACCGACCCAGATGCAGGAGGATTAGTAACAGCAGGTGCAGTAATGGCAGGTAGTGGATTGATGTTGCAATTTGTTAATATTGGATTTCATGCTAGTAGTAAAAGGAAATTCGACAAGGCAATTGAAATTTATAATGCCAAATTTGCTGACAAAGAATAACTTAATAATTACTTAAAGTTTATAGTGGTTTAGAATAATTTTCTCAAACCAAGTACCCGGCAATACTCTACTTAAAAAGCGAGAAAGTCGTTGAATAAATTTTCCTGCAACATAAGTTCTTTTAATTGATTTGCTATTGATTATTTTTTCGATTTTTGTTGCATAAAATTTAGGTTCAACAGCATTGTTTACATCGGAATGGATTTCACTATTTATTCTCTGAAATTGATTAAAATAAGCTGAATCTTTTGATATTTCAGCAGTTAGTCGGTTAGAATTTATATTGGTTTTTATGTCTCCAGCTTGAAAGGTACAGGCTTGTATACCAAAATCTTTTATTTCCATTCGCATCGCTTCTGTAATTTTCTCTACCGCCGCTTTACTTGCACAATATAAGCCTCTATAAGGCAATGAAATTTCGGCTGCAATTGAAGTGATATTGATAATAAGACCATTTCTTTGCTTACGCAGTTGAGGCAATACCGTTTGCATAACATTTATAACTCCAGTAAAGTTAGTAGAAAATAATTTTTCTATATCTTTGTGAGTGGCTTCCTCCAAAGGTGCAGCCATGCCTAAGCCAGCATTATTTATAACTACATCAAGTCTACCTTCTTTATCGAGGATAGTAGTAAGTGCAGATTGAATACTGATACGATCACAAACATCCATGTTGATCATTGTGAAAGTAGAAGTAGTATTAATATTGTTTCTACTAGTACCATATACTTTATGCCCTTTAGAAGCAAGGTGTTCACAAATAGCTGCTCCAAGTCCAGAAGAGCCACCAGTAACAAGAATAATTTTGGACATATAAGATTTAAATTTATATTTTTACAAAGTTAATATAAATCCTTATTTAACTTGAGAACATTTTTTTTATCTTTTGAAATTATATATTTGTAACAACTTAAAAACGAAAAGCACTATGAAAGCCGAAATACAAACCGTAAAAGGTACAATGAAAGTGGAATTTTTTGAAAAAGATGCACCACTTGCTGTAAATAATTTTGTTAGTCTTGCAAAAAAAGGATTTTACGATGGACTTACATTTCATCGCGTACTTCCTGATTTTGTAATTCAAGGTGGTTGCCCAATTGGTAACGGCGCTGGAGGACCAGGGTATAAAATAAAATGTGAAACAAGTGGAGGAAATCAGTATCATGATCGTGGAGTATTGTCTATGGCACACACAGGACAAAAAGATACAGGAGGTTCCCAGTTTTTTGTCTGCCATAGTCGAAACAGAACATCTCACTTAGATAGAGTGCATACTTGTTTTGGAAAAGTAGTAGAAGGACTAGAAGTTATTGATCTGATAAAAGCAGGCGATGTGATAAACAAAATTGTTATTACAGAGTAACAAAAAATAAAATAAAAAAACTTCTGTAGTTACTACAGAAGTTTTTTTATTTTTAATAGGTTAGATTTTTTATAATGGCAACCTAAATACGGGTAGTTTTTGAAAGTCTTTTACTTGAACGGCAAGTGTTTCTTTATTTGCTTCATAATACGCATTGTATGCAAATGCAAAGCTATCATAAAGGTTTCTATAACGTACTATATCGTTGTCTGCGGTTGCAATATCGGAATAAAGTGTTTCTGCTATTGGATGAGAAGTTAACTCTGGTGTAGTATTTCCTAAGAATTTAGCTCTTGAAATTACTTTGTTTGTTAAGTCATCGTATTTATCAATTTCAGCACTCGTCATAGTAAGTTGAGTATAACGTTTAGATTTCATTGTATTTACTACAGTTGTTAACGAATCTAACAAGAGTACATTGTGTTTTTTGCAATACGAGATTTCTTGTAAAAGTCTAGAAAGATCATTAATTTTCTGATCATCGGATTTTATCATTACTTCCCAAGCTTTATTGGTACTGTCTCTCATAGCCATAAAGACACTTAGAGGATCTGAATCTTTAGGAATAGATTTTAAGCTGTCAATACTAGTTGAATCTGTTCCAACAGTAGACTTTTTTTCTTCACAAGACATTATTGCCAAAAAAGAAAAAGTGGTGATAATTAAATAGATTTTCTTCATGATCTTTATACTAAATTTGCTTAATATAGGTTATTTAGACATTAACTGTTAATTTGTGCTAAATTAAGCTAAATAAGTTACTTTTTTATAATTTTCAGCATAAATAGTAAGATGCTAAATTTATAAAATATATACTGGATTTTGAAAACTATCAATTGTAAAAAAGAAGTTAATATATACGAATGAGAAAATATTTTTTTTTAATATCTATACTAACTATTTGTAGAAGTGTCGAATCGTTTGGGCAAACTACAGCTCCAAAATATAGTAATGAATTTCTTAATATTGGTGTAGGAGCTAGAGCACTTGGGATGTCCAATGTTCAAGCCGCTTCTGTAAATGATGTTACTTCTGCCTATTGGAATCCAGCGGGGTTGTTAAATATGAGAAGCAAACATGAAGTAGCACTAATGCACTCAGAGTATTTTGCTGGTATTGCCAAATACGATTATGGTGCCTTTGCTACACATATAGATTCACAAAGCGTAATAGCGCTCTCCATTATTCGTTTTGGAGTGGATGATATACCAGACACTAGATATTTATACGATGCAAATGGCGCTTTAAATTACAATAATATTAAATATTTTTCCTCGGCAGATTATGCCTTTCTTTTATCTTATGCTAGACAAACGAAATTTATTCCAGGTTTACAAGTTGGCGCAAACTTTAAAGTGATACATCGCACCGTAGGTCAATTTGCAAATGCGTGGGGATTTGGTCTTGACGCTGGTGCACAGTATATGCGAAAACAATGGAAATTTGGATTAATGGTTAGAGACATCACCACTACATTTAATGCTTGGTCGCATAATACCGCCTTAGTACAAGATGTATATTTAGCAACAGGAAATGAATTGCCTGAAAATACAATTGAAATTACATTGCCTAAAGCTATACTAGGTGCTGCTAAAAGTTTTGTGATATACAAAAAAATAGGGATCCTCGCTGCTATAGACTTGGTTAATACCTTTGATGGAAAAAGAAATGTATTAATAAAATCTAAAGCAATTTCAATTGACCCTATGGCCGGTTTTGAAGTTGATTACAATAAAATTGTATTTCTAAGATTTGGAGTAGGAAACTTTCAAAAGGTAAAAGATTTTGATAAAGGTTTAGTGACAAAGTTCCAACCAAACTTTGGAATTGGAGTTCGAATAAGCAAAATCTATATTGATTATGCACTTACTGATGTGGGTAATCAAGCAGAGTCACTTTATTCAAATGTATTCTCTCTTAAACTAGCTTTAAATAAATAATATATGATAAAAAAGATCTATTTATTATTTTTCATTTTCATTTTTATTGTATCGGTTGCCAATGCCCAGATAATGTATGGTAACGAATGGATTGTACCTACTCAACAATATTATAAATTATCTACTGCTCAAGATGGTATATATGGTGTTAGTTATGCTGATTTAAATGCTGCGGGTGTCAATATGAGCATAAACCCTCAACGATTCCAACTTTGGCATCGTGGAGTTGAACAAAATATTCTTATTAAAGGTGAATTAGATGGCATCTTTAATAATTCGGATTCACTTTACTTTTATGGAAAAAGAAATGATGGAACCCTTGATGCAAAAATCTATCAACCTTCCATTTTACAACCTCATAAATACTATAATCTATACAGTGATACAACCGCCTATTTTCTAACTTGGGGAACGGTGAACAGTACCAAAAGGATGACTACCGATCTTTCGAACACCGTTCTTACTCCTGAACCGTTTCATCTTACCTCTTCGCTTATCGTCTATTCAGATGATTATACTACAGGACATGAAGGAGAAGAAGCAAGACAAACCTATGGTGAGAATGGTGAGACTTGGTGTGGTTATAGGTTTGATGGAGTAAGTGTAACAAAAACTATTTCTTTGAGTAACGTATCTACAAGTGGTAATTTTACGGTGGAGGTCATGGTAGTAGGTAGAAATCATTCAAACAATAGGAATGTTACTCTTAAAGTAGACAATTTACCTGTTGAAAATTTTCCTGGATTTTCACAATTGTCCACAAGCTTAATAAGTAGAACTTATGCATCAAGTGTTTTGGGTGCTTCTTCTGTTGATATAACGATTACTCCAATTAATGTAGCGGGTCAAATAAAAAATGATATCTCTATCGCTTATATAAAAATAATATATCCTCAGAGTACGAATATGGGAGGAGCAACTCAAAAAATATTCTCACCAGTAGCTGCAGTTGCCCCGAGTTATTTTGATATCAATTGGACTTCATCTAGTTCTCCTTTAATATTTGACCTTACTGATAAAAATAATCTTAGAGTGCTAAATTCAACATTAGCGAGTTCTTCTCTTGGGGTATTTGTTCCAGCCGGAGTTACTGAATTTATAACAGTAGAATCGAATGCTTGTTTGAAAGTTCCTGTTCTTAAGGAAGTAAATTTAATTCCTTATGATACTACCAGCAGTTTTTTAATTCTTACGAGTAAAAAATTATGGACGAAAGCTACGGATTATGCCACTTATAGAGCTAGTAACAGTGGTGGCAATCATCAAGTATTAATGGTTGATGTAGAGAAACTTTATAATCAATTTAGCTATGGAGAATATACTCCAATTGGAATAAAACAATTTTGTGATTATCAAGTACTACACAATGAAAAAATCGAGAATCTTTTTATAATAGGTAAAGGGATGGATGTTAATTATGGTAGTAGAGAAGCGGATGTATTTTATCGTAAAAACTCTTCTAATTATATTAATAACCCAATTCTGGCAAATAGAATCGAAAATTTTGTGCCACCTTATGGAAGTCCTCCTTCTGATATGTTTTATGCCTTAAAATTTGATAATACAAAAAATAAATATATGCCAGGGATGGCAGTGGGTAGATTATCCGCTAAAACTGAAAATGATATTCAGTTATATTTAGATAAAGTAATTGCACATGAAAAATTAGATTCTAATTTGCTTTGGAGAAAACATTTGGTACATATTTCTGGAGGAAATGGTGTAAGTCAGCAGGGTACTTTTAGAGGATATGTAGAAGGTTATAGAGCAATTGTTGAGAATTCTACTTTTAAAGGGAAAGTTGTTAGAACAATTTCTAAGACAATAAATAGTGAAACTATTTTAGATGCTAAAATTGCTGATTATGTTAACAATGGACTTAATATGGTTACTTTTTTTGGTCACTCTGCTTATTTTGTTACTGAAGTGGATATTGGCAAACCTTCATCAGAGATTTATGGATTTGAGAACGGAAGTAATAAAAACGATCCAAGCGATCCAAGTTATCCAAGATATCCCTTTATGTTTTTGAATGGATGTGAATCGGCTGCGGTATATTATAAAAATTCGCTTGCGGAAGATTGGATTAATACTCCAAATAAAGGCTCCATAGCTGCAATGGGTGTTTGTGACGTAGGCTATACAAGTCCCTTAGATGTTTATTGCAGTGCTATGTATAGAGCGATGTATAATGTGGATAGTCTGAAGGGAAAGTCTGCAGGTACAATTATGAAAAATGTTCTTAGGTCTAGTTCATTTTATATCGATGATCAAACAATAATGCAGATGAATTTTCATGGAGATCCACAGGTGAAATTTTATTCTCCTCGAAGACCTGATTACGAAATATCCGGTGATCACGAAACTAGAATTGATAAACCAGAATTGAAATGTTTTATAAAGTCTTTTGATTCTAAAAAAGTTACGGCATCTGCTGATTCCTTTCAAATTGGAATTCCAATAAAGAATTTTGGATCGATTACTACTAAACCTTTTTTTATAAAAGTAACTAGAGTAGTAAATGGAAAAACAACAGTATTCAATCAAGTTTTATATTCCGCTATTGATCGAGTTGATACTGTTTTTTTTATTGTTCGCGGAAATAAGGGTGAATTTTATGGCTTAAACAAATTCCAAATCGAGGTCGATCCTAATGATTCAATAGATGAAATGAAAGAGGATAATAATGACGCAACGTTAGATTATTTTATGTCTCTAAGTGCCGTTACGTGTCTATTTCCAAAAGAATATAGTATTGTACACGATCAACCCATTACTTTTGTAGCACAATCAGCTACTTTATTAATTAATGCCCGTGATTATTATTTTGAATTAGATACCAACTATAATTTCACTTCTGGATTTAAAAAAACAGCCATAATAAATTCAGGCTCTCTTGTGAAATGGCCCAATAAGCTTTTGTATACTGATAATAATACAGATAGTATTGTTTATTATTGGCGGGTTAGGTATAATAATATTGCATCTGGTGAAGATACTTCTTGGGGGACGAGTTCTTTTATATATATAAAAGGGAGCCCCGATGGGTGGTCTCAAAGTGAAGCTCCTCAATTTGTAAACGATCAACAGAATGGGGTTTACATTGATTTGGCAGACAGTACTTGGAAATTTGCTACTACTTCTATTGATCTAGCAGCAGATATTTATGGAGATTTATATCGTCTTCCAGGAGATAGTTTAGATATTGATTATACAAATTTTAAAGTAGGTAAACCCTCATACTTTCCTGGGTTTGGTTTTTTTGATTGTGGTAATCCTGGTACGGGAAGTGTAAGTGCGAATAATACAGATAAAATTACTTTTAAATTTAATGGAATTATAGCTTCCACATTAGATAAAAACTCTGTTATAGCTAAGATTGGTAATTGCGGTTTATGGTCTAATCCTGTTTTATTTTATTTTCCCAATGGGAATGGATTAGAAGCTTGGTTAAATACAATTCCTGAAGGCGATTTTTTATACCTAGCAAATGCTGGTGATGCGAAATTTGACAGCTGGCCTGCTTCTCAAATGAACAATTTAATAACTAATTTTGGAGCTTTGAAAACGGGATTATTAAATGATAAGGAACCGTATTTATTGCTTGCGAAAAAAAGAAGTACTTCACCTGCCATAGCCCCTCTTTTGATAGCAGAATTGCATTCAAATGACTTGTTTGCTAAATTAAGTTTTTCATACACTTTAAATGGTAAATACAATAATGGTTCATTAGTTTCTACGAGAATAGGACCTTCTACTCAATGGGGTACCTTCTACCAAAGACTTTATTCACAAGCCCAAGACAAACATTTATTTAAAATTCAGTTGGAAGATAAGTATGGTTATTTATCCGATTATAATACTTTACCACTTCCATTTGTTAAAAATTCTGACAATATCGATTCATTGGATATCTCAGGTATAGATGCTGCCACTTATCCTTACATGAGATTAGTTTGTATGATGTATGATTCGTCTGCTGCACAAGATCCTCCACAATTAAATAGATGGCAAGTTATCTATCGAAAATCACCAGAAGGAAGTATGAATCCATTTGCCGCAGGTTTACAAAATTATATTATATCTAAAAAAGACGAAGGCGCTAAAGTATGTATGCCTTATCAATTTGACAATATTGCAGACTTATCCTTTCAAGATTCTATCTATGTAACGATGAGCCCTAAAGGAAATGGATCTTTACAAGATACCACCTTTATTGTTTATAAGGATACGTTGAATCCAGGAAATAATTTTAGTTTTGTTTATTGTTTGAATACGAAAGGACTTTCTGGCAAGATATCGATGAGAGCCTTTGTTAATCCTAACTTACAGCCTGAAGAGTATTATACAAACAATGTAATTGAAACAGATTTTGAAGTAGTAAAAGATAAAATACCTCCTGTAATCGATGTTACTTTTAATGGTGTACATATTATGGATGGTGATTTAGTATCGCCGAGTCCCCTTATTACAATTACACTTAATGATAATAGTAAGTTTTTATTGATGAGAGATCCAAACGACATACGAGTGTTTTTCAAATCTCCGGGTTCCGACTTTGTTGCAATTCCTCAAGGGGATTTAATTAAAGTAGGGCAGTCACCTGGTGGCAATAATACTTTCACGATTGCTTATAATCCTAAAAATTTACCAGACGGTGAATATTCAATTAAGGTACAAGGAGATGATGTGAATGGAAATAAATCTGGAGAATATTATATTGTAACCTTCAAAGTAGAAAACGCTTCTACCATTTCAAATTTTTATCCATATCCAAATCCTTTTTCAACAAGTACCAGATTTGTATTTACGCTCAGTGGACATTTTATACCTGACGATCTTAAAATTCAAATCATGACAGTAACTGGAAAAGTGGTAAGAGAAATCATGAAAGAAGAACTAGGGAATATTCATATAGGAAATAATAAAACAGAGTATGCTTGGAATGGTACAGATGAGTATGGCGACAAACTAGCCAATGGTGTTTATTTGTACCGTATAATTATTAAAAATAAAGGAGATAACTTTGAGCATCGAGATACCGCTGGTGACAAAGCCTTTAAGAAAGAGTTTGGTAAAATATATATACTGCGATAGAACGTAAAGACAAATTTATAGAAAACAAAGAAGGACTAATATTATGTTAGTCCTTCTTCGTTTGTAATTCTGAAGTCGCTTCGCGTCTCGCGAGTGACGGCTATCTCGTTAGTCCTCTGGACGCGTAATGAAACCTAGAGTAAAATATAAACAACGAATCCCCGTTTTCTATAGCTTTTTACTTTATCCTACTTAATCCAGAAAACACTTCCGCTTTTAAATCGCTTAGAATAGAATACAATCCAAAATAAGTTCTGTTAATATAAAGGGAATGTTTAGAACCTCTAGCAACCTTTGATTCTCTTACTTCTTTTAGTTGTGCTAATTGATCCGTATAAGCATAGATTTCATCAAAGTAAGCAGAATTACCAAAGTCAAATTTTTCTTTGGTAAATGGAAGTATTAATAAATCGATCATGTGTTTAAATAATCCAGAGAAAAATACAACTTCAGCTTCTGAATCGCTCGGGTGAATCATTTCTAAATTAGTATAAATTTCTCTTATTCTTTTTTCGTCTTTATATAAATTACTGTCGACAAGCGAGAAGTAATTTTCATAAAAATTATCAGGAATTTCTTTTACACAACCAAAATCAAAAATTCCAACTGTTCCATTTTCTCTCATCAAGAAATTTCCAGGATGAGGATCTGCGTGCACCTTCTTTAAACTGTGTACTTGAAATTGATAAAAATCCCAAAGTGCCTGACCTATTTTATTTCTTACTTCTTGTGTAGGATTTGTTTCTAGAAATTCTTTAAGATGTTTTCCTTCAAGCCAACTCATTGTTATTATTTTGTCTGAAGATAATTCAGGAAAATACTCTGGGAAATCAAGATTTTCAATATGTGCGCACTGTTGTGATAATTCAATGGAACGTTTTACTTCAAGTTTATAATCGGTTTCTTCTAATAATTTCGATTCGATTTCTTCAAAATATTTATCCATTTCAATTTCACGAAGTCCTACCAGTCTTAAGGCAAAAGGCTTTACTAGTTTAAGATCTGAACTTACGCTGTTTGCTATTCCAGGGTATTGAATTTTTACGGCTAGCTTTTTTCCGTCTTTCCAAGCTTCGTGTACTTGTCCGATAGATGCTGCATTTGAGGCGGAAAGTTCAAATTTATCGTAAAGTTGTTGTGGTGTTTTGCCAAGTGTTTTAGTAAAGGTATTAACTACTAATGGTCCTGAAAGGGGAGGAGCACTGTATTGAGACATTGCAAATTTATTAGTATAGGCTTTAGGTAGCATACCTCGGTCCATACTTAACATTTGTGCTACTTTGAGAGCACTGCCTTTTAAATTGCTAAGTGTGTCGTATATATCTTCCGCATTATCTTCATGCAATTGATCCTTGGTTAAACTAGGATCCATAAGCTTTTTCGTATAATGTTTTACATAGTTTCCTCCCAACTTAATTCCTGTAGTAACAAATTTTGTAGCTCGTTCTACTTTTGAGGTGGGAATACTGGTTTGTTCTTTCATCTGGGGTTTAAGATTATGAATTGTAAAGTTGAAAAGTATACTTTTATAACGTAGTTGAATTTTATTATTTTAGTTTAAGATGAGAGGAAAGTGTAAAACACTTTCCTCTCATCTTAAACTATTATTTTTTCACGAACATAAATTTTCCGAAATCGATAAGACTGTCTAATGTATTATCGCTGATAAGTTTAAAACTTAATGCTACGGCTTTTTCTATTGCAGCATCAGTCATTTCAAAGTTGGTGCTTTTATCGTCTATCCAATATTTCAATACGAAAAGTGCCTGAAGCCAAAAGCCATGAGTATATTTATCAGATATGAATTTTCGTTCTTTGATCTCGCTGGTATCATATCCTAATTTCACCAAGTTACCCGCGTAGTGATAAAAGGCAGTTTTAAAAGAATCTAAAGTATTGTTTTTGAAATCCAATAGATTCAATTTGTCTTTTTGAAGAAGTATATAACTTCTGTTTTCTTTCAATTTTTGAACCCATAAAAAGTAGAAAGCTAAAAGTTTTTCTTGAGCTGAATAATTTTTATAGACGTCATCATTTTCAAGCTGAGAAGTAGTAGATCTAAAAAGATCTAGCCAAAAGTCTTGGTCGATAGCTTCTAAAGAATTGTAGAAATTGTAGAATTCGGTTTCGTTGCACTCTATTGTTTTACAAAAAGAATAAACAGATACTGGTTTAGTACCGTTTTCAAGCCAATGCTTTTTATAAGCTTCTATTAGTTGATATTTTTCCATTGAGTTTATATATGGTTAAAATGTAAGATAATGTGTTATTGTTATAGAGGAGTACCCATATGAAACTTAGTTAGTCCTTGTCTTATAAACAACATAATGGAGGAAAAGTTTCAAGAATGTAACGTATACTTTAAAAAAATAGTACAAATAATAATGGATTGCATAAACTTAACATACGTTTATGCAATCCATTTAAAATCAAATTGTTGGATATTATATTATTTTTTTCCTGTTAAGTAAACTCCTAAATCTAAACTTACCACGGTGCTTGAAAAGCGTACATCAGTTCTGACAGGCGTTTTATTAAAATCGTTAAATTTTAAAGAAGGGTTTATCATGTTAAAGAAATTGGTATTGAAACTGAAGCCCGCATAGACTTTTAGTTTCTCAATCAATTGGTATTCTGCTCCAGCGCTAATATATAAGCCTAAGTTAATTGCACTAAATAAGGCCATAGTTTTATTATTGCCATTTTGACCTCTAAATGGATCGTTGTAACCTTTATTTTTAGCTAGATTCCAGTAATGTGCCCCATCTCCACCTTTTAACGCTTCTGCAACCTTAAGATCTAAAATAGGCCCTGCACTAAAAACTAGATTAAGTTTTTTTGTGAATAGCTCACCAGTTCTATATTTAACAAGAGCTGGAATTTGCATATATAGAGTATTGTATTGAGAGACACCAGAATAAAACGCATCAGTATTTCTGACGTTAAATTTTTTTTCAGTAAACCATGCCCCAGTTCCAAAATACCAATTGTCTTGGATTGGGAAATCGAAATTTATCCCAGCACCAATTCCTTTGACATTTCCTTCGTTTTGAGTAAATCCATCAGAAGAGTAATTTATCCCGCTCGGAAGATCGCTGTTGTCTTTAATGTGGGCGAGGGTAAGATTAGGACTTAATTTTATACCTATTAAAACCTGCGCATCTGCAAAACAAGGTAAAAATAGTATACTCATTATAAAAGCAATCTTTTTCATAAGGGTTATTAGTTTAGTAAGTAAATTGTCTAGCAAAGGTATAATTATTACATTAAAAATTATAAAATATAAAGTGAATCTATAAAAAATCCCTCTTTTTAATTATAAAAAGAGGGATTTTTTTATAATTTTATCTAAAACTACTACTCAACTTTAGCAGCTTTTTTAAATTCATCTACTGTTACATTTTTATCTGTAAGTTTTATTTTAGCACGTATAATCTCAACAGCTTTACTGTTGTATACGTCTTCAAAAAGTTTAACGTAGTTTTTACCGTTGTTTTCTTTTAGGTAATTATCAACTATTTTGTCAAATGTATCTTCCATGCCTTCAGGAATAGTGCTCATACCAAATTGCTGGAGCATCATTTCGCGAACTTTTACCACAACTTCTTCATGGTCAACTTTCACTTCATTCGATTCGGCGATTTTGTTTTTAATAAGTGTCCACTTCAACTCCCCAAGATATCCGTCAAATTCTTTATCAATTTGCTCTTGAGTTACTTTACCTTGATTAGAAGTAAGTAACCACCTTTTTATAAAATCAAGAGGAAGTTCAATTTTTGTTTTGGTAATGAAATTTTCGCGAATATCGTTTATTAATAGTGCTTCAGACTCTCTGTTGTAGTTTTCGCTGATGGTTTCTTTTAATTTTTCGTTAAATTCAGTTTCCGAAGTAATTGTATCCTTGCCAAATATTTTATCGAAAAATTCTTGATCTAAAGGAGCTAATTCTGAATGACGAATATTGATGATTGTAAATTCAAATTTACCTTTTGTATCTTTTGCTTCTTCTCTTGGTAGACCAGTTATGTATTCAACATAATTAGGTTCTTCAAAAGCATCTTCAATTATAAATTCTATTTTGTCGCCTACTTTTTTACCTAAAAATTTAGATAAATCTTTTTTAGAAACTCTATTCATAGGAATAGAAGTCTCTTTATCATAGGTTCCGTTAACTTCTTTAAGTTGACCTTTTACGAAATCACTATCTTGGCAAGTTTCACCGTCTATCATTTTGCCGTACTGCTTGCGCAGATTATCTAGTGTTTCGGCGATTACTTTATCTTCAACAGAGATTACGTATTTTGGAAGTACAACTTTATCAGAAAGTTCGTAAGTGAAATCTCCTACTAAACCTAGGTCGTAAACAAATTCAAACTCTTTTTGATTGTCCCAGTCTATACTGCTAGTTTTTTCAGAATCGGGTAGAGGATCACCAACTATGGCAAGTTTGTTATCTTTGATATAAGAATTTACAGTTTGATAAAGTAGACTGTTTATTTCATCTACAAGTATACTTTTGCCATACATTTTTGTAATCACAGAAGCAGGAACTTTACCAGCCCTGAAGCCTTTTAAGCTTACTTTTTTACCATATTCTTTTAGTTTCTCCTTGATTTTAGATTGATAATCTTCTTCCTTAAGGTTTACTTTAAGTTTGGCATCTGTTGTGCTTTTTTTCTCCAGAACAATTTCCATGATTTATTGTATTATGTTATAAATTAGCAATTTGTATAAACAAAAAAAGTTAATAAATGATGAGACATTATTAACTTTTTTTGTTATTCCTTCTAAGTGCGGGTGGAGGGACTCGAACCCCCATGCCTCGCGGCGCTAGATCCTAAGTCTAGTGCGTCTACCAATTTCGCCACATCCGCAATTATTAATTTTATTATTCCTTCAGAATAACTACCCATTTTTGATTTGGGAATGCAAAGTTAATAATTTTTTTATATCTGCAAGTATTCTTATGAAATATTTTTAGATATAGTCGTTATTATTGAAATCACTTTTGGATCAAAGATTTACATGTGAGTAATACTTTTTCACATATGATCTTTAATTCTTTATATTTAAGTTTATTATTAGTAGATTTGTAAATTGAAGAGTTAATCGGGTTAATACATTTTATATGAATAAGTTGATTGTTAGATTTCTGAAGTATTCTAAAGTTTTTCTTTTGTCTATGACCTTTTTAGGTTTTGAGCAAATTTTGTTTGCTCAGGATATTCAGTTTTCCCAATTTTATGCAGTTACTCCCTATGTAAATCCTGCTTTTACA
>JANOTP010000069.1:0-15337 GCA_031416415.1 Cytophagales bacterium | reverse complement strand
TGGCAAACCGCTTGAGAAGTTGACCCAATTGTTCATGGTGTTGTTTCGATAGTACACTCCTGTACCCATTCCTATATATACAGACTCATCAGTGCTATAGGGATCGTGATAGATCTTAATAATATTTATTGAAGGAAGTGTTCCTGTAATATCTGTCCAGCTAGAACCTTTATTTGAGGATCTAAATACTTTAGGCCCGCAAGTAATGTAAACAACATTGGCATCGTTTTTAATTCCTGTTATACTTGCTCTGGCCCCGGTTGCTGCAGGGGCTGTTAACGTAACAAATGTTGGAGTTGCACTCAACGCATTGTCAGTTCTTAGTACTTGTCCGTCTTGGGTAACAGCATAAAAGATATTTACATCTGCCTGAGAAGACTCTATCGCTTTTATTAATTTATTAACGTTAGTAATTTTAGTCCATGCAGGAGGATTAGAAGTAAGATTGGTTGTCCTATAAACATCGTTTTGAGAAACGAAAGCTACATTTGTTTGAAGCGGTGTAAATTCTAATTCTACATTATTCCCTGTAGGAACTGGAATTGCCCATGCTTGTTCTCCTTGACTAAAACTTCTTCTTCTTCCGTTTTCAGTATAATAGGCCATCGTTGCATTTTGATAATCCATCTCTATTTTTGAATTCCAATCGCCACCTCTGTTTGTATACCAAGTAGTGTTGCTATAATAAAGTTCTCCATTGTCTTGCGTACCGATATAGTTCATGTCTTTGCGAAGAGGGCTTTGCCCAGAGTGATAACATTCTGTAGTTTCTAATCCATCGCTTTTCGCTGTCCAATTAATTCCACCATTTGTAGTTAACCAAACACCTCCGTCATTAATATTAAAAAGTTTTGTGGCGTCGGCAGGTGAGAACTCAAAATCGTGCATATCGGTGTGTATCTTCTCATACCAACTCGTAAGTCTAGTCCAAGAGACTCCACCGTTGGTAGATTTCCAAATGCAATGCCCGGAAACGTATAGCGTATTTGCATTTTGAGGATCTCCAATAATAGAATAATTGTAATTTCCTTGCCCAGATTCATTTTCGTTGTAACCGTTCAAATTCGGACTGCCTGCAGCTTTTACTATAACAAAAGAGTCTCCACTGTTTGTAGATTTTAAAACAGGAGTAGCTATGCCAGAAGCGAAGTTTCCAACAAATGTTAAATACACTGCGTTTGGATCAGCTTTAGAAACTGCTACTCTTCCTCCTCCACTTATTCCTGAACCTGGCAATGCTATAAGACTCCACGTATCGCCCATATCTGTAGAACGAAAAAACTGAGTGGATGTCACCGCATAAATAGTAGTAGAATTTACCACAGGTTTAAAGATCATATCTTTAAAATCACCACCTGATTTTTTTACCGTCCATGTGGCACCAGCATCCGTAGATTTCCATATACCGTCATTTGTTGCTGCTACTAGAATATTTCGATTACTTGGACTCATTAATAGTTCTACTGCCATCCGGTTTCCAATTCCAGCGTTCGACTGACTCCAATTAGCGCCTCCGTTAGTACTTTTCCAAACCCCAAATCCTTGGCTATAATAATTGGGATCACCTGTTCCAAGATATAAAACCTGATCATTCGTATGATCAATACAAATAGAAGCACAACCTGTTCGAGGTAGATTATCGGTTCCTGTTTTTTGCCAGCTTTGCGCTTCGTTGTTGCTTATCCACAAACCACCAGAGGCACTTGTAGCATACATTTTAACAGGATTGGAAGGGTGGAATTTCAACTGTGTAATTCTACCAATTCCATGAATTTGACCAGATGCGTTAATAGGAAATAAAATAGGGCCTGTTGGTTTCCAGTTCCCAGCTATTTGTGCATTTACAATTACAACACTAGAAAATAAAAAGATAACTATAAGTAATAATTTATTTTTCATAATATAAAAATTTAAGTAGTATAAGATGATTTATTTTCTCTGGGTTTTCCAGATTTCCAATTGCTCTTCAGAAGATAAAATTCTTCCGTCTGGCTGCACATAAGGCTCTACGGATAATTGCCAGTATTTAAATTTCTTATGCTCGAATCTATACTCCTCCGATTCTTTTTCTTTCTTGTATTCTTTACTATTTAGAATTTTCTTTACACGTGTCCATTCTTTCTCTTTTTGCTCCTCTCCTATTACATCATCTTCAACAGGAGCTTTACGATCTTTCCAAAATTCATCAAAAGCTTTTACCGCATCAAAGTAATTAACCGTTGAATCTTCTTTCATTTGTATCCAACGAGGATTATCCCTGTAATCTTTAAGTTTTTTTCTTTCATTACTTTGGCCAGAAGCCATACCTGTACTAAAAAAAAGTAGTACTAAGACAAATAGATGTAACTTTGCTAATGTATTCATATCTGAAAATATTTAGTTTAAATAATAATTAAATAAAAATAATATTCTATTAGTTCAAAAACTCCCCTACCTTTTTATAGGATAGATCCACTATAAATTAAATGTATATAATTGTTTACTACGATCAAATGGAATCTTTAAATTAAATTTTAATATAATTTTTCCAATCGTTAAAAAGGATTTTTTTTGCAACTATGTACAAGTATAGCACAATTTACAGGGCTTATAGCCATTCGTACACCATCAAAAAAAATTCTTTTGGATTGTAAATAAAAAAAATAATTGACGATTTAAATAAACATAATTTTTCCCATCTATAAAATAACTCCTAATTTCCTTATAAAGTAAATCACATCTAATTTTTAAGAAAAAAATTTATAAAATAATGGAGTAATTAAATTACAAACTTTTGTTTGATGACAAAAAACAAGTAAAGATTATATATAAAATTTAAAAATATTATTCTAACTATTTCCATAAACTATCCTAGTCAATAAGACATAAAAA
This sequence comes from Cytophagales bacterium, assembly GCA_031416415.1. Taxonomy (GTDB): domain Bacteria; phylum Bacteroidota; class Bacteroidia; order Cytophagales; family Cytophagaceae; genus JANYCO01. The sequence continues at coordinate 12,466 of JANOTP010000069.1, read as the reverse complement.
AAAGTTTGAAAGTATGGCTATTTTAATAAAAAGTTAAACACACGTGAAAACAAATAAAAAGTTTCAAAACTTAGATTAAAAAAAATTAATGAATTACTTTAAAAGTTATTAATAGCTTAACAAACAGAATATATTGAAATCATTTATAAGTTGCAAATTGCATTACTAAAATGAATATGCGCAAGGAAAGAATCGTTTAGTAGTATTTGTATTTTTATTACCCATTTATACTAAGTAAAAGTGAGATAAGACAAAACTACTTCTTTGATAATGTAGTAGATAGATAAACACAAAAAATATGCACGCATTTGAAATAGCAGAACACGGACTTCAGGAAAGGGGAATAGCATATTATTCTAACGTAGAAAAATTTACTATTAAAGAATTCATTAGTATTGAAAATCAATACATCAAAAAAAGAAAGCAATTGAAAACAATGAGGAAGTACCTCAAAAAAAATATCAAGAAAAATAAAAAAATGCTTAAAAAAATAAGGAGACTTATCTTTCCTGCTGTTTATAATCCTAGTAATGCAATGACTTAATTTTTATTTTCTATTCGATTAGATAATTGTATTCTTTAAAATTTAAATCAAAAAAATAATTACTTTTTTGACATTAAATCTATTAGTTATATTTCATAGTGACGTCTCCTTAAATGAGACCTTTATATTTCAATAAAATTTCCTTAATTTATAATTTTGTAATTTCCACTTTTAGGTTTACATTGGTAACATTTTGTTAATCCTTATTTTTATTTATAAAATTGTATTATCCGTATATTTACACTCGAAAAGGAAAATAGAGATCATCTCTAGTGAAGACGTTATGGGAACAAATTTAATTATTGCGATAGGCAAAAGATTCAATACTATAAGAACTAAACTACTTTTAATATTTCTTTTATTTACCTTAATTCTTATTTTCAGTTTTCTTCTTTTTTATAAAATATATCATAATAGAGATGAAAATGTTGTATTAAAAGACAATGTACAACAGGTGTATTCTAATATTTTAATTTTAAATAAACTTCAATTTCAATTTATTATTTACGATTCAAAAAATAATGATTTTTATTTAACTGGCAAGAGTTATTACATTGAAAAGCACAAAAATCTTTTCCAGTTAACAATTAATAATATCGATTCTCTAGAATCAGGAGGAGGAATTGATGAGAGTATTCGATCGGATCTCAAAAAATTACGCTCTCAACTTAATGAATACAACAAAACATTTTTCACCTTTATTCAAAAAATCGAACAAAGAGGTTTCCGAGATTTTGGTTTGGAAGGATCTATGAGAAAAAGCATTCATAATGTAGAAAATTTTTCTAGTCTAATTGACATGGAAGTATTATTGACAGTTAGAAGAAATGAAAAAGATTACATTCTTAGAAAAGACCCTAAATATTTAACACTTCATAATAACAATGTTATCCTATTGATAAAAAAGATAGAAGAAAATAGAGAAGTTAATAAAGAATTAAAAATAGAACTTTATAACTTAATTTATAAATATCAGGAAGACTTTAATAAATGGATAGTAGTAGACAAGGAAATTGGTATTGATCAAGGAATAGGACTTACGCTGGCACTAAAAAATTTCAACTCATTTTTTGAAACTTCTATATTTAACATTATAAACACGGTAAATAATTCATCCAGAGATTTGAATACCATTTATAATACTATATTATTATTTACAGTATTCATTTCAATTTTACTAAGTATTGCTCTTAGTCTCGTTTTTTCGTTGCGTTCTACTAAATCTATTATTACTCTATCAAATGCCATAACCGATGTTGTAAAAGGGAATTTTTCGAAACCCGTTTCCTTGATAATTGGTAAAAATTCTTCTCAAGATGAAATAGGAATATTATTCCGAAATTTCAATTTAATGATCAATAAGATTAATTCACATATTGAGCAAATACAGGAACACGAAAAAATAATCAGCCAGAGTGAGAAAAAATTTAGAGCGCTTATTGAAAATAGTAATGATGCCATTATACTAACGGATAAAAAAGGTGATATACTCTATTCAAGTCCTGCTTCTGTTAAGATAACTGGCTACTCCAACAAAGAACAACTAAATAACACTGTATTTGAATTTGTGCATCCAAAAGATATCCTACAGCTGAAAAATATTTTTGAAGAAATCCTGAATTTTCCAGATAAGTCTATTGAAATACAATTAAGAATCTTGCATAAAACTGGTGAATATATATGGCTTGACGGCAGTATAACTAACCTCCTAAATGACGAAAGTGTACAAGCAATAGTTGCAAATTATAGAGACATTTCTAATAGACGCAGAAATGAATTAAAAATTCAAGAACAGTATAAAGAACTACAGAAAATAAATTTTGAACTAGATAAATTTGTTTATTCTGCCTCACACGATTTAAAAGCTCCTCTCACTTCTGTTTTAGGGATCATTAATCTTGTAAAAATAGATCCTGACAAAGAATCGTTACAAAAGTACCTTTCTATGGCAGAAATAAACATTAAAAGATTATTAAGGATAATTAATGATCTTACAAATTTTTCAAGGAATGAAAGGCTCGAAATTTCTTCTGATAAAATTGATTTTGAAACCTTGATAAATGAATCCATAGCGTCATTCAATTATTTAGATAATTTCAATAAAATATCTTTCAACTTTTCAATTGAGAAAGAGTATGTATTTTATTCAGACAATATAAGAATAGGTATACTTTTAAATAATTTGATATTAAACGCTATTCTTTACCATAATTTAGAACAAGACTATCCCTACATTAATATTTCCGTTGAATCGTTTGAAGATACGATTACAGTTTCAGTAGAAGATAACGGAAGGGGTATAGATAAAAACTACCATGAAAAGATTTTTGATATGTTTTATCGTGCGACCGAGGATTCAACCGGATCTGGACTAGGGCTATATATTGTAAAAGGAATTTTGGAAAAGATTGATGCACGTATAGAATTGGAATCCTATCTAGGGAAAGGTACAACCTTTACTATCTTTTTTCCGAATTCAAAAAATATAGTGGAAAATGAAAAGATAACTGAATATAATGTATAGACATAAAACAAGTCCATTATAAGCCTCGCTCGCTAACAAGCAACTCCTTTAAATCCTAACAAATCATCGTTAACTATATCTTTGGCTTGCAACTCGGATAAAGTGTAGGAACCTTCTTTAAGGGCCACTTCATAACCTGTATAATGTAATGCTGGCGCTGTAAAGGTTTGTAGACCTCGCACTAAAAGCGTTCCATCGTGTTGCACTACTGTTAAGGAGAAAGTAGTATTAGTAGGTACTCCTCCTCTTTGACCAGTTTCTTCATCCATTTACGGCTCAACATTGCTATTAGTATAAGGCAAAGGAAGATGAATGAGATCTCCCTTTTCCCTAAGTTTGTCTATGCCATTTTGTGCAACATTATTACCCTAGGCACTATTGGAGGAAAGGATAGTGGCTCTTCCTATAATCAATGATTTTTTTATAAAATCTTCTCTATTCATTCTATTATTATTTTAAAATATATAATTTTAAAATAATACCAATGATTGCTGCACCTAATATAACGAATGGTTCCTGAAGCTTTTTAAATTTCAATAATATAAGTGCAGTTGTTAATCCAAGTAGTATAGTAGGTATATCTATTAATGTTCTTTTGCCTAGTACAATTACAGCACCTGCAATAGCTCCGATAGCGGCGGCAGTTACTCCATCTACAAAAGCTTTGATGGCAGGATGTTTTCCGTATTTTTTAAAATAAGGAGCTGGAAGTATTGTAAACAAATAACAAGGTAAAAAAGTGGCTAGTGCAGCAACACAAGCTCCCCAGAAGCCAGCTGTTAAGTATCCAATAAATCCAACCGTTATTACCACTGGTCCAGGAGTAATCATAGCTACTGCTACCGCATCTACAAATTGTTGCTCGTTTAACCAACCATATTCTTTTACTACACCACCATATAAGAAAGGTACGATAGCAAGACCACTCCCAAAAACAAATGCTCCTGCCTTGGTAAAAAACCATGCAATCTGCCAGAGTTTTCCTGATACTGTTGTTTGTAAAGGTAAATTTAGCAACACTGGAAAAGCTAAAGCTTTTAATGATTTACCTGAGAATTTTGGTCTTGCTTTTACCAACCAATACAATATCCCTGCACCAATAATTAACCACATATTTTCTTCTTCTGTCCAAAACGTAGTAAAGGCAAGTAGTATAAAAATTCCCCAGAGCCACCAATCTTGTGCTAAACTCTTTTTAGTTAGTTTGTAACTGCTGATTGCAATTATCCCAATTACTGAAGATCCTACACCATAAAATACAGCTTGCATCCAAGATAATCCACCATAAACAACATAAGCATAGCCTATACCCAAAACCATCAAAAAAGATGGAATTACGAAAGCCAATCCTACCAATGTTGCTCCAAGAACTCGATAGTGTACATATCCCAGATAAATGGATAGCTGAGCAGCGAGTGGCCCTGGAGCAAGTTGAGAAAGTGCCATACCTTCTTTATAATCGTCTTCGGAAATCCATTTTTTATTTTCCACTAAATCGCGGTGCATATAACCCACAAGCGCAACCGGTCCGCCAAAACCCCAAGTACCTAACTTAAGAAAATATATAATTAAGTCTTTTAGTGAATAGATTGGTTTTATACTTTGTTCTTCCATTGTTTAATTATTATTGTTTGAATTCCCATCCGTGTGTTTCATTGCTCACGTACTTACACCAACTATAAAGAGCATCATAAATAACCATTCCGTGTTTTAACATTTCATGATCGTCTTTTATATTATAGGACAAACCTGCTGAAATAGCAAACAAACCAGATGCCTGAGACGCCAATTCATAATTATCTGTATCGGCAGCCCGCACGATTAAGGCTAAACGGTGCAACGCTTCATCCTGTAATTGATGTTTTTTAAGGAAATAATCAAACGAACATTTATCTCCTTCATGAGTATATTCTACCCCAGCAATATCATAAGGTATAGCTCCATATTCTTCGGCCTTTTCTATCACTTGTTCTGTTGGAACATAAATAAATTCTGCTTCTTTATCTATGAATTTACTTATAAGCCAAGGACAAGCGATACGGTCTATCTTAGGACGTTCTCTGGTAATCCATTTCATAATTTTTATATTTTTTAGTTTATAGTTCTATTATTTGATAACCTACACCATAACTATTTTTTATTTCTATTTCAGCTTTTACTTCTTTAAGCTTGCGGCGGAGATTTTTTATATGTGCAGATAGTATGTTAAAAGAATCCATACTGTCTGTATTGTCGCCCCAAAGATATTCAGCTAATGCCAACTTAGATACTACTTTATCTTTATTGCCAATCAGATGGAGTAAAATCTCATATTCCTTTTTTGTAAAAGCTACCGGATTATTCCATACTAAAACTGTTCTTAAAGAAAATTCAATGACTAGGTTAGCGAAATAAATTTTATTGCTGGTATGAAATTTCTTTCTCCTGATTACCGCATTGATACGAGCATTTAATTCAGTAAAATAAAAAGGCATTGTGACAAAATCATCTGCTCCCATGTTTAATAATTTCACCCTATTCTCTACTGATGCACCAGAGGATAGTATCATCAATCCGCCTATGTTATTATTTTGTTCATGAAGCTGAATGAACTCAAAAATATTTTTATCATCATTAACATAATTTAAAAGTGTACAATCGTAATCATAAAGCGCTAGCTTTTCTGTAGCTTCGCTATACCCATATACAAAATCACATACGTATCCCTCTTCTTGAATTTTTTGTTCATAGTGATTAGTTTCACTTTGCAGATGTTTTACAATTAAAACTTTCATAGTTTATTCTCTTAAGGCAAACATACTCTACAATTGTGAATTTAAAGTGAATTTTTAGACGAAGGAATATATTGATTAAAATAAAAATGGGTTTAAAAGATTAAAATTATATATCGTATTGGTAACAAATCAATTACTTAATAAATTATTTTTTTTAGTAAATCGATTCGAACTAAAAAGCCGAACTCTTTATAAAATTAGCCTTTAAAAATGATGTAGACTGGAGGGTCAAATTATCGAACTTTTTTTATACCAAATTTACTTGATATGACATAGTTATTTTTTCAATTCCCTTATTTGAATAAATCATAAATAAACTATTATTTTGCTAAACGTTCTTTAACAATTAATCTTCTCATCGTTTTGTTAAAGTTAACTTTGCAACTAATGATAATAATTTTCCTATAAGCAAGAATAACTACATAGATTAATGGACTAAATTGTTACTTTATTTTTATTGATTTTACCTTTTAATGATTTTTTGCCATATACCAAATTCTTTTATGGAGACAAAGTAAAATCCAGAAGGAAGCATGGATATGTCTGCTTGATTTCCTTCTACCACCAAGATTTTGATTCCGTCCACCGTATACACTTCCATTTGAAGTACGTTTTCATTGTTTATGGAAAAAGTCGTAGTAGCAGGATTGGGGTAAATAACAAAAGATTCCGAAGGATATATGCCCATCGTGGACTTAGGAATACTAAACGATAGAGGAATACTTTCTTCTATCGTAAAAGAACCTTTATGAGGATATAGATTCACATATAGTTTGTTATTTTTATATTCTACATCGTTAATAATATTTGCTCCTTGTCTAACTATTATGTCGTTAAAGTTTAGCAAAGCCGCATGGGCATTTAAATCCAGTACAACTGTGACAGGAATCTTGATTACCAATCCAGATAAATAGGCTTCTATATCTGCAGTAACGTTACTGTTGTCTTGTGTAAATGAAACAGTTATTTTATCAGTACCTACATCGTATACAGCAGAGGATGCGTTGTAGACTAATTTTTGGATTTGATACGTTAGCAATTCAGAAACTGTTCCCATCCACAATTCGCCTGAGGTAACTTTTGTTTTGGCGTAGTTTAAATGGTTTCGGTAAGCGTTTACCGTTACATGTCCCCACCCTGTTGCTCCTACATTGTGTAATTCTCTATTTCCCCACTGGTTATTAGCTATTGCAACATCTACGACTGAATTGAGCTCAGCGGCTTGCGCGATGTCCGATTGGCCTGCATTTACATCATCGAATACTTGTACGCTTGTTCGGAAAAATCCATTAGCATTTGGCAAGAACATATTTTCATCGTTGGCTTCGTATCCGTATTTGTAAAAAGGACTGTGAACACCACTGATGTGCCAACCCGTTCGAGATCCTAAATAACCCATGATTGCTAATTCAGTGTTGGCGGCATCTGTAAACTGATCATAAGGGTATATATAATACCTTGGTTGATGTCCTGTATTGGTTAAAATGGAATTATGACTTGTATGCAATTGCATATTCCATTCGGTACCACCTACTATCTCCCCCCATCCTGTAGTACCGCAAGGCGACCACCCCCTGTTTACAGCACAAGTATGGGTATGCGAATGGCTGATAATTTCATGGTGGTGTAGTGCCATCATTACATTTTTGGCGTAGTGGTAGGGAGAAGCTTGGCCATTTATCATGCGCGTCACTTCACAAGAAGAACTGATGGCACCAAACGTGAAGCGTAAACCTCTGTTGAACGCAATGGTGTCCGCATGTTGCCATATCCCATCAACACCCACATCTCCATAATCATCGTGAATAATCGAATATGCACCACTAGCATCATTTTTCCAATCAGCTACGTAGGATGGTATTATTTGAGCAGAGAGAGTGAAACGAAAGAAAATAAAAAGAAGAATGGCAAAATATTTTAACATAATAGTAATAATTTGGAAGTATACTCTTTTACTTAAATAAAGGTATATAAAAACCAACCTAAGGATTCTGAAAGCAGTAGAATTAATTTGCTCTACCTACCCAATCATATAGTTATTCTAAGAAAGGCTGGCACTTCTTTATATATTCGTTCAATACTTTTGGATAGAATTTTAAAATTTGCTTTTTTGCACATACTGAAGAAAAGCTTAAAACGAGATGATCATTATTTGCAAGAATATATATTCTACCTTATTATTTCAGGATTTGTAAACGCAAAGTTAAAGGATAATAAAAAATAAATAGCATCAAACAACTACTCGTTCATTTCATAAAAAACATATATTGGCGTTTATTGCACTAAAATATATAGAGTGAAAACACCAAATACGGAGTAATAATTATCTTCTCCAATTGATCTATATTATTAGGTTGTACCTTCCTAAAATAAAATTACAATCATCCTTAGTGCTATTGTAGCGGCATAACACATATCAGTATAATTAAGCGCCTAGCTGAAGGTTACCAAAAACGAAGTGCTACCATTATTTGCCTATGTATTTTTTCGAGAATAAACATGAAACATTTTAGAAAGTGAGAATGATGTAAATTGTTCAAATGATTGTGTAATACAAGTAGATTAATAAAGGTCACCTTTATTCTCAAGAATTAAATTGCAACAAAATTAATAACGAAAAATTTTATTCTTGTGTACTCTTTTTTGCATCACTGACACTAACCTTTATTGAGCCTTTATTTTTAAACTACTAAACTTTAAAAACATAACAATCATGAAAAACACACTATACTTCATACTGGGAAGAAAAAGTTTCCTCCATTCACTTTTTTTGTTTTTAATCGTGCTTTCGCAAATGACTCAAGCGCAGAATTTTCCCGTAGGTTTTACATCGGTGAGAGTAGCAACTGGTATCAGTAATCCTACAGTTATGTCTTTTGCACCCGATGGTAGGATTTTTGTCGCCCAGCAAAATGGCGTTTTAAGAATTATAAAAAACGGATCCATGCTGCCCACTCCTTTCATCTCTCTTGCAGTAAATTCAAGCGGAGAAAGGGGATTAATTGGAATTGCATTTGATCCTAACTTTGCAACAAATAACTATGTATACCTTTATAATACAATTCCAGATGGTAGCCGAAATAGGGTAAGCAGGTATACTGCCAATGGAGATGTAGTGCTAGCTGGTAGCGGTGTAACTATTTTAGAACTTGACGCTTTAAGCAGTGCTACCAACCATAATGGTGGGGCCATGGTATTCGGTACAGATGGAAAATTATACGTAGCGATTGGAGATAATGCCAATCGGGCCAATGCCCAAAATCTTGATACTTACCACGGAAAAATATTGAGAATCAATTCCGATGGCTCCGTCCCTACGGGAAATCCATTTACAGGATCTGCTCAAAAAAGTCGTGTCTGGGCCTATGGATTAAGGAATCCCTACACCATGAGTGTTCAACCTGGTACTGGAAAATTATTTCTCAATGAAGTAGGTGAAGTTACTTGGGAAGAAATTAATGACGCTACCGCTAGTGGCAAAAATTTTGGCTGGCCAAGTGCTGAAGGCAATAGTTCCAATACAGCTTTTGTAAATCCTGTTTATGCTTATATGCATGGTTCTGGAGACGGCAAGGGCTGCGCCATTACAGGAGGAACATTTTTTAATCCTGACATTACTAATTATCCTCCTCAGTATGCGGGAAAATATTTCTTAATGGATTTTTGTAATAACTGGATCAATTATATAGACCCGTCCGTTTCTCCTACCACAAGGTTTCCTTTTGCCACTTCTATAGGGGGGAACTCCTTAAGTATTGCCACAGGACCTGATGGCAACTTATATTACCTAGAAAGAAGCTCCGGTTCTTTATTCAAAATTGTGTATACAAACACAGCTGCCCCACAAATCGTTACACAACCTTCCAACATCACAGTATCAGCATCCCAGCCTGCAACTTTTACAGTTACCGCAAGTGGTGCTGCTCCTCTGAGTTATAGCTGGCAGAAAAATGGGATAACTATTGCTAACGCCACTTCTTCCTCTTACACGATTGCCAGTACACAAGCTTCAGATACTGGTGCTTATAGAGTTATTGTAACCAATGCATCGGGAACAGCTACCAGCAATACCGCGCAATTGACGGTCACGGCTTTTAATGCTGCCCCTGAAGCCCAGATACTAACTCCAGCTGTTGGAAGAACGTACAGCGGTGGTGAGGTGATCTCCTTCTCCGGATCGGGTTCTGATGCGGAAGATGGCACCTTACCTGCAAGTGCATTCAGCTGGTCAGTGAACTTCCATCACGATACACATGTGCACGATGGCCCACCTATTGCTTCGGGAACAACGTCAGGAAGCTTTACTATTCCAAGAACAGGTGAAGTCTCCGCCAATGTATTTTACAGACTGGCACTTACTGTTACAGATTCCAAAGGTTTAAAAAGAACAGTCACCAGAGATATCCTTCCGTTAAAGTCAACCCTTTCTTTCGCAACACAACCAGAAGGTATGCGGGTGACTTTAGACGGCACACCGGTTACCACACCAGCATCTGTAGTCAGTGTTGAGGGCATTCAAAGAACTATAGGTGTGATTTCACCACAGACATTTGGCGGAAAAAATTATGTCTTTGACCGCTGGCTGCATAGTGGAACTGCCTCCCAAACGTTGAATACTCCTGTCAATGATATAACCTATACGGCGGTGTATAAGGAAAGCACCTCCGGTACAATCACAGCAGGAATATATAAGCTTGCGTCTGTCTCAAGTGGCAAGTTCATGGATATAGAAGGGGTGAGTCTGGCGAATGGTGCAAAGGTTCTGCAGTGGTCATCCAATTCAGGGAATAATCAGAAATTTCGTATTGAGCCAGTTTCAGGTGGATTTTATAAAATCACGGCTGTACACAGCGGTAAGGTAATTGAAGTACTTGGAGCCTCTACTACACCAGGTGTACAACTTGTTCAGAATCCCTATACAGGCACAGACAATCAGCTATGGTCTTTCACAAATACAGGCACCGGAAGTTATATTATTACGAACAAATTAAGCGGCCAGGTTATGGATGTGGAAAGAGCCTCGCTTACAAATGGAGCCAGAATTAATCAGTGGACAAGACATAATGGTAACAATCAGAAATGGAGATTAGATTTTGTACAAGCTGTATCTGCCCGAATTGGAGAGACCGAAGCATTAGAAGAAGTAGTTAGTAGCACCAAAATGAATATCGCTCCAAATCCAGTAGGTCCAGAATTAGAAGTAGAACTTACCTATTATACTTCTATGGCTAAAGAAGTTGAAATTGAACTGTTCGATCTGTACGGACGAAAACTGTTCAGCAAATTTATATTGGCAAATGCAGGGTATAATAAAATTCCGTTCTCTGTTCCAACCTTTATTGTTTCTGGTATATACATAGTACAAGTAGATCAGAAGATAGAGAGAATGGTAATTGATAAATAAGATTAGTTTGAGTTGAATTACTTCTACGGAGAAAATTTCGCTAGCGTTTTGCGAGTGACTACGAAAAATAATTTCTCATTTATTGAAGAAGAAATTAAATGAGAGAAGCTCTAAACCCGAAAGTCCCTGTAAAAAAGAGCTTTCGGGTTATATAGATATAAGTAATAATTTACCTTATTAAAAAAATCCTGCTAGCAGAAGTCTGTGACTTGTACTAGCAGGATTTTAAAAATAGATATATTCAAGGTATCTGTAAAACAAACTTTTATTTAATGGTATCTCTTTTATCTTTGTCTTTTTTTGCACCAATACCATAACCTACACCAGATCCCACAGCTCCACCAATTATACCGCCAACCACAGCACCTTTTCCTTTATTTTCACTTGTAGCTGCACCAGTTGCTGCTCCTACTACAATACCAGCACCTGTGCCAATCAAAGCGCCTTTTGTGGTATTGCTCATTCCTTTTTTCTTAACAGGTGTATTAATTTTATTATCATTAACGGTACTAGCATTATTGTTTGTAGAAACTGAAGGATGTTTTTTTGAAGAATTGACATTACTCTGATTCATTTCACTTTTTACTGCATTTACCGTCGTCATGGAATCTATTATTCTTTGTCGAACCTCACTCTCGTTATTCGCATTGTCACTAACTTTAGAATTGTTGCAGGCAACAATTGCCAACGTGCTAAATATTACTAAATACTTTTTCATGTTTATTTATTTTTTTAAAATTAAAATGCTTTGTTGTCTTTTTATCCGCTTCTGCGGGACTATACAAAATTGCGAAAAACTAGTGACGAATCCTTTACACATTTCCTTGTAAAATTATATAATTCCCACATGAGGAGGTTAATTTTCCGCACTCGCTCATAGTAAAGTTGCGCGCATGAAAATTCTCAATCCCTTTGGTGGAATTGTAAAATTTCTGACCCGCTTTGTTGAAAATGCAGTATTTAGAGTTTTTTAAAAAAAATTCTAAATTAGCACAATTTTATTTTATCAATTGAGTAAATTGAATACAAAATTTCATCAGTGGTATTGTGCAATGGAACACATCACGAAGAGAATAAACTATACATCAATGAAACAAAAACTTTTACTACATTTCTTATTTATCGTGCTAGCAACAAACAGCATGGCACAGACATCAGATAGTAGCAAAACTAAACTGTTTACTGCTGATTTGTTAATGGGTCCCTATTTATTTGTAGAC
>JANOTP010000068.1:0-2261 GCA_031416415.1 Cytophagales bacterium | reverse complement strand
ATATCATCGCGATCGCTCTTTGAGTAAATCGTCAATTAACGTTCCGACAAGTCGCACAAATTACGCTTATATTCAGATTTAATCTCTGTAAAAGTAAAGGGCGATCGCTAGCAGCTCTAGCCAAATCACCATTTTCAATCTCAACAATTTTTTTGTTTATATTTTGTGTCTATGAAATTAAAGTTTGATATCCTGATGATTTAAAAAGAGTGTTAATTTGTCTTCAATATGCGTTGATAGTTTTGATGCAATACAATGTAGGCAATCAATTTTTACCTTAAAAATTAATGTTTAAAAAGCCAACCTCCCAATCTCAGTCTTTTGCTGGTTCTATTGAAGGTAATACAACCATCTCTCAATCGGGTGGGGACTCTCACATTACTGTGAATAATAATGTGCAGCAAGACAAGCAAATTACTATAGACGAACTTTTAAATTTGCTTGATCAAATCGAAAATTTAGCCCGTAACTCTAATTTACCTGACGGCAAATCTGAAACAGCAATATCACACATTAAAAATGCCATAAAAGAAGTGAAGCAAAACGAACCAAGCAAGGATTATGTAGCTAGAAGCCTAAAACGCTTTGTAGACTTGTTAAAAGATTCCAATCTAGCTGTTATTGAATTACAGAAGTTACAACCTATTTTGGGAGGTTTGGCTGGTTGGCTAGGAACAGCAAGACACATCTTAGGTATTTAGTAATATTTCAAATGGACTATTATCATTTTCCCGATTTTGAACCCGAAGATGAGAAAGATAATATTCAAAATCAGAATATTAGTGGTGATGTTAAAGATTCAAATGTAGTGCAAGCTCTTCGAGACGCATATATTAATTCCTCAATTAATAATACTAATAACACATATGTCTATGTTGTATCCCTATCTGAATTTCTAAAGCCACTTGGTATATCAGATGGTATAAAAAGTAACTTTATCAACTATTTACTTACCTTGTTATTGCTTATATTGGTTTCACTAGGATGGTTTTTACTTGGAATATTTACAAGGTGTGAATTTCCATTTCCCTATATTGTTAGTATCGTGAAAACTTTATTTGGTATAGAAGATAAAAATGAATTGAGGTGTGACGAGAAGAATGGGAAAGAAACAAGTGATAAAGATAGATTTTACTATTTACACAATCAAGAATCTCAAATATGGATTTTGAGCAATGTTATATCTATTTTGTCTGAAGGTAGAAAAGATCCTAACTTAAAAATATTAAATGCAATAGAAATACTTGAAGAGCAGAGAAACGAAATATCTCAAGAGTTATCAACCCTGAAAAAGAAGCATTATCCAGCATTAGAAAATATACAAAATAAGATAGATGAAATCTTGCCTAGAGGTAATCGAGAGTTAGAATTATTACAAAAACTAATTAGGCGTTTAATTAGAAAATATACACAAATCTCTAGAAAAGCTTCTTCTCAAGAGATATCATCATTTATAAAAGATGTGGATGAAGCTATACAAAAAAATGAAATCAGCATAAATCCAACTCATTTAAGGATATTAAATGAAATAAAAAATCTAGCAATTTGGTTATTACCAATTAAAGAGAGTAATAAATCTTCAGATATAAGAGTTTTAATTCCGTATAAAGGAAGCAAAAAAAATAAATTTCATTTCAATAAATCATGTGAAAGATTTCGTGATGAATCGAAAGAAAGAGAAATGATATATTTTTCTAGTTGGGAAGAAGCAAAAGCTAATGGGGAGCATCTCAATTAGGCAGCGAGTAAATATACTTAGTAGAATAGAAATAGCCATTGAGATAAGCGCAACGATGTTTCAAAACTTTAGCGACATTGTTTTGGTTCCACTGAGCGCCCGAAATCTTGACCCGCCGCCCAATCTGCTTAATCGTCGATTCAACCGCGCCTGAGCCAATGGTAATCCCCTGTTTTTGTAAATAACCATACTCAGGAATGCGATGACGATGATTGCGTAAATAAGCCAGAAAATTGATAGCGCGTTTGAATTTACAACCTGCAAATAAGACAATCGCCCGCTCAACATCACCTTGCCAAAGCAAATCTTCCACTTTACTGAGACGACGTAAAGAACCACCAACATTGTAAAGGTGTTCTTTCAGATGATACCAGTCGAGTATTTCAAACCTTTGCCCTGATGGCGCTATGGCTGAAAATAAATTCCAGATCCCGTCATGCCCATCACCCAGACAAGAGAATATTTCCGATAATGGTTGTTTCTGTACCCATTCAACCAAACCTTGATTATCAAGAAAATAGGC
>JANOTP010000067.1:0-12499 GCA_031416415.1 Cytophagales bacterium | reverse complement strand
TGGAATTTTTCTCATTTTTTATTAGGACCTATATATTCTGTAAAAATAGGGAAAACGCTTACTTGGGATTTAAAAGCTAAATTAGGAGTAGTTAATTCTGATAAACCAGAAATTTTTATTAGTTATTTTAAAAATACAGGTAGTGGATTTATTTACAATGGTTTTATATACCGTACCAAATCAAGAGCAGATTTTTCGTATAGTTTGGGGACTAGCTTTCGTTATGCTTTTACCAAAAGACTAGCGTTATTCCTTACAGGAGATTACATCCATACTTCTCCAAATATAAATACTGAGATTCAAGTACAAAATAGCAATACTCCTTATACAATATCAAGTATTGATACAAACTATAAAATATCATCGCTTAATTTAGCATTTGGTTTAGTTTACCAGTTTAAAAGAAAAGGAAATAAATTTGAATAATAATTACATAAAAAAATAAACATGAAAAATATCCTATTTATTTTAATAACTATTGTGACATTCTTTTTTACATCTTGTAAAAAAGAGGAAGTTTCGGATGTTGGAAGTCAAAATATAGTTTTAGTTAAATTTGCTCCACAACAATTGCCCCCTGATACTAATAGTACAAAATACCTGTACAAAATTTCAGGGTCTATAATTGCACCAAAAAATGTAAAAATGAAAGACTATGGTTTTGTTTTTACACCCACTGCTGGAGAGCCAAATATAATTAATTTCGGATCTGGAATTAAACTTGGTTATATAGAGACCATAGTATCAAGTGATGCTCCTATACTATCGGAAAATGTTGAATTTTTTATCATATTAGAATCTGGCGAATATTTATCCTCTGAAGATAAATTCACACAACCTTTTAATATTATAGCTAATCCCCCTAGTCACAACTACACAAATCCTTTTGAAGTTTTCTACTGTACAGTAAACAACAATGATAATTCTAATTTACAAATCATTGAACAAGGCATAAACTATATGCCTACAATTCCTCAAGGTGGTGATGTTCCTAAAATATTCAATCAAACTGGATTGACGGATAATAAACCTACGTATAATATGATGCTAAATGTACAGTTAGGTGAATTTGTAAGTGGAAAAGATTACACTTATTTTGTATATTTTTTAGTTAAAAATATTAATACAGGTGAAATTCAAAACATACAATCATCTCCGTCAACGTTTACAGCAAACTAACTAAACGATGAAAAAAAGTATACTAAGTATATTTCTATTTGTAGCCATTTTTTCTGCTCATGGTCAAATAACAAATCTTGGAGAGGATTATGAGAAAATCCATGCTTTATATGATGCGGGGGATTTTGAGAACACTATTATAGGTTTAGAAAAACTAATTCCAGAAGTAGAAAAAGTATATCAAGACACCGCCCAATTTTATGAAATGAACAACATGATGGGCTTGGCGTTGGTTGAACTAAAAAAATATTCTAAAGCAGAAAGTTATTTCAAAAAGTCTATTATTTTTTACAGTAAATCATCAGAAACCTATACACACTCTAATAATTATATAGCTTATTCAAGTCTTGCACAGATTTATTTTTCATTAAACAATTTTTCAAAAGCAGAAAAACATTTTATCCATTCTCTTACGATAGAAAGAACTGTAAATGGAGAAAAAACAGAAGACTACCTTTTGTTGCTGCAGAACTTAGCCAACAGTTGTCAGAACCAATACAAATTAAAAACGGTTGATTCCATATACCAGAAAATACTTTTTGCTAAAAAAGAACTTCATGGAGAAAATAGTATTGAATATGCTTTAGCTTTAAAAGCTTTAGCAGACATACAAAGAGGGAATGGTAATAATAAAGATGCAGAAACAAATTACCTAACGGCAAATCTTATAATCAAAAATACAAAAGGGGTAAATAGCAAGGAGTATTTGAGTATATTAAATAATTTAGCATCTCTTTATAAACATCAGCAAAAAAATAATTTGGCAGAGCAATATTATACTGAAATGGCAGATCTATATCGGGATAATAATGGTGTAAAATCGAAAGAGTATGCTTCCTGTATCAATAATTTGGCTACGTTATATAGATCTCAAAACAAATACGAAAAAGCTGAAGCTTTGTACGAAAAAACTTTGAAAGCTTTTAAAAGTTCTGTTGGAGAAAAAGATATCCTTTATATTAATACGTTAGTAGCCTTAGCTGACTTATATAGAAATACAGGACAATACAACAAATCAGAAACCACTTATCTTGAGTGCAAGAAATTAATGCATGAAACAATAGGCGAAAAGAATCTTGATTATGCTGATTTACTAAATAATTTATCCTTACTATATCTTGAAACAGGAAGATACGATCTTGCTGAAGAAAACTTTAAACTCGCTCTTACAATCACCAAGGATATACTTAACGACAAACATCCCCTCTATGCTACTACATTAAATAATCTGGCCGATTTATACAAAGAAATGGGCCATTTTGAGCAAGCGGAGCCTATGTATATTCAAGCTACTGCAATAAGAAAGGAATCTCTTGGCGAAACCCATCCTGAATATGGCGCATCGCTTAATAACCTTGCAGGATTTTACGAAAGCGTAAATCGATTAAAAGAAGCAATTCCGCTGAATATTAAATCGCTGGAAATAGCTAAAAATGTTTACGGAGAACAACACCATGAATATGCTTTATGTTTAAATAATCTGGCAAATCTTTACGAAGAAAATAAAGAGTATACAAAAGCAGAAGAAATGTACAAAAAATCCTTGTCTATTCTTAAAAATATACTTGGCGAAACACACCCTGAATATGCGTCAACTTTAAATAATTTAGCTTACTTATATTTGGATACAGATAAATATAAAGAAGCTGAGGTTACCTTTAAAAAAGATCTCGAAATAGTTAAAAATAGTTTAGGCAATACTCATCCTAGTTATGCAAAGGCTCTAAGCAATTTAGCCAATGTGTATGAACATATGGGCCAATATAAAGAGGCAGAAATCACCTATTTAGAAGCTGCTAAAATCAGAAAAGAAAAATTAGGCGAACATCACCCAGATTACACTTATACAATCGCTAATTTAGCTCGTGTATACTGGGCTATTGGTAAAAATGATGAAGCATTAAAATATTGGAAACTTACAATTTCTAATTACAAAGAAGAGATAAAAAAATATTTTCCTTCTATGAGTGAGAAAGAAAAAAATGATTTTTATGAAAGATTCGTTGAACGATTTAGACAATTTAACTCTTTTGCTTCCTCTCGTTATACCTTCGATCCTTCAGTACTTTCTGAAATGTACAACACCCAATTGGCTACAAAAGCACTTTTATTTAACTCTTCTAATAAGGTTAGGCAAAGGATTTTAAATAGTAACGAACCTGTTTTAATTAATTCATTTAAAAAATGGCAATCCGATAAGGAATACATTGCTCAACTTTATCTTTTACCTAAAAATGAATTAACAATTGATATAGATAGTCTAGAAAAAAAAATCAACGAAAACGAGAAAGCTCTTTCTTTAAAATCAGAATTATTTAAATCCGTCAATGATATACAAAACTATGTATGGCAGGATGTTCAAAAAGTTCTTAAACCAGGTGAAGCGGCTGTTGAAATGATTTGTTTCAAAAAATACAAACCAGATTTGGGAGGAAAATTTCTTAAATATCAATTTGAAATAAATGGAGTAAAACAACAGAAAGATTGCGTTTACTATGCTGCACTTATTATCACACCTGAAACAAAAAACAATCCTGAAATAATACTTTTAAAAAACGGAACTGATCTTGATAGTCGTTTTATTAAGTATTACAGTAATGCTATACGCTTTAATGTGGCAGATGAATTTTGTTATACTAATTATTGGAGTAAAATAGCCAACTACTTAGGAAGTTACAAAAAAGTATATTTTTCACCAGACGGTATATACAATAACATAAATTTACTAAGTATTTTAAATCCAGCCACAAAAAGATATATCATTGATGAAATGCAAATTCAAACCGTAACAAATACAAAAGATTTGCTTACGGTTAATTACACTTCAACGGCATCAAAAAAAGTTGCCTTGATTGGAGATCCTGATTTTGGAAATCTTAATGGTTCTTCCAATACAAGATCAGGACAGGATTTGAAAAGACTACCTGGTTCGGGAGTAGAAGTACAAAAAATAGATAACGTTTTGAAAAATAATAATTGGTCGAGTAGTATTTATACAGGTACTCAATCTTCAGAAGAATTAGTTAAATCAATAACAGACGCTAAGATACTTCATATTGCTACTCATGGTTTTTTTAAAGATGATTCTCAAACTAAAAATGAAAGTGAAAAAAATAGTAATAATGCGAATCCTACAAACACACTTTTAAATTCAGGTTTGTATTTATCTAAAGGCTTGAAAAACTCTACTGAAAATGGGATTCTTACGGCTTATGAGGCAATGAATCTAAATCTTGACAATACCGAACTTGTAGTGCTTTCGGCCTGTGAAACAGGGCTTGGAGAAGTGAGAAATGGAGAAGGCGTTTATGGAATCCAACGAGCATTTCGTGTAGCGGGTGCCAAATCTATTATTATTAGCCTTTGGAAAGTAGACGATATGGCTACTCAAAAACTAATGACTTTTTTTTATGAAGAATGGTTATTATCCGGTAATAAAAGAGAAGCTTTTACAATAGCACAAAATAAATTACGTAAGGAATACAAAGACCCAAAATATTGGGGCGCATTCATTATAGTAGGTGAATAAAAAATAAAAACATGAAAAAAATAGTCTATACTTTATTAATTTGTTGTTTAGGGCTTTCTGCAAAAGCACAAAACGATAATACTTCAAAACCTATAAATATCAATACTTCTTTTATTGAGTTTGCTCCTACCCTATCAGGTGATGGTAAAACCATGTTATTTCAATCGAATAAAGAAGGTGGTGGCGGCTTCAAACTTTTTGAAACTACTCTTTTAACGGATGGTAATTGGGCCGAACCAAAAGCAATTGATAAAATAAATGATTTTGCAAAACCAAATTATCTCATTGGTGGACCATGTTTGAGTCAGGACGGAAAAGTACTTTACTTCTGCGCAATGCCAAATAATTCCAGAAATGATATGGATATTTTTATATCAACCAAAAATACCAAAAACGAATGGAGCTCTCCCAAAAATCTTGGTAGCCCAATCAATACTTCCTCAAGTGAAACCTTTCCTTCTATTTCACCTGATGGAAAAAAACTTTTCTATACCGTTACTACCGTTAAAGGAAAAGAAGCTAAGTGCTCTAAAATTATGATGTCAGAAATAAATGAGCGCAACAACTGGCAAAAGCCAATAGAAATAACATCTCCTCTTAACGCCACATGTGACAAATCACCAAGAGTAGCCTACGACAACAAAACGCTTTTTTTTGCAAGCAATAAAAATGGAAATTACGATTTGTATCATTCTGATTTATCTAGTTCCAATTCACTAAGCCAACCTATAGCGTTGGATTATCTTAATTCACAAGAGTCAGAGTTATACGCTTCTTTACTAAATTCTGAAGAGCTAATGTATTATTCTCAAAATGGCGATATTTATGCTTCAGCCGTTCCAAATAAATTTAAACTTCATGGAATAAGCCTTGAAGGAAGTTTCACAGATATTGAAACGGGAAAACCAGTCACTGGAAAAATATTCTTGATTGATACATTAGCAAAAGACACATTGAAAAAAATCAATGTTACTGGGTCTTACAGTATAAATATACCTGCTGGCAAAAAACTTAAATTATATGCATCTGCTGGTAGTTATTACGATTATAGTACTGATTATTTTCCATCTATAGAAGAAAATTTTAAAGTACAGAATACCGATATAAAACTTAAACCTAAGAGAAAAGAAATTGTATTTAAAGTTTCTGATAAGGAAAATAGTAAAGGGTTAAAAGTGAAAATAAAAGTAACTAATTTGGCTACTAAAGAAGAAACTATAATGGAAGCAAATTCTGGACGAGATGGGAAATATGCTGTTAGTTTAAGAGAAGGAAATAAATACAATATAGAAATAAGTAGTATTGAAGGCTATGCATTTACCACCACTACTGTTGATGTGCCATTGACCTCAACTAATGAAACTATTTATGCATCCAATCCTCAGCCTATAGACGGTGCAGTATCTGATGCGGCTCCAAATTTTGAAATAAAATTGCAACCACTTAGAGACAATACTAAATTAGCTCTTAATGATATACACTTTCTCTTCAATAAATTTCAATTAGAGTCTGAATCGTTTATTGAATTAGAAAAGGTAATAAACCTTATGAACTCTAATCCCTCTGCAAAAATTGAAATTGCCGCGCATACAGATGATGTAGGTTCCGATGATTTCAACAATAATCTTTCCTCTAAAAGAGCACAAGAAATAGTTAAGTATCTTAATAGTAAAGGAATTTCATCTGCACGACTTAAGGCAAAAGGATATGGAAAAACTAAACCATTAGATCCATCAAATACGGAAGAAGCTAGAGCAAAAAACAGAAGAGTTGAATTGAAGATATTGGATATTGAGTAGTAGAAAGTTTAAGGTTTAAAGTTTAAAGTTTATTTTTTTTTACTTTAAACCTTAAACTTTTCACCTTAAACTTAACTATAATTCCGGTTTCCAAATATAGCACTGCCTATTCTTACAAGTGTACTACCCTCTTCTATCGCAATTTTATAATCGCTGCTCATTCCCATAGATACTTCGTTAAATTCTTTATTCGATTGCATATAAAGAGTTTTACATTTATCAAAAAAAGCTTTTAATGATCGAAATTCAAGTCTTATTTTAGAAAGGTCTTCGGTATTTGTGGCCATACCCATAAAACCTTTTACTGTTACATTTGTTAAATTTTTGAATTCAGTAGAATTTAAAAGCTCTTCCGCTTCAGCGAAACTAAGACCAAACTTAGTTTCTTCATCGGCTATATAAATTTGAAGTAGAATCGAAATTACCCTATTGTTTTTAACACCTTCTTTATTGATCTCTTTTACTAATTTCATACTATCTACAGAATGGATAAGATGTATAAACGGAGCGATAAATTTAACCTTGTTAGTTTGCAAGTGACCTATAAGATGCCACTGAATATCTTTGGAAAGGTCTTCAAATTTAGGAAGTAATTCTTGAACCTTATTTTCCCCAAAGATCCTTTGACCAGCGGCATAGGCTTCCTCCACTGCTTCCTTAGGATAAGTTTTACTAACTGCTATTAATTTGCAATTGGTATTTTTAAGATTTTCAGACAATAGATTTAAATTTTCAGCAATACCCATTAGTAGAGTTTTAAGATTTAAGTACAATTTTAACGATATTATCATTTATAATTGTATTTTAGCATGATTTTAATCAAATTTAGAAAAGGATTTAGTTAGGAAATATGCCATTATTTGGTTCATTATTAAGTAAAGGGCTAAAACTCACTCACATCATTGAGCAGGACAAGAAAACTCCTTTTGAGTACCAGCGCAAAGAACTGAAAAGCCTTATTAAAAAAGCACGAAATACACATTTCGGTCAGCATTATAATTTCAATGAGATTCTGGAAAGTTTTGAGAAAGGGAAGCGCGATCAATTTTATGAGTATTATAGAAGTCGTGTACCTGTTTTTAATTATAATAAAATATTTGACGAATGGTGGCACCGCAGTAAAGCTGGCGAGTCTGATGTATGCTGGCCAGGTATTGTATCTTACTTTGCTCTAAGCTCTGGTACTTCCGATGCTTCTACCAAACATATTCCTATTACAAAGGATATGCTCAAGTCTAATAAAAAAACTAGTCTTCGTGAATTACTAAGTTTGGTAAATTATAAGTTACCTGCAAGTCTTTTCCGTAGAGGTGTCTTGATGTTGGGAGGTAGTATTGAACTTAATAAAGTTGATCACTATTACGAAGGTGATTTAAGTGGTATTCAAACCAACAAAATGCCTCGTTGGTTTCTTCCTTTTTACAAACCCGGAAGAAAAATAGCCAGAACAACTGATTGGAATTTTAAACTTGATGAAATAGCACGCAAAGCAAAAGATTGGGATATAGGCTTTGTAGCTGGCGTCCCTGCTTGGATGCAATTGATGTTTGAAAGAATTATAAAACACCATAACGTTTCTAATATTCATGAAATATGGCCAAACCTGCATGTGTATGTGCACGGCGGAGTTTCTTTTGAACCTTATAAAAATGGTTTTGAAAAAATATTAGGTAGACCCATTTCATATATTGAAACCTACCTTGCTTCAGAAGGATTCATAGCCTTGCAGACGCGACCAGATCAAAATGGAATGAAACTTGTTTTAAATAATGGAATTTTTCATGAGTTTATTCCTTTTACCGAAGAAAATTTCAACGCAGATGGAGATGTAGTTGTAAATCCTAAAACACTCATGCTCCATCAGGTGGAAGAAGGTATAGACTATGCTCTGCTTATCAGTACTAATGCAGGTAGCTGGCGTTATCTAATTGGTGATGTAGTACGATTTACAAGCAAAGAGAATTCGGAAATAATAATAAGTGGTAGAACAAAACATTATCTAAGTCTTTGTGGCGAACACCTGTCTGTAGAAAACATGAATACTGCTATTAGACTAGTGTGTGAAGAATTTAATATTGATATACGTGAGTTTACGGTTACTGGTATCCCATATCAAAACATGTTTGCACACAAGTGGTTCATAGGAACGGACGATGAAATTGATCATGAGAAATTAAAAATAAGATTAGACGAACGTTTAAAAGAACTAAACGATGACTATAGAACAGAACGGATTGCCGCTTTAAAAGATATATTTGTTGAAGTACTTCCCGTAGCTGCCTTTTATGATTTTATGAAGTCAAAAGGTAAAATTGGTGGACAAACAAAGTTTCCAAGAGTATTAAAGAAAACAATGTGGGAAGATTGGGAATCATTTCTTAAAGAAAATTCATTTATTGTAACTTCTAGTAATTCTTAATTCAAAAAAATGTTTAAAGCACTTATTGAAGGTATTGGTTGTGGTTTTATTCTGAGTCTTATGATAGGCCCTGTCTTTTTTGGTTTACTACACACCAGTATTCATAAGGGTTTTAAAAAAGCTATAGTATATGCAATTGGAGTAGCGGCAAGCGATGCTTTTTTTATTCTCATTACCTATTTTGGTATTGCAGGCTTTATGGAAGATAAATCCTTTCGTATTAGTATGATGCTTGTAGGAGCCATTATTATGCTTGCCTTTGGACTCTATTACCTTATTAAAAAAGCTCCAGATACAATAGAAATTGACAATGAAAAGAAACAAAGTAATAAAACAAATATGTGGATCAAAGGATTTCTTTTAAATGCCATAAATCCATCTGTGTTCCTTTTTTGGATTGGAACAGTAAGTTTTGCAAGTGCTAGTTTTGACAACGACCGACTTTTTATATTTATATTTTTCACCTCTTCAATTGTAACTGTTTTTTGTGCCGATATAGTGAAGGCATATATTGCAACTAAAATTAAAATCTATTTCACAAACAAATTTTTAAACAAGATGAATAAAGTCTTGGGGATACTTATTTTCATATTTGGTCTAAAATTACTGTACGACTTGTTTTTACTATATAATAAATAAATCATCCTTTGAAAAAAGGTAGTTATTTTGGCTTTTATTATTAATTATCATATATTTACCTATCAAATAAATGCTGATCATGAATAAATTAAGACTTTTACCTGTTTTATTATTTGCACTATTGGTTGTTTTGGTAACTTCCTGTAAGAAAGAAGACGACAAATTGAACGGAGGCACGGGTAACACTGATCTTCAAGTGTATGTATTTAACGCTAATTCTACGCCTACTTCAGGAGCAATAGTTTCTTTGTATACTTCACAAGCAGATAGAGATGCTGGGACTAGTTTGGTGAATTCAGGAGTAACTGGACAGAAGGGGTTTGTATACTTTAGTGATCTTCCAACTTTTACGTACTATGTTTCGGTATCGTATAACAATGGAGCAACAATTAAAACTGGTAAATCAGATACTGGTGTACCAATCAAAGAAAAAGAGCAATCTGCTTTAACTGTAGTTTTAGAATAATAAATTTCATCTCAAAAATATAAAAAACCTGTCCACTCGGCAGGTTTTTTCAGTTTATTCATATTCTTCGTCAAGTAGCATGTTTAAAGCTCCTTGTAGTTCATTATAAGTCTTCGTTTTTATCTGTTTTTTAGCCAACGCCATTCCTTTGATATAAATTTCTTTAGAAACTTCTTTGTCCAACTTTTCATAAAATTTTCCTGCCTGATAATAAGTAGCTAAATAATCAGGGTATTCTTTAAGTAAACGTTGGTAATAAGCCCCAGCACTCACAACATCAACCTTTTCATACTCCAATGCTAAGGCATAAATAGTAAAAGTATCTGTGGGATCTTCCTTAAGAAATCCAAGTAATTGTTCTATTTTTGAATTAAGCATTCGTTAATTTGAATAAAATTTGTTTTTCTTCTACTTCTACACAAATTTACATTTAAATAAATAATATATTTGACAAACTATTATAGTTAAATGACAGATAGTTTTACTATTTTAGACGTTTGAAATAATTCAAAAAAACAAAAACAATTAACTTTTCAGATATTATGAAAATACTCGTTTGTATAACGAACGTACCCGATACGACCTCGAAAATTTCATTTACAGACAATAATACAAAATTTAATACAGCAGGTGTCCAGTTTATTATAGGCCCCTACGATGAATACGCACTTTCTAGAGCAATAGAATTGAAAGAAGCTCAAGGTGGCTCTGTTACAGTTTTAAATGTAGGAGAAGCGGATACAGAGCCCACTATACGTAAGGCTCTAGCTATAGGTGCAGACGACGCAATTCGTGTCAATGCATTTCCAAAGGATGCGCAGTTTGTAGCCGCTCAGATAGTTGCTATTGCATCCGCTGAAAAATATGATCTAATTTTAATGGGTAGAGAATCCATAGATTTTAATGGAGGTTTAGTTCATGGTCTGGTTGCAGAAGCCTTAGGAATGCCATCCGTATCGCCAGTAATGAAATTGGAAATAGAAGGTGGAATTGCTAAAATGGCAAGAGAAATTGAAGGTGGTAAAGAATATGTTGAAGTAGCGTTACCATTAGTTGCAGGGTGTCAAGAACCAATTGCTGAATGGAAAATTCCTAATATGAGAGGTATAATGTCGGCTCGAACAAAACCGTTGATCGTAAAAGATCCAGTAGCTTCAGAAAATGGAGTAGCTATGTTGGCTTATGAATTGCCTGCACCGAAAGGGGCTTGTAAAATGATAGATGCATCAACACCTGAATTACTTTTCGATTTACTTAAAAATGAAGCTAAAATTTTATAGAGTTTGAATCGCAAACTTAATACGAGATTCAACACATCATCCTATCAAATTATAACAATTCAAAAATTATAAAAATATGTCAATACTGGTATTTATAGAAGGAGCAGAAGGTGAAGTGAAAAAATCTTCTTTGGAAGCTATTTCTTATGCAGCTGAACTAGCGAAGAAAAAAGGTGCTGTCCTAAATGCTATTGCAATAGGTAGCTTCTCTCCTACTTCGCTTGAAAATATAGGGAATTATGGTGCTTCAAAAGTACTTCATGTATCAAATGATAAACTTACGCAAGTAAATGTAATGGCCTATGCCTCGGTAATTGCAGAGGCCGCCAACAAACAAAATGCGGAAGTAGTAATATTACCAAAATCATCTGCGGTAGATGCTATTGTATCGAGATTAGCTATCAAGCTAAAGGCTGGTGTTGTGACAGGAGCGATTGAAGTTCCAGATACATCAGCTGGATTTAAAGTGAAAAAATCTATCTATACTGGAAAGGCTTTTACTACCGTTGAGTTGACTTCTGCTAAAAAAGTAATCACGGTTGCAAAAAATGCTTTCCCTGCTACAGAAACTGGAGGTAAAGCAATTGTTGAAGCATTCGTTCCTTCAATTCCAGAAGGAGACTTCAGTGTAAAAATAACTAAAACAGAAAAAGCTACGGGTGAAATTTTACTTCCCGAAGCAGATATTGTCATTTCAGGTGGAAGAGGTCTAAAAGGCCCAGAAAATTGGCATTTAGTAACAGATCTCGCAAAAGAATTGGGGGCAGCTACAGGTTGTTCTAAACCAGTTTCAGACATGGACTGGAGACCTCATCATGAACACGTAGGTCAAACAGGTGTAAAGGTAAGTCCAAATTTGTATATTGCGATCGGAATATCAGGAGCTATACAACATCTGGCAGGAGTCAACTCTTCCAAATGTATTGTTGTAATCAATAAAGATCCTGAAGCACCTTTCTTCAAAGCAGCTGATTACGGTATTGTTGGAGATGCTTTTGAAGTAGTGCCCAAACTTATAGAGGCAGCAAAAAAATTAAAATAAGAAGAATTATAAGAAGTGGAGAAAATAAAACTTGAAATACTCGGCCTGTCTTCCAGCCAGTCACATACCGGTTCCTTTGCATTAGTACTCGGAGAAGAAACTGGAAATAGAAGATTGCCA
Source organism: Cytophagales bacterium (assembly GCA_031416415.1). Lineage (GTDB taxonomy): Bacteria > Bacteroidota > Bacteroidia > Cytophagales > Cytophagaceae > JANYCO01. The sequence continues at coordinate 26 of JANOTP010000067.1, read as the reverse complement.
ATCATTATAGGGATGTTTGAAGCCCA
>JANOTP010000066.1:0-2206 GCA_031416415.1 Cytophagales bacterium | reverse complement strand
CAATCAAATAATTAATGTTTATAAATAATAAAGCTTTTTCTCTAGCAATAGGATCAAGTGTTTGAATCTTCCGCTGTGTTCTGTAACTAAAATAATACTCCATAATTGGAATTCTTACAAAAATAAAAATGAACAACAGCAAAATTACGAAATACCAAAATTTACCACTTCTCATAAAATCAAAATAAATAAAATTATAATCAGAGACAATAATTACTAAAAAAAAATAAAACGAACATCAAAAAACGAACAACTACATAGAAACAAAAAAGTGTAAGATTGATCAATTACAATCTTACACTTTTTCTAAATTTAGACTAAGCTATATTACAATTTAGGAATATCTCTATTATCCATCTCTGGAAATTCATGTTTCAATGAATTAAATTCCATTTTTAAAAAATTATAGACATTGTACGTACCATCTTGAAAAATAGTAACTACAGATTTTGTTGTTCTATCGAACAAATCTTCTAATCTTACTATTTGATCTTGAATTTCAAGCTTGTTAATTTGAGAAAATTTACTTTTGTTTTTTTCAAATTCTTTGTATCCAATTCTCTGTCCATTATCAAGTATATGTATTGTTTCAACTATTCTTAAAAAAGGAGTATATTCTGTTTCTACTGTTATTTTATCCATGTTGTAATATAGTTAAAAATATCTAATAATCCTATTTATAAGCATCTAAAGGGATAAAATCATTAAAGAAACTGACAATAAAACACTGTTTTGATTCGAGTACTCTTCATCTACCTTTCAAAATACCCAGATCGAAGAATAGCAGTAAGATAATTATACTATTTGTACAAAAACGCCCATTAATATTTTTTGAAGTTTAATAAAAAAATCTTTTATTGTTAAAAGCATTTTATAGTAACTTGACAGCTGAAAATAGAGACAAAAACTAACTACTAAACACTATAACCATGGCAACCGACAAAAAAACAGAAGAAGAACTAAAAACCTATACCATTAAAATGGCGAAAGAACATGTCAAAATTTCTGAAGGTGAAGCTCCAGAGGATGAGGACGAACTGGATGACCAAGCGGATGACATGTGGTGGACCTTCGCTCTCCCTGATTTTGAAAACAACCCCGCTTATGAGAATTTAAATATTGATGAACTAGTAGAAAAACTAGACCTACAAACCTTATACAAAGAAACTGTAAAAAAAGACCTGCAAAAAAAATACAATATTTAACATCTCCTAATTCGAAAGCCTTAGAGTTCTTCTGAAATAATAACTCACATAGTATCCCCTATCAAAATGCAAACCACTACAAATGGCAAAAAAATCAACCTTACTAATTTTTCATTTTGGCAAAACTGGCTTTTTTATAGCAGTTTACTTTTTGCTGCCTTTAGTATTGTTTCTGTATTTTACAGAAACAATTTAGTATTCTTATCCTATGATAAAATGATTGCTAAAGTGCTTTTCCAAAGCACTCAATTCCCTGTTGACGCAGAACTGTACCGAACTTTTATTTACGGCCCTTTATTAGGAACCTTGGCTTGTTGTTATATCCTACTAGCTTTTATCGCTTGGTATCCTTTTAAAGAAAAAAAACAATGGGCCAGAAATGCAATCATTATAGCCTTTAGTGTATGGCTAGTAATTGACTCTTCTGTATGCCTCTATTTTAAAGCATACCCTCAAATCTATATTATCAATGCATTTTCATTTATCGTAAAAGCACTTCCCATACTATTTACTTGGAAAGAATTTAATTCCATAAGAATAGTTTATAAAATAAGAAAAGAGTAAACAAAATAGTAAACTAGGCAGAGGATAATAAACAAAGCTTTCTGTCATTTCTAACTTTCTTCCTCTTAACTGTTTCTCTTTACTGCCATATCTTCTGTAACTATATTTATTAAAAATTCAACTACTCAAACTTCCCTGGCAGTATGCATTTTTATTTCTTAAACAAGTATACTCATTACCAAACTCTAAAATAATAGTAATAGTAACTTTATTAAATAATTACAAGATTAATAAATTACATTTGTTATGATTTAAGAGAGATATAATTCCAACAATGAAAAAATACAAAAATGTAATTTCTTTTCGGTACCTATTCGTTTTTATATTTACCGCTGCTTTATTAGTATACATTTTAATTCGTGCTTATAGTTTATCTTTTACTCATGATGAGAGTTTAAGTTTTATGATAATTAATGGTGATGTTAGTTGGGAAAAAA
>JANOTP010000065.1:0-14675 GCA_031416415.1 Cytophagales bacterium | reverse complement strand
ACCCAGTTCTTCGTTTTCACGCATTACTTTTATGTCATCGGCAAATGTTCTATCGGATACTTCTTTACCAAGTGTTTCATGAAAGACACTCATTATCTCATCTTTTGTTTTGATATGACCATTCAAAAGGCAGTTGTTGATAATTCTGTATCGTATTAGTGCTTCTTTATTTCTTGACATGATTTAAAATATTTGTCTAAATTAACGATAGCCTTACAAACAGGCAAATTTCATTTTAAGTTATGGTACAGTCTTTGAAATAATATTTTTATTGCATATTTTATATATATTGTAACTTAAACTAAATCTATTATTAGTATGAAAAAAACTATTTTATTATCATTCGGTTTGTTTTTAGGGGTAAATGCCTTTTTAATAGCTCAAGATAAACCCAAAGAAGATGCCACAAAGAAAGTTACTACTGAAGTAAAAAAAGTTGCTACTGATGCAGGTAAGGTAACTTCTACAGAGGCTAAAAAAGTTGGTGCTGATGCAAACAAGGCTGCCTCGACGGAGGTTAAAAAAGTTGAAGCAGAAGTAAATAAAGTTACGACAACTACTAAAACTGATGCAAAGGTAGCTTTGCCAGATTCAGTTTCTAAAGAAATAAAGTCTACAACTCCTACACCAGATACTAAGACTGTAAAGCCTGTTGAAGAAAAGAAACCTGCTGGTAAAGTTGCTCCAGGTCTAGAAAAGAAAGTTTTAAATAAGAAATTATAAAAAATTAAAGACATTTCTTTGAAAAGCATTTATAGATTTTATAAATGCTTTTTTTATACCTAAGGTTTCTTTTTCCTTTTATTCTTTATTTTAATAGCTAGACCAATAAAATTAAAGCTAGGACTAGGTCGTTAAATACGAGGTTATCCACATATCCACACTGTGTTGATATATCTAAAATATAACTATTTCAAGCTGATATTTGAATAAATTAATAATAACAGCTTAAGAGCGTTTTTCTTTAAAATATTTTTTTGCTACAATAAATCATATCAATAATAAAGTATTTAGTTTTAGCCTTTACGATATATTGGAATAGTACAATTTTGTAATATATTTTTAAGATAGAACAATAATTTTTTGATTGCTAATACGAAGGCTACTTTGTATATTTAATTCCCTTTTGAAACATAAATAAACAAATGTGGTTTCTTTGCTGTTGCCACATGATCCGCTACCACCTCTTTTGGGGTGGTAGCTTTTTTTTGTTCACTAAGAAAAATAATATTTACACTGATCTGATTTATTAAAAAATTCAAATATGTTTTTTTTATGTGATGTATGTTTTAAAATCAAATTTTTTTTTGAAAATGTTTTTTGAAAATTATTATTTTTTCCTCTTTGTACAATTTGAATAAACAATTATCAACAATAATAATTACAGGGAGATTTTAATCATTAAAAAATTAAGTACTTTTGTGATTCAATTTTAATTAAAGTATGAAAGTAGTAGATCATATCAGTAATGCGAAGCAAACATTGTTTTCATTAGAAATATTACCTCCGTTAAAGGGACAGGATATTAATTCGATTTTTTCAGCAATTGAACCCTTAATGGAATTTAAACCACCCTTTATAGATGTTACCTATCACCGCGAGGAATATGTGTATCAAAAAAGAGAAAATGGCCTATTAGAAAAGGTAGCTACGAAAAAAAGACCTGGTACTGTAGGGATATGTGCTGCTATTATGAATCGTTTCCATGTGGATGCCGTACCTCATATAATTTGTGGTGGTTTCAGCAAGGAAGAAACAGAAAATGCATTGATTGATTTGAGTTTTCTTGGAATTGATAACGTATTAGCTCTTCGAGGTGATGCTATTAAATCTGAAGGAGTATTTATACCGGAAAAAAATGGTAATAATTACGCATCTGATCTTATTCAACAGATTACAGATCTTAATAAAGGGAAATACTTGTTCGATGATGTTGAAAACGCAGCACCTTCTGATTTTTGTATCGGTATAGCTGGTTATCCTGAAAAACATTTCGAAGCACCTAACATGAAAGCTGATCTTAAATACCTTAAGAAAAAAATCGAATTAGGCGCCGAATATATTGTTACTCAAATGTTTTTCAATAATGATAAGTTTATTGAATTTGAAAAATTGTGTAGAGCGGAAGGGATTACAGTGCCTATTATTCCAGGTTTAAAACCCCTTACTACTAAAAAACAATTGACAATTCTACCTAGTATTTTTCATATTGATATACCAGAAGCTCTAGCTGAAGCGGTTGAAAAATGTAAAAACAATGAAGAAGTAAAGAAAGTAGGAATAGAATGGTGTATTGCTCAGTCTAAAGAGCTTAAAAAAGTTGGAGTACCTGTTTTACATTATTATTCAATGAGTAAATCCGATTCTGTTTTGGCTATTGCGAGTGAAGTTTTTTAATTTAGGTATGAATTATTAGTAGTGAGTAGTGAGTGATGAGTTTAAAGTAACAACTTTTTAACTCAGTATAGAAAGTAAGCAAAAAACATTAAGATATGATATCTTCTTCTCAGAACTCTCCAGATAGTATTTTGGACAAGACTCAAGACTTAATTAAAATAATAGAATGTCCTCGTGATGCCATGCAAGGTATTCATGATTTTATTCCCACAGAATTAAAAATCAGGTATATAAATTCATTACTTAAAGTAGGTTTTGATACTATTGATTTTGGAAGTTTCGTTTCTCCAAAAGCAATTCCTCAGATGAAGGATACTTCGGAAGTATTAGAAAAATTAGATTTATCTTCTTCATCCACAAAATTATTAGCGATTATTGCCAACTTAAGAGGGGCAGAGGCAGCTTGCAAATTTGAGCAGATTTCATTTTTGGGGTTTCCATTATCGTTATCCGAAACTTTTCAGCAACGTAATACTAATAAAACAATTGCGGAAGCATTTGAAGAGCTTGCAAATATTCAGGAGTTGGTAGTTAAATCTAATAAGACACTGGTAGTTTATCTTTCTATGGGTTTTGGAAATCCTTACGGTGATCCTTATGATGTAGCTTATTTAGAAAAATTCGTAAGTAAATTAGCTGTTCTTGGAGTTAAAATCGTTTGTCCGTCGGACACTATTGGAGTATCTGACCCTGAAAATATAAGTTATTTATTTTCTTCTTTACTAAACCGATTCCCTGATATAGAATTTGGTGCACATCTTCATTCAACTCCTGCTACTGCCAAAGAAAAGTTAGAAGCCGCATTTAATGCTGGTTGTAAAAGATTTGATGGAGCAATAAGAGGTTTTGGAGGTTGTCCAATGGCTAAAGATGAGCTTACTGGTAATATGGCTACGGAAACAATTATTGATTATTTTGATTCTAATGCTGTGAAATTGAACCTTGATATAAGTAGCTTTAACGCTGCATTACAACTATCAACAGCAGTTTTTTTGTAAAAGTAAAATATAGTCAATACATAATTAATAAAGCAATTAACTATTTTGAAACGTAAAATGGTTTAATAATTCAATGAAATTTCAGAAATCTAAAAAATGGAAACCCATATACTTCTTATTACTTGTCAAGATTCAAAAGGATTAATTTCAAAAATAAGTACGATTGTTTTTGAAAATGACCTTAATATTCTTGTGATGAAAGAATTTGTAGAACAAGAAACGAATACATTTTTTATGCGTTCTGAATTGTCAGGACTATTAAATTTGGATAGACTTTACCAAGCCTTAGTCGATAAATTACCTGTAGGGGCGGAGATTTTAATTAATCCCAAACAGAAAAAAGATATTGTTTTATTAGTTACTAAAGAACACCATTGTTTAAGCGATTTGCTTACAAGGCATCATTTTGATGAATTTGGTGCAAGGATTCAATGTGTTATTGGGAACCACGAAGTATTAAAAGAGTATACGCATCGCTTTAATATTCCTTTTTATTATGTAAGTCATGAAAATAAGTCTAAGGAACAATTTGAAAGTGAGCTTTATACAACCATTGAAGAGTATAAGCCGGATTATATAGTTCTTGCAAAGTTTATGAGAATTCTCTCACCTGATTTTGTAGAAAAATTTAAAAATAAAATTATCAATATTCATCATTCATTTTTGCCTGCTTTTGTGGGTGCAAATCCATACAAACAAGCTTATGAGAGAGGTGTTAAGCTTATAGGTGCTACCGCTCATATTGTAAACAATGACTTAGACGAAGGACCTATTTTAGTTCAAAAAGTAACAAGGGTAGATCATACTTTTACTTCTAAAAATATGGTACAAGCGGGTCATGAAGTAGAAGCTTCAGTGCTTTCAGAGGCTATGAAACTTGTATTGGATGATAGAGTTTTTGTGACAAGGAATAAGACGATCATATTTTCATAAAAAGGCTAATATCAAAAATTAGCTCTACCCAAAATTATTCGGGAGAACCGCCATTTCTATTACTAGGAGCATCAGTTATAAAATCGCGTTCTGTTTTATTTGTTAATCCTCCTATACGATCAAATTTCCATCCATTTTTATCTGCTGGTTCTTTGATCAACCACGCTATATTGTGCATTGTCATTTCGGAATCTGTATCCATCGCATCCATATAGATGGGATACAATAATACAAAGTCAGGACTTATAAACAGATTTTTACACTCTGTAATAATTTTTTCAATTCCATTCGGTATATCTTTACAATCGTTTATAGAATGAGTGCCAGAAGCTACTCCAAGGGTAATAGTAAAAGGAGGTTGTGAGGCAGGGTGAGCATTAAAAAGTGCGTAGTGTACCGTTTTGTCGTAGTTAGAAGTAGTCATATTTTTAGTGATTAAAGGGTTTTTAAACTATTCCATTCATGTTCAATATTTCGCATTAATAGTGCGTTGTCAAATTCAACAGATCCTTTTGGGAATATTTTTTCGTTTTCAAAGAAGCTAGAAGTCACCTTTGAAACTTCTAATGCACTTACTTCCCAATTGTAAGTTTTAAGTTCAAGCCCGTCAAATTTGCATATTGATTTATCAGGAGAATAACCAATTGCTCCTTTTTGGAAGAAGTTAGAAGCGGTGCTAAGATCCTGAAATATACTATGTTTATTCCAATCTTTTGTTTCTTGAGCTTGAATAGAAAGTGAAGTATTGTCGTCGCTCGTAAATGCTATTGAATAATTACCCTCATTTTCTAGTACTGAAAATTTTGCTAAATGATGCACACCAGGAAATACTCTACCACCTAATAAATTATTTAGCCTTGAAGAAGAATCTCTTCTTGGGATATAAACACCTTCTTTCAAAACCCCTTCATCCATCCATTCTACGGCTATTCTATGAGCACCGTTTTCAGAAGAGATTCCCATAAAAGCAGGTAACCCTTTTGGACGTATATTTTTTAAACGAATAAGGCATATTCCTACTATAGCTTTTCCTTCTACTAATTTTGGCTGGAATGGTTTGGGAAGAATTTTTTCTATTATATTACCATCTACTTTAAAGTTGATGAGAATTCTTCTGTCAATAACACCTTTTATGGTTGGGATTTTCATTTCTTAAGTTTTTATTTTTTTTGGTGAAAGTTCTTCGGTTGCCTTTTTCTTTTTTAAAAGTTTCCAGCTCTCAAAAAAAGAAAGTATAGAAAAGTAGATAAAGCCAAATAATAAGGCCACTTGTGGCGAATCTATAAATACTCCAGACATGTTTTCTGTAAAAGTATCGTAGTGATTTTTTTCAAGAAAGGATTTAGTTAAACCTAAAGCAGGTATATGTTTTTCAGAAAGTACTACAGGAATAATTAATACAAAGTAAATCATCATTCGTATAACTGAGTATAAAAACATATTCATTTTTAAGGTTTCATTTTTATCGAAAAAAATCACTCTCATTCTGCTTAAAATTACAAACATGTAGAGATATACAATTTCATTATTTGGCATAAAAAAGTTGAAGCCAAAAGCGAAGAGTCCGTAGATAAGTATAAAAAATATAACTAATTTTTTGAAGTCTGAAAATGCCATCATAAACAATCCTGAATGAAGCATGATAAATTCAAAAGCGATAAGCATGCTTAGCGATACAATGGTTGCTATGTCCGTAGGGATTGGAGCAACCCATAACCATAAATGTTTTATAGCAAGTGACAAATAAGACAATGCCGTAATCCAACTTATCTGTTTATCGTATTGTTGTATTGGATTCATGGTAAAAGAAAATTAGGTGATATTTACGTCATAAATATCATTTGCGTTGCATTGTTGGCAATGCAATTAAAAATCATTGTAAATTTAGACTTAGGAAAGAAGTTCTTTAATTTTAGATACTGAATTTTCCCAGCTTAAGTTTTTAATTTCTTTAAGTTGTTCTTCAGAAATAGTTTTCCTTAGCGATTCACTTTCTAAAAGAGAGATGATACCAAGTGCAAATCCGGTGACGTCATCGAAATTTGTTTTTAAGGCACTAGTTAAAATTTCCGAAATTCCTGATTGTTTAGAAATGACGCATGGAATACCTGCCGATGCTGCTTCCAAGGCAGATAAGCCGAATGGCTCTGATTCGGAAGGCATGCAAAATATATCTGTGATGGCTAATAAATCTTGTTTTTCATTGGTGTTAAGGAAGCCTAGTAAATTTATGTTATCACAGGCGATTGAATTTTCTATTCTGTCTTCAATTTCAGTGCGCAGCTCACCTTCTCCTGCAACAACAAATTGTACCAATGGATATTTTTGATAAACTATTTCTGCTATACTTATAAAATTATCAATTCCTTTTTGGCGCGTAAGGCGGCCCATGAAAAGCACGTTCAGTTCTTTCGTCCCTATTTTTTTTATTTCTGAGGGCTGAATAGCATTATGTACTACATGAATTTTTCCGGGGTAGATCTCATAATTTTTTCTAATAAGTTGTTTCGTATATTCGCTTACTGTTATAACAGCATCAGCATAATCCATTGCTTTGCGTTCAAGAGAATATATATTAAAATTTTTATTATCCGGCTTTCGGTCGGTTTCAAGTGAATGAATATGTAGTACAAGTTTTTTTCCGGTAAGAAGTTTTAAACTTACTCCTGCTTGGAAGGTAGTCCAGTCATGACAATAGAGTACATCAAAAGAAAGTGTTTGAGCTAATTCTGCAATTTTCTGATTGTAATTAGCAACTTCTTCTAGGTAGGAGGGGGCAATAGTTTCTATTACTTCTAAAACTGAATCAGTAGTATTTTTAGAGCTTGTTTTTTTGGAGAAGCTTTCTGTTCTATAAGGGGATATTAAAAAATCGTAAGTAATTATTTCTTTAGGATCGGAAGGATAAACCGAATGAGAAATTATTTGCTTTGCAGGTGTTGAACCATTGATAGTATGGACATTTTTAATAGAAGGGAAATCTTCATTTCCAGATTTTATGAGTTGCACTTGCGTGATTGCAGAAAGGTGTTTCGCTATTTCAGAAGTAGCCACTCCCATTCCTCCACTTACTTCTCCAGAAAGGTTACCAGTAAGCATTAAAATTTTTGATCCTAACATTATAAAAAGTTATTTGTCTGTAAGTTAAAAGAATATCTAATAATAAAAAATCAAAAATGAAAATTTACTACTGAATGAAATAGCTAGAGACCAAGAGGGTTTGATTTTATAATATTGGAGAGAAAAAATATGATTTTACGTACCTGCTATAAACAAAATAGCGCTTTCCGTATTTTTTAAAAACTGGAAAGCGCTATTGTACTTATAGGATAGTTTTGTTTAAAAAAATTCTCTCATTTTTTCAAAGAAACTTTTATCGTGTTTTCCTGGATTTGGCTTGAAACTTTCCGCATTATGAAATTTTTGAAGAGTGTCTTTTTCTTCTTTTGTAAGTTGTTGAGGAGTCCATACATTGACATGTATGAGTTGATCTCCTTTTTCATAACCGTTTATATCTTGGATGCCTTTGCCTTTTAAGCGAAGTATTTTTCCACTTTGAGTTCCAGGATCTATTTTTATTTTCACTTTACCATCTATTGTGGGTACTTCGATAGAAGCTCCAAATACTGCATCTGTAAAACTGATATAAAGATCATATACAATATTGTTGCCTTCTCTTTTTAATAGATCGTTTTCTTCTTCTTCAATAAGTATTATTAGATCTCCTGCTATACCTCCTCCTTGAGAGAAATTTCCTTTACCACTCATAGAAAGTTGCATTCCATCCGCTACGCCAGCAGGTACTTTAATAGTAATTACTTCTTCTTTTTCTTGCGTCCCTGCACCTTGGCAAACGGTACATTTTTCACTTATAGTTGATCCATTTCCATTACAAGTAGCGCAAGTTCCCGAAGAAACCATTCTACCTAACATTGTTTCTACTATTTTACGTGTTTGTCCTGACCCTTGACAAGCAGTACAGGTTTTTACAGAGGTGCCATTTTTAGAACCATTGCCGTGACAAGTATCACATGCTATATGACGTTTAACTTTTATTTTTTTCTCTGCACCATTAGCTATTTCTGAAAGGTCTAGTTTTAGTTTTATACGTAAATTAGAGCCTTTTCTTCTAGCTTTACCACCACCACCTCTGTTGCCAAAGAAACTACCAAATGGACTTTCATCACCGAAAACATCTCCAAAATTAGAGAAAATGTCTTCCATATTCATACCGCCATTGCCTTGTCCACCACCGTTTCCGCCTACACCAGCATGACCGTATTGATCATAACGTTGTTTTTTTTCAGGGTTGCTTAGTATTTCATACGCCGCTGCTGCCTCCTTGAATTTTTCTTCCGCCTCCGGATTGTCGGGATTTTTGTCAGGGTGGTATTTGATCGCCATCTTTCGATAAGCTTTTTTTATTTCTTCTGCCGGAGCTCCCTTTGTTACTCCAAGTATTTCGTAAAAATCTCTTTTTGCCATTGAATTATGCTCCTGTTACAACTTTTGCAAACCTGATTACTTTGTCGTGTAAGTAATACCCTTTTTCTACTTCGTCTATGTTTTTTCCTTTCAGATCATCTGATGGGGCAGGGATTTGTGTAATTGCTTCGTGAAGTTCTACATCAAATACTTCCCCTACAGCTACCATTGCCTTTAAACCTTTTGATTCAAGAGTTTTGAATAATTTATTGTAGATAATTTCCATCCCTTCTTTCGCGGCCTTCAGACTTTCATCATTGCCTATCGATTTTAATGCTCTTTCAAAATCATCAAGTGTAGGAAGAACAGCTTTAACTAACTCTTCACCAGCTGTTTTATTTAAGTCTATTTTTTCTTTTGACGTTCTTTTTCTGAAATTGTCAAATTCTGAATATAATCTTAGGTATTTGTCTTTCAACTCTGACACTTCGTTGTTTAATAGATCTACTTCCGAAAGTTCCAGTTTTGCTTCAACTTCCTTATTTTCAATAGGATTTTCAGTTTCTGGACTTGTATTTTCATTGTCTATCTGTTGTGTATCAGATACTTTGTCGTTTTCTTCCGGTGTCATTGTGGGCTTTATATTTCTGTGTTTTCATCTATTCTTTCAAGAATACTGCCATTACAAGAATACTGACAAAGTTGCAGTTTTAGGGTGTGTTAAGAAGGGCTAATTGTGCTTTATTAGAATAAAATAGTAAAATAGTATTGAAGATTAAACTTTTCTATTTAAAAACTGTTTATGTAATAATTTGATAATCGTATAGTATTTATTTTGTAGTAGGAATCTATCATCTTGCATTTGTATTTAGAACGTGAACAGAATATCTTTGACTTTCAATTATAATTAGTAGTACTGTGGCAGAGAAAAAAGTAAAAATAGGATTGGTTCAAGTAAGTTGTACCAAAGATAAAAAGGAGAATATTGACAAACATGTCGAAAAAATAAGAGAGGCTGCTAAAGGTGGGGCGCAAATAGTATGTTTGCAGGAGTTGTTTACCTCTCTTTATTTTTGTGATGTTGAAGATCATGATAATTTTAATTTAGCAGAAGCTATCCCAGGGCCTACTACAGAAGTATTTGAAAAGCTAGCCAAAGAACTGAATGTGGTGATTATTGCCTCGCTTTTTGAAAAACGCTCAGCAGGTTTATATCATAATACCACAGCTGTAATAGATGCTGACGGGAAATATTTAGGAAAATATCGTAAAATGCATATACCTGATGACCCAGGATTTTATGAAAAATTTTATTTTACTCCTGGCGATACAGGGTACATGACCTTTGATACCAAATATGCTAAAATAGGAGTTTTAATTTGTTGGGATCAATGGTATCCTGAAGCAGCGCGTATTACAGCCCTAATGGGTGCAGAAATATTGTTTTTCCCTACAGCAATTGGCTGGGCCAAAACCCAAGACAACGCTACTAACGAAGAGCAGTATAATGCTTGGCAAACCATTCAACGCTCTCACTCTGTGGCCAACGGTGTACATGTGGTATCTGTAAATAGGGTAGGAGTGGAAGAGGATATGTTATTCTGGGGAGGCTCTTTTGTTTCTAACCCATTTGGGAAATTACTCTACTTAGCCTCTCATGATAAAGAAGAAGTTCATGTTCAAGAAATAGATCTCGATAGAAGTGAATATTATCGTTCTCACTGGCCTTTTTTACGTGACAGAAGAATTGATTCTTATGAGCCTATTTTGAAAAGATTTATTGATTAAAACAAAATAGTACTACTATAACATTTTGGCTAGCTATAGTAGTACTGTTTAAATTTATTGACGAAATATTTTATTATAATCTTCAATTGCTTTTTTTAGAATTTGCATAGCAACTTCAGCGTTTTCAAATTCTTCAACATGCACCGTTTTATTTTCCAATTTTTTATAGTCTTCAAAGAAGTTTCTTATTTCGGAAATAAAATGTTTTGGTAGTTCAGAAATATCATTAATGTGATTAACACTTGGGTCGCCTGCTGCTACGGCAATGATTTTATCATCCGCTTCTCCTCCATCTAACATACGCATTACACCAATTACCTTAGCAGGTACGATACACAAGGGTACTACATCTATTTGTGATACAATAAGAATATCTAAAGGATCTTTGTCATCGCAATAGGTTTGTGGTATAAATCCATAATTGGCGGGATAATAAACGGATGAATATAACACCCTATCTAAAAGTAGTAAACCACTTTCCTTGTCTAGTTCATATTTGGCTCTTGTACCTTTTGGAATTTCAATTATTCCGTTTACAAACTTAGGTACATCTTTTCCATACGACACATTGTGCCAAGGATTGAAATTTTTGTTTTGCATTGTATATCAACTTTATTATGTGAGACTAGTTTATTCCAATGGGAATTTAAGTAGTTGGATTGCAAAGATAGGATTTTAAGTTTAAAAAAAGATTTTGAGTACTTCTGTTAACATACAATTAAAGTAAAGAGCCTTTATTATATTTCATTTTTTCTATCTTTGCAACATATTGAAATTTATAAAGTTTGTATGAACGCTGTTTCTCTTTTTGCTCCTGATTTTGGATTGAATGATTTTCCTCAAAAACTTGGCTATGTCTTTCCTGCTGAGTTTCACCGTCATAGTGCTACATGGCTAAGCTGGCCTCATAAACAAGCTTCTTGGCCTGGCAAAATTGAAAGCATTTATCCTATTTATGCAAGATTTATAAAAGAGGTAGCTGTGGGAGAGCTAGTTCATATTAATGTGGTGAATGAACAAATGAAATATTTTGTAATCAATCAATTGCAGCAGGTTTCTTGTGACCTTAAAAATATTAGATTTTATCACCATCCTACCAACGATGCTTGGTGTCGCGATCATGGCCCAGCTTTTTTAATAAATGAAAAGGCTGATAAGTATAAAAAAGTGATAATAGATTGGGGATACAACGCTTGGGGAGATAAATATCCTCCCTATGATTTGGATGATGTGATCCCAACGTTAATAGGTAAGCAATTTGGCCTTCCAGTTTTTAATCCTGGAATTGTAATGGAAGGAGGCTCTGTTGACTTTAATGGTAAAGGAACTGTTCTTACTACAACCTCTTGTCTTTTGAACAAAAATAGAAATCCTCATCTTTCTCAGACACAGATAGAAGAATATTTGATACATTTTTATGGTGTTTCAAATGTACTATGGTTGGGAGACGGTATTGTAGGCGATGATACAGACGGACATATTGATGATATAACTCGTTTTATAAACGAGGATACGGTAGTAACAGTAGTAGAAGAAAATGGTGCCGATGAAAACTATGAGCCCTTAAAAGAGAATCTGAAATTGCTCAAAAAAATGCGTTTGGAAAATGGAAAGCAACTCAATATAATAGAATTACCTATGCCCAAAGCGGTGGTATATGATGGAATGAGATTACCTGCTTCTTATGCGAACTTCTATATTTCGAATGCGGCAGTTGTTGTACCTACTTATAGGGATAAATTTAACGATAAAAGAGCTTTGGATATTTTGGAGAAATGTTTTCCTGAAAGGAAAGTGATTGGACTAGACTCAACAGATATTATTTGGGGATTAGGTAGTTTTCATTGCCTAAGTCAGCAAGAACCAGCGGTATAGCTATAAATGACAAAAGCCACTTCCGTCTGAAGAGGCTTTTGTAAGAAATTAAACAGGTTATGAATAAATTGTGTTATTTGAATATATATTACTTTTCGTGGTAGAAAAGTAACCAGTAGAAATGAAATAAATTTTAATAAGTATTTATACTGATATTTAAAGGATTTTAGATAAATAAAAACCTCCTTAATATTAAAATCAAGGAGGTCGGAAATTTGTTAAACACTAAACTAAATTAACGTAACGGATTATTATAAAGCTGTTGTGAATTCGATTTCTTAATACTTATAGTTTGTATTACAGCTGGTTTGCTGCTATTTTCTGTTTTTATTATGTCTTGATTAGTATTCTTTGATTGAGGTTGAATCTTATTAATGAATACTCCTATTGTCAAGACAATAAATAGAGATGATATCTTAACTGCGAAACTCCTATCTGTATTGTCAATTCCCATTCTATTATTATTTGCTTTAAATTTAATACTAATTTGTGAAATAAAGTAACCATTGTTAATAATAATTTATTTTATGGTATTATTCTTATACAAATTAGCCATTTTTATGCAATTATTATTTCAAGTTAATCTATACGTGTATGATAAAAGTTTTGTTTGTTTGTTTGGGTAATATTTGCCGTTCTCCTTTAGCAGAAGGTATATTCCCAACGGTATGTACATAGTAAAGGTCTGTCTAATAATATTTTATGTGATTCTGCTGGTACAGCAGGTTATCATATAGGATGTGTACCTGATAAACGATCCGTAAAAATTGCGGCAGACTATGGTATAAATCTAGATCATTATGGAAAAAAGTTATTAGTAGAGGATTTTGATCACTATGATTACATTATTGCAATGGATCAGTATAATTACGAGGATATTATTAAGCTTAAAAACAAAAAAAGCAAAGCAAAAGTAGTAATGTTCAGGGATTTTGATCCTAAAGGCACAGGCGATGTGCCTGATCCATATCATGGTACTATGGCTGATTTTGAAGAAGTTTACCAGATTTGTGACAGAACTTCTGCAAAACTTCTTGAATTTATAGTGAACGATTTAGGCAAATAATTCTGTTCAATTA
Source organism: Cytophagales bacterium (assembly GCA_031416415.1). GTDB lineage: Bacteria > Bacteroidota > Bacteroidia > Cytophagales > Cytophagaceae > JANYCO01. The sequence goes on along the minus strand of JANOTP010000065.1, from coordinate 1,180 downwards.
AAATATTTACTAATTCAATACGTCTACCCAAGAAAAATCAAATGCGCAGCCTTACTTCCGTTTCTATTGTACTTCTTATTTTTGTTGTCTTAGACTTCTATGTGTTTCAAGGAGTAAAAGCTTTGACCGATACATTATCTCCTACTACTCGAAAAGTTTTATATTTTCTTTATTGGACGATTACGGTTATATCAGTAGTCTCTTTTGTAGCGGCTTTCCTATTTAATTTTGAAAAATGGAACCGTGTTATTCGAGTAGTTTTTATTGCAATCCTTTCGGTAAGCATGTTTACAAAGTTATTCTTTGTGGTATTTCTTCTTTTAGATGACTTGCAAAGAGGAGTTAGGTGGGTGGTTCAAAAAATAGTAGGTTTATTTAGTAACGCTCCTATTTCAACAGATGATTCTATAACACGTTCGGAGTTTTTGTTAAAGGCAGGTGTTGTAGCGGCTTCTGTCCCACTTATAGGTATGACTTGGGGAATTATTTCAGGCGCTCATGATTATAGAGTTAGAAGACATAGAATTGTGTTGAAAAATCTTCCCTCTCAATTTCATGGATTGAAAATCGTTCAGCTTTCGGATATACATTCGGGGAGTTTTTATAATAAGACAGCTGTAAAAGGGGGAGTGGAAATGGCTATGAATGAAAAAGCAGATATGGTTTTCTTTACAGGTGATCTCGTAAATAATGAAGCATCGGAAATGAAAAATTATGCTGATTTATTTGAAAAAATAAAAGCACCGCTAGGCGTTTATTCAGTTCTTGGAAACCACGACTATGGTGATTATTCTCAATGGTCATCTGTTGAAGCCAAAAGAGAAAATTTACGTACTCTTATGTCTATTCATAAACAAATGGGTTGGGAGTTGTTGATGAATGAACATAAAATGATAGAAAGGGGAGGAGACAAATTGGCTATTATTGGAATTGAAAATTGGGGTGCAAAAGCTCGTTTTCCTAAATATGGTAAAATGCAAGAGGCCTATAAGAATACCAACGATGCAGCGGTAAAGCTTCTTTTATCTCACGATCCAAGTCATTGGGATGCGCAGGTAAGACCTGACTATAGCGATATTGACATTATGTTTGCTGGTCATACACATGGTATGCAGTTTGGAATTGATAGTGAACTTATTAAATGGAGTCCAGTGCAGTATATGTATGATCAATGGGCGGG
>JANOTP010000064.1:0-37637 GCA_031416415.1 Cytophagales bacterium | reverse complement strand
CAGAAATTCGGAGCAGAGCCAATTCCACAAGTAGGTTTTGTGCAGCTAAAAGATCACTATAAAATGACCCTGATTGGTTTAATGCCTAACCAATCTTAAACTAAGTTAACTAAAATAGAAAGCCCCTAAGAGGGCTTTCTATTACTTGATTTCTGGTAGCGTAATGATGTAGAATAATCCTTCTGATTTGCGCATCCAAGAGGCAGTAGCAATTTTTAATTTGGCAATTCCCTTGTAGCCAACCCTAAGTTGTACAGGAATGTCTTTTTCAAATCCTTGTAGTTGCAACTGGTTATTAATTTCTTGCATATCGGTGAAAAAAACTTCAATATTCTGTTGCATAAAAGCATCGGCATTAGGGAAAAGAGATTTCTTATTGGTATGAAAGAAATTTATTTTACCATCTGTATTGGTACCAATGAAAACGACATTTTGGAGTGGCAATCCGTTGAGCAATTGAACCAACATTTTTTTAGAGAGCACCTTGTTTTCAAATTCATCGTTCAACGAATTTATGGTAACAGAAAAGAAGTTCTCTACTGATTTTACTTGTGCATTAATGGGAAGTCTTTTACTAAAATCAAACTTAGCCATCGAAAAAATAATTTCCTGATAAGCTTCGTAGTAGTTGGCATCTTCACTATTGTCATCTTTCCATTCAGCAATCTGATTGAAGATTCGAGTTAGTTTTTCTCGCTCTCCGTTTAGGTTTTTTGAGTTATTTAAAATTTCATAAGCTTCTTTTAGAAGAGTATCCACAAAGATTCCTTCCTGTGCTTGGTTCGCTAATTTTTCCATCTTACATTCTTTGAGTTTAAAAATATACTACTATTCAGAAAAAATAAATTCATACTTCAACGCAGTTCCTTTCCTCTGAATTGTATTAAAGATAATTTATTTTACTGTTATAAGTCCCTTAAAAGTTCTTATAAATCCTTAATATTTTATAAATCAGTATATATACTATTTAAAAATCAGTATATATACAACTACGTTCCTTTGATATTATTAAGAGATAACCATTCCAGAGCCTGCTTTTTATCTGCAAATACAGCACAAGGGACATTGGGGTGGTTTACTTCTATAAAGAGTTTAATCATAAATTTTTCTATTTGTGTACTCACAAGAAAGGCAATAGCTAGTAAATTTTTACAACCTTCTTTAGAGGCAAAATATTCTTTTGCATCGCTGGTAAAATATTTCAGGTATTTTATATCTGCAAGCATTGTATAAGAAGTTCCATTAGTAAAAGAAATTCGCTCCGATACACATTTTTTTATAACAGGCATATCAATTTCCAGATAGGGTTGGAATTTGCAGCAGAGCACTTCTCCTTCTATCCATAGTTTACAAAAATCGTTTTCAATAAGATCGCATTGCATAGTAACTATTATGATCTAGTGTTTATTCAAATGTATACAGATAGCCATCAAGAGTGCCATTTCTATTGATAACCTTTTGGATGGTTAAGACTGTTTCAATTAGTTGGATTTTATTGTATAAACATATTGAAACGTTAACTCGCTCCATAAAATCTTCTGTGTCAGATTCTCCAAATTTTAGTTTCTTCTCAAAGAGGTTATGTATTTTTAGTTTTAATAAATACTTTGGAGGATAATTAGTGAAAGCATAAGCAGATTTATTACAAAAAAGAATAATTCCGTCTTTATCCGTAATTATAGTAGGTTGAGGAATAGCTTCTAGTAACGGTTCCATGAAACTTATTTTGGTAACATTTCTGTCTAATTCATCTATAACAGAATTGATACTTGTTCCAATAAAAGCAAATAGGTTTCTACTAATTGGAATATCTACACGTTGATTAAATTCTCCTCTTGCCATCAAACTCATTACATCCCCTATCTGGTCGAACTTGTGGTTAAACTCTTCTACATTTAACTTTAAATCAATAAGGTCACGCAGTGCTTGATAAAATTTCTTATCGGAAATTTCAGGACTATCAATAATCTCTTTAAGGGAGCCTTCCAATTCTTTTAAATACTCGTAATCCATATACTGTATTGATTAATGATTTTATGCTACTAAAAATAAGTTTACCTAGCTAAAGTAATAAAAAAAATCCATTATTCAATAAGTGAAAAATATTAAATTTGTATAGGCCTAATAAACAAAAAACGTAGTTTTAATATATGTTAATTTTTATCGTTGGAAGTAAGTCATTTCACTTTTTTAGTAAATCAGTGAAGAAATAAAGAAAAATATTCTTCTGAAAGATTGAATGTGCAATGCTTAATGGGTTTGAATTTCAGATAGGCTCACAACTTTTTATATCCGAGGGCTTGTCTATTAGATAAGAATTTTTATCGTTGACTAAGGTGTCATGTTTTAATGATAATTCTTCTCTTTTCTTTAAATCTTGCTCTAAGCTTTTATCACTATTTAATTAATGGTAGTTTTAATTACATCGTACTTCATAAATTTAACCTTACCTTCTGTTTTTTTTATTTCATAAATTCCTACGGGAACTATATTATCATTATTTAAAGTTATTTTAAAAGTTGATCCAATATTATTTCCAAAAAATCAATATTCATATATTAGTTAGTTAAAATTATTAAATATTACTGTTTATAAACGTCTTATAATTTAATATTTTGATGATTATTAATCTTCAAAACCAATTTCCAATTGCACTTCTTGACATGCATTTTGAATAGGTGCATTTCTAATATTTATTGTAGGATAAGCCAGATATCCTGACTTTTGAACTGCTTTAATTTGATAGGTTGCAGGTGTTACGTCAAATGTTATTGTGCTTTTTCCCTTAATTGTTTCAATGAGATTGTTGTCCTGGTATAGATCATAAGGATTAGTTGATGTGTTAATAATAGTAATAGAGCCAGTTTCATTTCTTTCACAATCTGAAATGTTTATTTCTTTTATTTCTGTTTCTATTAATTTCTCATATTCATTGTCAAATTTTGAATTTAATCCAAGGTTCTCTATTTCTTCAAAATAGCTATCATTATTGCAGCAGCCTGTATTTGGGATGCACATAATATTAGCACATGTCGTATATCTTTTTTCAAGTTCAATTAGAATTTTTTTATTGTTTAACTTTAGTTGTTTTAGATTAGGTAAAATTTCCTCGTATTTTAAAATGATATTTGTGATGGAATTATTAGGAATATTTAGCTCTGAAAATTCTTTTTTTATTTTTTCTTTCGCAGATATTGATACTAATTCTTCAATTTGTGATTGTAAAGAATAAACTTTAATGATATTCTCATTAATTTTTGTAAGCTCATTTTGCTTTGTTTCATCCCAACTAATACCTTTTACATCATATAATGTAAAGGGCGCATAGTAATATTGTGTTATTGCACTTTGAGTCGGGTCAGAAATTCTTTTTATGGCACCATCAATTATTCCTGAAATAGCATTTGCTTTTTCAGATGAATTGCCAGTTAGTACGCCATTTATTTTCCCTTTAAAATCATCTTCGCTTAAAGTAGGTCCAATTATTTCAACTTCTATATTGAATCCATCTTCTTCTAGTTTTTTATTTGCCCATGTAGCGTTTGAAAGTTCTAATGAGCCATTTCCTCTATAAGGAATATCTGCGCCTATTTTTATATTATTATCTTCAGAATCACTTTGTATTTGTGATGAATATTTCTTTGTCAAAATTACTCTAATGGTACTTTCTCTTCTTACTCCGTTTATATAATGTGTGCCATACCTATCAATAAACTCTATGAATTTTGATTGGCTAATTAGATAGGAACTACTAGTATCGAGAATCGGGTCAGTAGGATAAGAATAAATACCAAAATCGACATTGGCAATAAAAATTAGTCTTTCTGACTCGCAAATAGTTTGAGAGGAAAATTTCGTTAAATTTTTCCCGTCTGTAGAAAATAGGTTCAAAAAGCTAACTTTACCAGAACTTCCTTTAGAAATAAATGAATTATACTCGTCTTCTGTTTTTGTGTAAAAAATTTGAAGTTTAGTTTTCTTCCCTTGTTGCTGAGAACTCAATTTGTTAATATCACATGATTGAGTCGTAAAGCATGTTCTTGTAGGTTTATAAATGTCATTTATATGAAAACCTTTACCTACTTTAATAGGAGGTGCTATATTACTTGATTTGTTAAAATAATCTGCATCGAATATACTGGTTGATTGAGCTTTAACAAGCACAGGGAATAAAATAAAGATAAAAGCAAGAATCGGATATATGTGTTTTTCCATAATAAAAAAATTATAATAAAGTTAATTAGTTTGTTAATTATTTGTAGTTTACTAGAATAACTAAAACTTCTACCAATCTTTTATGCAATAAGGATTATAAAATTTTTCCACCATCTATTTTTCAGGAATATGCCTAAATTTTATAATTCTTCATGTTCAAATACTATATCACCATACTCGGATTTAGGATCTATAATCTTAACAAACCCTTTGGGGATGTTTTTTATAAGTTCATACTTTGATATTAATCCTTCGTTTTTCCATGCTTTTCCAATTACAGATAGGCTATTATAGAACAAGAGTATTTGTTCGTGATTAGAAAGTTGACATCTCAATATTTTTGTATACTTCCTTTTAATTTTTAATAATTCTACAACATTTAATTTCTCTTCTTTGGTTTTAGGCTTATAAATTTCATTGATTTCAACATCAATAAAATTTATTATTTGATAAAGGTGTCTAAAATAATGAGAAAGCCTGTTTTGTTGTCCCATGACCCATATTGGTTTCAATGTTTTTTTTACCTTATCTAATTGTTTATTAATTTCTATGTCATTATTTTTAACATTGTGAATATTCTCTAATATTTTATCTATTAAAGTTGAATTGTAATTTTTAAGTAGCTCCTTTAAAATTGTCGTTGATTTTTCTCCCTCCCCATAAAAAAGAATTAAATATGTAAGATTGACCTTTGCGTTGGGGGTTAAATTTTCATTCAAAGGTTCAATGTAATCTCTATAAATTAAATCAAATTCCTTTATTAAAATAATAAAAATATTTCTTCCTGTAGATTTTTTATAAACCATTTCCGATACATTTGCTCGATGTATTTTTAGTAATTCAAAAAATTTATTTTCAAATTGAATTATTTTGCTTTCATTTTTTTGTTCGTCAAGTGCTTCTTTCTGCTTTTCAAGTGCTAGTTCTTGATTTTGATTAGCTCTATATTGTATGTGAAACGCTGAGTAGGTAAGTAAAGCTGTAAGTCCTGCTATTATTGGAGTTGTTAATCCATTAAAAGCATCCCCAAGAGATCCCATCTTACTTATATTGGATATATTTTCAATATTTATATTATTTGTTAATATTAATATCAACGAAATAAAAATAAACCAGACAAAAATAAGAATAAGTCCTCTTAATAATGAGGCTTGAGGTTGATTTATAAGTAAGTCTTTTAATTTTTCAAACATTATACTATATTTTTATTTATACAATTCAAATTCCACTCGTCTATTCCTAGCCCTGCCCTCTTCGGTATCATTCAACTGAATAGGCTCATCTGCCCCACGTCCCACTAACTTAATTCGACTTCTTGGAATACCACTTAATACAAGATAATCCACCACCCTTTGCGCTCGTTCTTCTGAAATTTGTTGGTTACGTTTCTGACTACCGAGATTATCGGAGTGTCCAATTACCCTTACTTTTAAATATTTATTTCCTTTAATCAAACTTGCTACATCGTTGATTGTAGCTTTTGATTCTTTGCTTAATGTGGTATCGTTGAATGAAAAACTAATTACCTCCTGAAGGTGCAATACATAATTTTTGGTATTGTCAGGCTCGTCTGTTTTCTGTACAATAAATTCTCTGGCTTGCCCAACACTATATTCTTCGGCTACTTCGTTGGGTTGCTTTTTCTTTTTACTAGGAATACTTAACGCTAAAAACAACTCCGTTGCACCTCTACCTTTATTGAATGAATTTAAACCCGACAAGGTGTAATCGTAACTGAATCCTAGCGTAATAAATTTCTTATTAAATTCAAAGGCAAAGATTAGCGCATCGTTCAAACTATAACGAGGAATAAATGCAATAGTAGCATCATTGGTAAACTTGTTTTTAGAGTTGGTAAAATAATATTTAAATTGTGCACCTGCTAATATCCTTTGATTAGAGGCGATACGTGAATATAAAAGTTCGGGTGTAATCGAAAACTTTGTTTTACTCATTACCATCAGCCCAGCAATTCCAATAAATTTTAAAGGCAATTTATCTTCTGTAGCACTCAATCCTACGTTAGGTCTTGTTAAATGATAACCCGACATGCCTAAATAATATTTTCTACGTTGTGTTTCGTTGTCTGCATATAACAAAAGCCCTGAACCAACGTCAAAATAGTTTTTAGAATTACTTCCTGCTTCTTCTCCGTTGGATACTCCTGTATTTAATCCAGAGATTCCGTTGTACTGGCTTTCGGTTAGGGCATTTTCGGAAGATAATTTCCGTTGATTGAATCCGGCATTTACACCAAATGATAGTTGAAGTGTTTTGCCAAGTGGAGCATTGTATGCCATAGACAATGTAATTCCTGTATTTTGAGTGTAAATGGTTTGTCCTGCTTTATCATTGTAGGCAGTTATTCCAATACCACCTTTGCGAATTCCAGATTTATTTGAAATAGGAACAATGCCTGTAAATATTGGTGTGGAGTATTTACCATCAATACTTTTCCATTGAGAACGGTATCCCAAAATCACATGTGTGTTTTGGTATGAACCTACTAAGGCAGGGTTTACCAAAGAAGGGGTAAATTGATATTGCGAAAAATTCACATCCTGGGCATTTGAAATACTGTCAAATACGATCAGGCAACTTACTATAAGGCTAGTTTTAACTAAAAATCTTCTCACTTTAACTATTTTCAACTTATTAGAACTTATTACAAGAATTAATACTATTGTTTATTATTTAATTCTATTTCCATGTCATTATAATGTTTTAATGCGTTATCTAAATTTTCACCTCTTATTGATTTGTTTAAATCTTTATTCTCGCCTCTTGTAATCCAAGCAGCTTGGTAATTTTTTCTAATTATCTCAATGACTTTTTCTTCTGTTAGCTCTTCTTCAATAATATTGTCAAGGGCATTTTTAAACATCTTGCCAGTATAAATATGCTCTAGTATAAATAACTCTCGCTTAGGATCATATTTAGATTGGTCAATCCACTTTAGATTACGTAAATCGGGTTTGTCATTATTTTCAATATTATTATATACCTCCTGTGCCATTTTTGAAACTCGTACATTTGAATTAAATTCATCTATTTCTAAAAGACCATAAAATATGGTAGTAGCAATATAATTTAATGGCGACTTTATTATTGGTTTTGTTTTTCTATTCTTATGCGCTTCTTTTAAAATTGGAAAAACAATTTTTATGTATTCTTCTAATGTCATATAAATTATGTTATCGTTTCAAAACTATCATCCCTGTTTTCTTTCCTTTGTATTTTAATTCTATATTGTCGTAAGTTTTCCCTTCCATTGTCCAGAGGTATGTTCCTGTCGTTTGTGGAGTACCTTTAAACGTGCCGTCCCAACCTTTACGGAGTAACTCGTCTAGGTTTGAAGATTCATAAATAACTTCACCGTAACGGTTGTATACTTTGAACTCTATTTCTTTGATTCCAGCACCGAAGATTTTAAAGGCTTCATTTGTGCCGTTCCCATCAGGAGAAAACAAATCGGGGATAAACAAATCATTTCTTACAAATACATTTACCGTATCGTTGTCTTTACAGCCGTTTACATCAGTACCTGTTACAACATATTGCGTATTTTCTATTGGCGATGCTTCGGGGTTTGATACTTGGGCATTAGATAATCCAGTAGCAGGATACCATACATAAGAAAGGGATCCGGAGGCAAACAAGGATAGCGTCTCGCCTGCTCCGATAAAAGTATCCCTGCTTGCTATCACTTGAGGCAACGCATTTAAAGAAATTAAAACAAAAATGGTGTCTGGTTTGCAGCTTCCTGCTTTTACGATTAAACGGAAGGTCGTATCTTTTGGTGTCAAGGCTGTAGGGTTAGCGATGGTAGAATCATTTACTAGTAAGCCTGGAGTCCATCTATAGGTATAGGGCAGAATAGAACCATTGGCAGTAGGTGCGCCTCCTAATTGTATGGTACTCTTATCACAAATAGTTGTATCCGAACCTTGGTTAATAGTAGAAACTGGATTTACTTTTACAACAATAGTATCGTAGGTTAAACAACCAGAAACGCTATTGTTTCGCTGCGCCCAGATGGTATCGTCTGCGGTAATTTCTGGTTTTATAGAAAGTTGATTGGTTGCAATGAGTGGGTTTAAATAGGAATACCAATTCACTACATCACCTGCTTTACCAGCCGTTAAAAAGATGCTGTCTTTAAAACAAATAGAAGTATCATTTCCCAAACTAAATTTTCTACAAATTACAAAACTGTCGAGTGGAGCAAATACCGATGCCGAAAAAGAATTATCTACCGATTGTACCGACCAGTAATATTTACCTTGGTCAAGTCCTTTTATTTCAAAACTATTTTTAAGCCCTGCATTCCCCATCGTTACTACTTTTCTGTACCCATTTGTAGTATTGGAAGAAGGACTAAGAATATTGACCGCCGTTTTAGAGGTGGTAACGTAAATAGTATAAGTTAATCCAGTACTTGCTGTTTGTCCATCCGTTGAGGTATTCCAACTTAGTCTTGCTGTGTCTTCGCTAATCGTTTCAGCCGTATTGGTAGGGATAGAAGGTAATGTGTTAGTGGTGGAAGCTTTATTTCTGTAAAGTGTACATATTGGCCCTGAAGTTCCAAAACCAGAAATGAAAAGGTCAACATCATTGTCGTTGTCAAAATCTACAGCGTTGACTGAATTAGAATATGTTCCAAAGTATCCAATTCCACTATTGTTAAATGTTCCATTATCGTTACGATACAATGTATTAACTGACGAAGTACCATTAAATCCTCCTGTAAGCAAATCAAGGTCTCCATCATTATCGTAGTCTCCCCATGAGAGTGAGGAAGTTGCCAAACCTGTGAGCGTTGCTCCAATATTTGTAAAGCTATTCCCACTTATATAGCGATATATTTTACAAATTTTAGCATTTGTATTGTCAGTTCCTACTACTGCAAAATCTAAATCACTATCCGAATCGTAATCTCCCCAAGCAATTGATCCAAAAGTAACACCTGTTAGCCCTACCGCTAGCAAGTCTGTTAATATTCCTGCTTTATTATTTTTGTAAACTTTACAGGTTTTGTTATTAGAAGCGTCCGTTCCTGTAAGAATAAGGTCGGTATAACCATCTTTATTATAATCTCCCCAAGCAGCAGAACAATTTGTAACGGCAGTAATAGAATGTGTAATTGGAGAAAAACTATTGCTTGTGTTTTTATAAATTTTAGTAACGATAGTATTAGAAGGATCCGTTCCAGAAATAAAAATATCAAGATCACCATCGTTGTCATAATCTACCCAATTGCAACTACTATTTACAACACCTGTCAAGGCTAACCCCGCATCACTAAAACTTCCAGCATTATTATTATATACAATAGTCTGTTTTGTATTAGAGGTTGAACTTCCTGTTACCAATAAATCTAAATCACCGTCTCTGTCATAATCTCCCCAAGCCGATGAGCCATTTGAAATATCGGTAAAAGGGATAAGCATATCGGTAAAAGTGCTGTCTCCATTGTTTCGATATAACTGTGAATGTTTTACGCTTAGGTTATCTACTCCTGATAAGAATAAATCCAGATCCCCATCGTTATCGTAATCTCCCCAAGCAGAGGATGAGAATCCCATATTTGTGAAGGAAGCTTGGGTGACTATAGTATAGGTTTGTCCAAAACTATTACTGCTAATAAGTAGTAAAATGAACAGCGCTATTCTTTCTGTTTGTAGCGCTTTTAAAAGAAGGTTTGGTATCACTTGTATTAATTTTTTATAAATTTCTCAGTATAAAATCCGTTTTCATTAATGATTCGCACAAGGTAAATCCCTTTTGTTAACTGGAAGGTAGAAATCGATTCTTCAAAAGGAATTCGAGCAAGAAGCTCTTTTGTGAAAATTTCTCTACCCATAAAATCTATTATACTAATAGTGGTTTTGCTTTCAGGTAAGAAATTAAAGTTTACTATATCTGTGAATGGATTAGGATAAATTTTGAGACTTTCTAATTCTTTTTCGCTTAGAGTACCTAGACAGGTAGTTACGTTTAGAGAAATAGTATTTGAATTAGCAGAACAATTAGAAGCTGTTGTTATGGAGCAAATAATCTCATCGTTATTTAATAAATTTTTAGCCTCATAGATAGAACTGTTTGTTCCTACTAGTATAGAATTTTTTCTCCATTCGTATAGTGGGCTATTCCCTGCACCAATGACAGCAGCGGTAAATGTGACAGTATCAGTAGTACAGATAGTTGTTTTGTCAGTTAAAATAGAAATCGTTGGATCAAGAGAAGCATTGATACTAAGTGTTACTAAATTAGAGCTTGGAATAGTACCCGAACAGTTTATAGCATTTGTTAATTCACAGGTAACCTGATCGCCGTTTGCCATATTGGTAAGCGTAAATACGGAACTATTAATGCCGATAGGGATAGTATTCAATTTCCATTGATAAACAGGACTACTAGTGCCTATAACGGAAGAAGTAAACTTCACTTTACCACCCGTACAAACAGGATTTTGATCTGGAGCGATCGTAATAGCAGAAGTTCCAGTAGAAATAACATTCATGTTAATTTCATTGGAATTTGCAGGAGAACCATTTACACAAAACAAAGAGGATGTAATTACACAACGAACTTTATCATTGTTGTTAAAGCCAACAAATGAATAGGTGTTGCTATTTGTCCCTACATTAAGGTTGTTTTTTTTCCATTGATAAATAGGTGAGTTCCCACCTGATGCAGCAGTAGCATTAAAGTTAACGGTAGTAGAGTTGCAAACAGTAGATTGGCTTGAAGTGATTGTGGAAGAAGCAGTAGAGTAGGAAACAATTCTGGAAGTGATCGTATTGGAAGGAACTATTGCTTGCGTATAGCAAGCTTCGTTAGAGGTCAGTTCACATAATATAATATCACCATCTACTAATGAAGAGGAGAAATAAGAATTATTGCTAGTGCCTATTGCACCATTGTTTACTTTCCATTGATATGAAGGAGCAGAACCACCATAGGTTGTGTTGGCAGTAAATGTAATTCCCTGACCTGTACATACCGAATCTTTGTCTGCTATAATATTAATCGTAGGTGTTACGCTAGGTAAAACTATTAAAATAATACTTGTAGAAGTGTCCGATACTCCGCATTGCAAGGAGGAGGTAGCGATACAAGAAACGGTGTCCTTATCTACAAAACCTGAATAGGTAAATGTGCCCGTGTTTATACCAGCATTGATTCCATTGATTTTCCATTGATAGGAAGGTGTTAGACCTCCATTTGTTACCGAAGAACTCAAGGAAGCGGATTGAGCACTACAAATAGTTGTACTTGGGATGGAAATACTAATGCTTGGTTGTAGTTGAGGTTTTACTTTTACGGTAAGTTTTCCAGAGGATACCGTATCGCTCACGACACAGCTATTAGAGCTAATCAGTTTACAATATATAGTGTCTCCTTGAGTGAAAAAGGCATCGGTAAGTATAGTTATAGAATCAGGTTGTAACGAATTGTTTTTATACCAAAGATATTCGGGAGTACTTCCTCCATTAAAGTCAGAAGCTGTAAATATAATCGTTTCTCCATAACAAATGGAATCCTTATCGGCTACAATACCTATTGAGGTAATGAGAGGATTGATTCGCAAAAGTCCAATTTTGTTGGAAGTAGCAGGGCTGCCTGTTACACAATACTCGTTAGAGGTAAGAATACATTGTATTGTATCATTTGTTAATGGATTTGAATAATCATAATATGCGGTATCTGTACCTACATTAATTCCATTTTTAGTCCATTGATAAGAAGGAGTTAAGCCTTCGTTTTGAGTAAAAATAGTAAAGCTTACAATCTTATTACCGCATACACCACTCGTATCCGTAAAAATTTCAATATCAGCTAGTGGCTTTAATATTATTATTCTGTTGGATAAAGTGGGTAGTGAATTAGAACAGACTAGTGAGGAGGTTAAGAAACAAGTAATGTCATCGCTATCTACAAATGTATTATCTGTGTAGGTAGTTGTATTAGTTCCTACGTCAATTCCATTTTTCTTCCATTGATAAGTAGGTGATCCACCATTTATAGGGGTTGCGGTAAATGTAATGGTGTTATCGGCACAAGGAGGATTAATATCGGAAACTATACTTATGGAAGGCTGAATTACAGAAGGAAGAAAACCATAGACCGTTCCATCTAATGGACTACTATCCAGGTTGGAAATAGTATCTAATAATACAGGTGTAATTGGGTCTCCATTCAAGTAGTATCCTGTATAGGAGCCTACGTTACCTATACCAATTGCGGGTCCTGTAGCACCGTTAAAACAACTGGAATTCGCAGTAGTACTTCCGTGATGAAATTCTATTTGATTCGTTCCTTCATAAAGCCATGCCTGTACGTTTGTATATTCTGCTAAAGTTGGAAGTTTTTGTTGAAATCCTGCATTCTTGAATTCTATTTTTAAAATTCTGCTGCCACTACTACCGCTTAGTTCATAACTAATGGGAGATAATGAAAATGCCGAACCATAACCACGATCAATAAGATTGGTAGTACTATCGTTGCTTCCAAAGGGCATAATTGGTTTTTTTAAATCATAAATTCCTATTGAATCGTATGGATAAAGTATACCATTTGTATTTAAAGCAAGGGTGTCATAATTACTCCCAAAGAAATTAAAGGTAAAGCCAATAGGTATAAAAAAAGTACTGTCGTCCCAAACTACTCCATTGTTAATACTTACAGGTAGTGCTATATCTACATATACACTGCTACTTTGTGTATAGCAATAGGTAGCTTGACCATAAGAACTATTATATCCAGTTATAGAAATAACAAATAAAGTTATTATGAGTAAAATTAAGCGGTTGAACATATTAGACTTCATAAACCAATAGCTATGTTTTATACAATTTACAAAAATAGGGCAATTTTTGTACTTTAAAAAGAAAAGTAGATTTAGTTTGCAGAAAGATACTTTCATAGGTATATTTGTTAACCACTAATCAATTTTTTAACGGTTTCAGCTACCGTTAAAGTCATAATAATATTGACTATACTGTAAGTAGTATTATAACTCAAACAACCAACCAGCAAAATAAGAGAAGATTTCTTATAAGTGTTGTTTGTACAGGATGTTTTACGAATAAACCTGAAAAAACTCTTTTGAACTCATAATTTGATAGAGATGGGAAAATATTGCCATCTCTAAAATATGATTAATTCAAGGAAAACCATTCATTAATTACAGGTGCAAATAAATATATATATTAATAAAGTTAAATTATAGATCTTGATTATCTTTGTTAGAATTACATAAAAATAACTAATACAAATTCTTGACTCACTCAACAATTATATCGAAAAACGTTATCAATATTCTGAATAGAGGACTACTTTTTTTTCTATTATTTTTAGGCTTAACGAATCTTGCAGTTGCTCAGACATATCCTGTTGCAGCCAGTATACAGTTAATACCCCCTTATTCCGTTTATCTTTCAGATTATTCTTCAACCAATGCTGACAATCTAAGGTTGATGCTTTTGTTTAACGACCAATTCAAAGATAACATAGATATAAAGCTTCGTTTCAAAATTGAAGGTTCGGGAGTGAAAATTCAAACTGATCCTAATTACCAACCACCTCCCTATACATTAAATAAATCAATACCTGAACAACTTTCAGGGTATGATTTTTCAGGATATTTTAATGCAAATAATTTATTGTTTTCAGGAAGTTTGACAAAAGACCAATACCGCCGAAGAGCTGCCCTGCCAGATGGTTACTATCGTTTTTGTGTTCAAGCATTTGACTACAGAACAAATGCACCTTTATCAGATGAGGTATGCGCTAGTGCTTGGTTTGTATACAATGACCCACCAAGGATGAATCAACCTAGTTGTGGCTTGACAATGAAAATTTTAGATCCACAATTTATTATGTTTAGTTGGCTTCCAATGCACTCTGGCTCTCCTAATGCTGCATTTACAACAGAATACACTTTTCAATTGGTTCAAATAATGCCTAAAGGAAGAAATCCAAACGATGCAATGTTAAGTGGGATTACAATCTATGAAACCACTACCACAGCTCCACAAATAATCTATGGACCTGCGGAACCTGCTTTGATGGCAGGGGAACAGTATGCTTGGAGAGTACAAGCTAAAGAAGCACTAGGACGAGACCTTTTTAAAAATAATGGTTTTTCAGAAGTATGCTGGTTTACGTATGGAAACTCTTGC
Organism: Cytophagales bacterium; assembly: GCA_031416415.1. Taxonomy (GTDB): domain Bacteria; phylum Bacteroidota; class Bacteroidia; order Cytophagales; family Cytophagaceae; genus JANYCO01. The sequence goes on along the minus strand of JANOTP010000064.1, from coordinate 23,235 downwards.
GATCCTCCTGAGAATATTTTTTCATCCGTAGAAGGTGCACAAAGAGCTACTATCAATTGGGATGCTGCACCTGCCACCAATCAATACAGTGTTGAATTTAGAGAGTTTAAATCAGTCAATAAAAATTGGTATGGTGTTACTACTATTAATACTCGTCAAACACTTACTAATCTTAGGCCAAATACAACTTATGAATACAGAGTTAAATGTATTTGTGGTGTAAACAGTAGTGACTATGCAAAAGCAGATACTTTTCATACCCGTCAAATTGCACAATCTACAATGTTAAGTTGCGGACAGACTCCTTTGAAAGAAACTATAGACAGTACAAAAAAACTAGCTGCTTTGCATAAAGGCGATGAGGTAACAATACAAGACTTTGTAATGACAATAGTAGAGGCTAGTGGAAGCAATGGAAGGTTTTCTGGTATGGCAACTATTCCTATCAAAATGTTAAATACTACGTTGTATACTGAATTCAAAAATATTGGCATCAATGACCAATATCAAGTTTATGCAGGAAGTGTAAAAGTTACTTCTGGTATGATAGCTTTACTGCCTCCCGATTTAAAAGCAAAAGTGCTTGAAAAGTACAATGAGATCATTGCAATTGGAGATGAAATAGACAATGGCTTAGGGAAAGCAGATCAACTAATAACTAAAGGCACTGAAATTTATAATAAAGCTTCTGATATTTATGACGATGTTAAAGATAAAGTTAACAGTGCTGACAAATTAAAGGATGGTACTAAAGATATTAAATCGGGTATTAATGCAGCCAATGACGGGGATACTACGAAGGGGAAGAGTTTAATTAAGAAAGGGATTGATGCTATTGATAAAGCATTAAATGGGGTAGTTGATGCTGTTGCAAGTATAGGGAAACTTGATGATCTATTTAAGAGAGCAGTAAATGAAAAAAAGGATACATTAACTGTTGAAAATGAAGCATTAAAACCTGAAAGAATTAAGCGAAATGCTAACGTAAAAGAAAAAATAAATAATTTCAATGGTTTTAACTTTGATGAATCCTCACAAACAAATTTGTCTAATTATGGCTCTCAATCGGATATAGAACCTGATGATAAGGATTGGGCTGTTGTAGATAAAAAAACATTAGGTTCCAACCCTAAAATGAAGGATGTTATCAATGCCGTTGAGCAAAGAGACACCATTGAAAGTAAGGCTCGCAAAACAGAGTTTAAACTTAATTACCTAAAAGGATTATTAGAAAATACTCCAATGTACCTTAGTTTTGTAGATAGAATACTTATAGAATCAAAGGACCTTTTATCTAAATATGATTTAAAAAATTTCAATCCATCTGATGGAGAAAAGATTTTAGTTGATTTGAAAAAAATATTAGATATTAAATTAGAAGAAGAATCTTCAAAACAATAAAAAAATGATTAATAAAATACTTTTTTTAATAGTTGTATTATTTTCTGCGTTTAATATTAATGTAAATGCTCAAGATTCTATTGCTTCAAATTATAATTCTGAGTGGAAGAAAAAAATTGATAAAGAAACTTCTGAAATTAAAAATAAATTACTTCAAAATGAAAGTAATAAATTAAAGGGAATTGAAAATTCAAACCAATATATATTTTGTTATTCGGGTGATAATTATTTGGAATTATTTGAAGGTAATAATGCAGAAGATCAGTCTTATCTTTTGTTTGAAGGTAAAGAGATAAAAACAACTGATTATCTAGGATTTGAAGGAAATATAAATCAATTATTTAAGGAATTAGACATTAACTATAAAAGGAAAGTAATCATTTATGTTACTGATATTGTTCATCCTGAAATTTCCCCTTTAATCAATTCTGATGGTAAAGAAGTAAATGAAAGTGACTTTAATAAAGAATTTACAAAGCAATGTTTTTCATATTTATTGACAAAGCTATATGGAGCACAGAGTGGAGAATTTACAATGTTGGCATATCTTCGAGTTTTTAGAACTCAAAAAGCCTATTTTAATTCTAATGAAACCCGTTTTGAATATACACATAAGCGAGTTTTTAATTATCAAAAAGGATTACCTAATGGGTGTATTTCTTTATTAGAAAATAAAATAGTTAAAAATGAAGATAATATTTTTAAGTCAAATGGCGATCAAAGTGGTCAGATTTATGAATGTGCCAAATTAATTCATAGTACACTCAAAGCAGAATGTCCAAGCGTTATTAACCCAATGTTGCCATTGACAGTAACAGAAAGAATAGCTAAAATTAAAGAATATTTAATTGATGGATTGAATGATAAAGAGGAAGGACAAGTATTGAACTTGATATCTGAAACTCCTACTTCCGATATTTCAAATTTTCTCTTGGAATTACAAAAAGACAATTTGATTTACAATATTATTGGATCCACTCAAAATTCAATTATGGGTTTTTATGGTGGAAATAATTATGCTCAATTAATGCGAACATTTACTACGCTTGTTCTAAGGCAGGAAAGTTTGATAAGTAGTTTCGATAATATGGACATTGAAGATTTTACTAATAGAGTTGTTTTTTGGGATAGTAAATCTATTTTAAGTACACCAACTATTGGATATAATCATTATAATGTAGAAATGCTTGAAGATGGGATTGGTCAGATAAAGTATACAAGATTTAGAGTTACAGGCATAAATACGATATATGTAGATGATAATTTTGTTTCTTTAGAAATAATAGAGGATGAAATGCCATGTCCTAATTTAAAGCCCTTCGATTTGATACTTTTTTTTAATAGATCAAATTTGGGTTTAATTGAAGAAGGTTTACCGCAAAGTTCAGCCATAAAAATGGTTCCTGCAATATTTCTTAAATATGCATTTGATATGAAATTCAATGATGATGCATTAAAGTCTGCTGCTTTAACTGGTGATATAATTACTATTGCTTCTGGCCCAGGGCTTATCATTAAGGCTGGATGGGTTATGAGAGCCTTTATTCTTTTAGAAATGGCTGGAGCTGTAGGTAATATAACTATTCAAGTTGCAGATTTGGAAAATTCAAAATATTCTGATTTGGTTGATAGGTATAATCTTATTATGGCTGGGGCAGGAGTTGTTAATTTAGGAATAACAACACTGCCAGGAGCATTAAGTGCTGCAAAAAATATTTCAAAAGGCATAGGCAAAAAGTTAACAGGGGAATATATATCCTGGGTAATGACTTACGAAAGTGAATTATTATCCTTGTCTAAAAACGGCAATAAGTCTGCGGAAGACATATTAAAATTAAAGGCTACTTTATTTTCTGAATGGAAAATAAAATTTGGAGACTTTGATAGGTCATTTTATGCTATTGTATTAACCAGTGGACAAAAAATACTTCACTATGGTGGTTGGGGTGGAGATGTAAAATTATTTGATAAAATTACTACAACCGTTATAGGTAAATGGTTTGATGAAACAAATGGATATGGTACAAAGCAAGTACTTAATATAGCAGAAGGAAGTTTTACAAGAGGATTGCCTAATCCTGGTGGGATAAATATTTTAGATTTGCCAAGTGATATCTATAATTCATTACTTAAGAAAAATTTCCAGAAATATTATGATGAATTGTTTGATAATGATTTTGCCATAGATCAATTTGTAGATAATGGATTAACGAAGATTGAATTAAAATCTCAACCCTATTATAGAAGAGTTGTTAATGATGAGGCAATGAGACTAAGTATAGAAGATGGTAAAGATTTATTTTGGGAACAATATAATTTACCTTTTTTAAAAGCAACTTTTGAGCGAGGTGATAATGTTAGATTATTGTCTGATCCCGATGATACCAGAGTATTGTTTGGGTTTTTCAAAAGAGAAATTGAGGCTATCACTGGTACAAATGGGAAAATTGGTCTTTTGGATGAATATGGTTATAAATTCAATAAGTTAACCTCAACATACGAAAAAATAAAATAATAATGCACAGTTACCCAGAGTTTATTGAGGATATTAAAGAATGTTTTTTGAAATTTATCGAAAAATATAATTTTCAGCTTAGCTATAGTAATAATGCTAAGGCTACCCTTTCTAATTCTTATTATGGCATCGAGTTTAATATGGACAGAATGGAACTGGATATTCTTGTAAGAGTAAGAGGAGAACTTTTCAGACTAATGGATGTTTTATATTTTCTAAAACCGGAAATAGATTGGGATAATGAATACAAAATAATATATAAAAATATAAAATATGATAGTAGAAAAGTGCTTGAGCAAAAAACATTTTCCGGTCCGTTCATGCGTCAACTTTCTACTTATGCTATATTAATTGATGAACACTTGAATACACTATTTGAAGGGGATAATAACTGGGTGGTTAGATTAAATAAAAAATATTTATATGAAAAAAAAGTAAGAGGATTTATTTGGGATTTCCCTCCTGGACATGAATTGTATTATTTAAGAAATAGCGGTAGATTTTGGTTAGAAAATGTAATTGAATACTGTAATAATAATAATATAGATTTACCTATTGAAGATTAAATTATAATCTAATAAATTTAAAAATAACATGAAGCTATTCTTGCAATTTCTTTTTTTATTTCTTACAGTTACAATTCTCCACGCTCAAATTCCAACAAGCGGACAGGTGAGTTATTATAAATTTGCAGAAAGCAACAGTAGTTCCACTACTATGACCGATGAGAATGTGAATGCTAACAATGGAACAGTAACGAATGGAGTAGGTTTTATTTCTGATCGAAATGCAGTTTCAGGGCAGGCAGTAAGTTTAGGTGGTGCTGGCAATAGCTACAACTACATTACGATAAATGGAACTGCTGCAAGTACTTCTGTCAATGCACTTGATGAGGTAACCTTATCGCTTTGGTATAAAAAAGAAGATGCTACAGGGGCTTCAAGAGCTGTATGGGGAATATCTGACGCTACTCGATATTATGAGTTGAATTACGATGCAGTAAACAATAAATTTGCTTTTACACATTACAACGGTACAACTGCAAGTACTGTTTTAGAAAGTGCTGTGCTCACCGTTGGTACTTGGTACAATATTGTAATGACCATTAGCCCTAGCACTGGAACTTCTACTATGTATATAAATGCAACCTCTCAAGGAAGCAATACTCAAGCTATTACCAAGCCTGTAAATCCATCTATAACGTTAGCAAGAAGAGTTGGTGCTACCTTTCCAAATTTCCCTGCAAGTTTTGATGATTTTTATATTTATAATAGAATATTAACGGCTGCTGAAATTACTTCTATTTACAGTTATTGTGCGGCAGTGCTGCCAAGTTCTTCTGGGAATAACCGTTGTGGTTCTGGAACACTTAGTTTGAGTGCTTCAGGTGCCACTGCTTATCGTTGGTATGCAGACAGTATAGGAGGAAGTACAGTTTCAATTACAAGCGCTTATACTACAACTACACTTTATGACACAGATACCTTTTATGTTGCTAACTTTGCTTCAGGTTGTGAAAGTAAAAGAGTGAAGTCTATAGCTACTATTAAAATAAAGCCTTCTACATCCCCTATTAATGGCATGGATAATGTAGCTTCAGGTGCTCTGAAAAGTTACAGTGTATTTGTAAATGCAGGAAGTACATATACTTGGGAAGTAATAAATGGAACAGGTAGTTCAATTACTGATGTAATTTCTGTTACATGGAATACCACAGCATTTGGCTACACTGGATATGTGCGTGTTACAGAACTAGCGACAAATGGATGTAGCGGCAATCAAAAGGAACTTCCTATAATGGTAGCCGCTGAAATAACGAATGGATTGGCTAACAAGGAAATTCAGGAACAAACTAAACTTTATCCAAATCCTTCAAATGGAAATCTAACGATAGAAACATCTGAATTTATAGAAAAAGTGATACTAACCAATGTATTGGGTCAACAAGAATTGTTTTATACAACTTCATTTGTCTCTGCATTTAAAGGGATTGTGCAGGCTGAAATTCATACAGTGAAAGGAATAGTTTACAGGAAAGTAGTCCTTGAATAAGTGTTGATTTGAAATTTAAGGATTTGATTAAAAAAAAGGTAGAGTGAAAATTGTTAATTGAATTTATAAATAAACAATATGAAAAAGAAAATTATTATCAACTTATTATTAATACTGTCAATAATCGGGCTTATAGAATGTAAAAAGAAAGAAGAAAAATATGAAAGCGAAAATACTGTAAGGGTATTAAATGGTTTTTTATTTAAAGATAGAATAAAGAACGACTATACTTTATCTACTTATTATGATTCGATTCAGTATGCAATACCAAATGCAAAAATTGAAATATATGATGACTATCAAAGTTCTATTACCAATACAATTTTTTCAGATGGAATAGGTAGAACATCTTTCAAAGTAGAACATAAAGCCGGTTCACCGCAACCTGTTCATATTTATGTTTCTAAAGATTCTTTGAATTCAGAAAGATATCCTGATGTTGCGCAAATTTTCGAGGCTACAACTCGCTACGTTAAGTTTCAATATGTTGCAGTTCTTACCCCATCAAAAACAAAGTTACAATTAACTGTATTTAACAATGGAGTACCAGTGGAAGATGCTACTGTTAAACTCTTCTGGTCTGAACAAGATTATTTAAGCAATACTCCTCCATCCGATCAAAATGCTCTTTTGTATCAATCAGTTTATGGTTTAGTAAGTTATAAAACGTTGTATGATAAATATTACTCACCGATTGACCCTCCCTTGTATGGTGAAACAGATAAAGATGGAATAGTCCTTTTTGACAACTTAGAACCAAGGCAATATTGGTTTAGAATAGTTAAAAATTCGCTGACAAATAACTCTACAACATTTAATACTAATGGGAAGCTGAAAGGTTCTGAAATAACTAATGCATTAAGTGTTGGTGTTAATTAGTATATAGTTTTTAAATAAAATAAATTATAAAAAGGAAGAACTTAGTTTAAAAAAAACATATAATATTAAAAATTTAATAAAAACAAACAAACATGAAAAAGATAGCCATAATAAATTTACTCTTACTTATATCCATTCTAGGAGTGGTTAGTTGTAAAAAAGAGAAGAAAGAAAATAAAATGACCACAGTTCAATTTTATAGCTTTAAAAGGTCTTTTAATTCACTTATTAATAAGGATTTTACTGATACAAAAATACCTGCAAAAAATTGTACTGTATATGTTTATAAGGTAGATAAAACACCTAATACGATTGATGGCGATAATAAAGTAGTTACAGATTCAGATCGTTTTGCTAGTGGCGTGACAGATAATAACGGTACTTTTAGTTTAACTTACGAAACATCAAATAAGGGTCAAAATGATAGTTATTTTTTATTTAAGGTTTTTAATGACTCAATGGAAACTTTTAGTGGTGGAGGAGCTTCACCTTGGATTTATCAATCTAATTCAAGTGATGGTGATCCAAGAGCAAATAGCGAAATAATACTTCATCCAAAGTTAGTTTCTTTAAAGTTTACATTACAAGATATTTCTAATAATCCAATTAGTGGTCATAAAATTGTACTTTTTAATTCGTTGTCAGATTATAATGCCAGTGCACAATCTGGATTTGATGAAAATCAATATATAGATGATTATTTAAATAATTATGATTTTAATACAAATTATTTTTATAGGAATAGTTTTTATGGAACCACAAATAGTAATGGTGAATTAGTTTTGAGTACTACACCTGTACTTTATGAATATTGGTTTAAAGTTTATAGCTCTACTGGAACTGCTATATCAACAGATATTATTAAAACTTCAAAATTATATCCGTCTTCTATAAACGAATATATCATTCATAAAAATTAATATTATTTCACTTAGTTATAATTTGTAAGTCATTGAATAAATAATTCCTCTCCTATGAAACGTAGATATTTTTCTATTTTATTAGTAGTATTTGTTAGTTTTCTGACCATAAGTAGTACTTATGGTCAGAAAATGTTAAAATCAAGTGCGAATGTTTTAGTAAAAATTGATTGGCTTTATCATGGAGAAAAGTGTGAAAAAGCAGGGATGCCTGAATTTACTTGGAAATTAACATTTAAGAAGAATAATGATACTATTCAATATATTGTAGACTGCATGAAATCGTATGGTGATGATGCAGATGATTGGGAGGGAGATTTTATGCCATCACTTGCTCCTAATCGTGATAGAGGAAGGGGATGGTTTTGGCGTAGACGAGGTGTATATGATTATCCTTTTTCAGGAGTTATCAATAGAGATGATCCAGGTAGAATTCCATTCTATATACCTGAATGTTTTGAAAATGACAAAAAAGGTCGCTGTGATTATGATAAAGGGAAAGATGGTTGTTATTATGAGGATAAGGAGGGAAAAAATCTTCAATACGTCGACATTAATCAAATTGTACCTTTTCAATGGTCAAATAATAAAGATTATTATTTCGATTATAATAAGATTGGTGTAAGTTTTGATGTTTATTGGACGCCTTTCAAATTGGCATTAGCTGCCCCTACCAATGTTAAAAAGGATACTATATATAACACGCAGTATAAAAGATTTGAACAGGTAGATGGTAAAAATGTTTGTGCAGGTGAGAATATGGAACTTAAATGTAGCAAAGCTTATGGACATCCTGATTTGAATCCAGTAAAGTACTATTGGGAAGCTTTTTGCGCAGATGATCCAAGTTTTACTTCTTGGACAGTTTTTAAGATAACTAACAATCCTGAAGTTATTTTTAATACACCATCTACTATAGGTGCATCAAGAGACTACTTTTTTAGAGTAAGACCATATTATTCCTTTGCTGGTCAATTCGGATCGTTTTATAGTAACGTCACTAACAAAAAAGTAGGTCCCGCAAGACCAATAGTAAGTGCAGATGCACTATCAATTATTCCACCTTCATGTTACAAATACAATGATGGTTTGTTGACTATAGATTTTTCAAAAATAAGCAGTCTTGCCGTTCCTAAAAAATTTGATTATAATCTAGCTTCTGACATAACGGAGTATGGTTCTTCTGTGTCAAATGTTACGAGTAATTATCCATTTGATAGTCTATCAGTAAATTATAGCTCTTCTAATAAAAGTGATGTTCCACAAATGAGTTACACATTACAAATTATTAATACTGATGGAGAGTGCGCTACATTAGTGAAAAATATTATTCTGACACAGCCTGATATTTTGTTAGCCGATACTTCTGTGGGTATCTACACCAATTCAAACGTTTCTTGTTATGACAGTTCTAATGGAAATGTTGCTTTGTCAGGGATAGGTGGAACTAAGCCTTATGAATTTTATATCAATGAGTTTCCATTAGGTAATACGCTAGCTAGTTCAGCTCCTAATGATAGAGGTTATGGATTTAGAAATTTAAAACCTGAAATTCGTTATGACTTTTTTTTAACAGATAAAAATGGTTGTAAAGCCTATAAGCCTTCAAATATAGACGATGAAGCAGGAGCAGGATTAGACAGTTTATACCTAACAAAACCGTCCCCCATAGTTGACACTGTTTTTGCAAGACGTTACCTAAATGAATTGGGTCAGAAACCTCACAATGTAAGTTGTTTCAACTATGATAATGCAGAATTGTATACACAGATACTACGTGATAGTACAGAACTATTAAACCCACCCTATAAAATATGGGTAAATGGAAGAAGCGATTATGGAACTACTCCCTATTTTAATACTTCAACCTATATCACTCCCGGAGGTAAACTTAAAAAAGGTTTTTATACAATAAAGATTACAGATGCAAACGATTGTCCTCACGAAGATACGATCACGTTGTTTGAACCAGAAAAATTAATAATGACAAAGACTGATTCCGCAATGATACTTTGCTGGGGAGAGCCAGATGGTATGTTAACGGTAAACGTTAAAGGAGGAACAAAAGCATATACGTTTACAAAAGATGTAATAAATATAGGGCCAGCACCAACAAAAGACCCACGCATCATTGTATTGTCTGATAGTACAGCAAAATATTGGAATCTTATAAGTGGAATAAATGCCACACATACTATGTATAGCACTGATTTAAATGGCTGTAAAGATTCTGTCCGTTTTGATCTTTCGGAACCTGATCCTCTTGAGGTATTGTTAGATTCTACTAATATAGTATGCAATAATCAAGAAAATGGCAAACTTAGAGCATTAGTAGAAGGTGGCACTACGCCATATACTTATGAGTGGTCAAATGGTTCATTAATAGCAGGTGAAACAAGTTTTGAATTGGATAGTTTAAAACCAATCACTTATATCGTAAGAGTAAAAGACAACAACAATTGTGAGCGAAGTGCCAATTACAAACTTGTAAATCCTGCGCCTATTGTAGCTTCTGTTCGAGAGAGTATTCCTTTAAGTTGTGCCAACGATAACAATGCAAGTATTAGTATTGATAGTATAGAAGGCGGTTGGCAAGGTTTTATGTTTACTAAAGATGGGATTTCATATTTTCCAGATCCGTATTTTAATAACTTATCGGCAGGAGTATTTGATAAACTTGCTATAAAGGATGTTAACGGTTGTATAAAAAAATTAGATACTATAGAAATAAAAAGACCTAAAGCACTTACCGCTACACTAATTGAAAATAATGGAGTGGGTTGTTTTGGTGGTAATAATGCTCGCGTAATTATAAAAGTAACAGAAGGTAAGAAACCTTATAACGTTTCATTTGCTGGACAACAATTGCAAGGTTATGATAGTTTATATCTTTTTAGCGGTCTTAGTTCTGGAAGTCATATTCTTTCTTTATACGATAAAAATAATTGCAGTATGGCAAGGGAAATTTATATAGGTAGTCCTGAGAAATTGAAGGATACTATACTGTCTGTTTCTAAAGCTACTAATGGCCTAAATGATGGTTCAGCAACAATTGCAGCCATAGGAGGCGTTCCTCCTTATAATTATACTTGGTTGTTACCAAATCAAGTTGCACCAAATGATAAAAAAGTAATAAAATCAGAATATGATCCTATTAGTGTAGGGAATTTATACGCAGATTTATACGAAGTTCAAATAAGTGATGCTAAGGGTTGTTGGCATACAGCTTATGTTGGAGTGAGCAACATCACAGGACCTATCATAGATTCTATTCATGCTCTAACCCCTTCTTGTTCGTACACAACAGACGGTTCAATAGAAGTTTTTGCATCCTCTACCAATGCTCCAATCACTTATTATTGGCCAGCGCTTAGTGATACTGATTCGCAAGTTAGTTTATTGGGAGATGGATCTTATGATGTAAAAATTACTGATGTAAGTGGTGTTACAACAAAAAGGATTTATCTGAATTCACCTGAAGAATTAATTATTACCCTAACAAATGATCCATCCGCATGCTACGGACAATGTGATGGTTTAATAGAAGCAAAACTGATTGGAGGAACACAACCTTATCAGTACGTATGGAACGATTCACAAGCACAGTCCAACTATATTGCAATTAATCTTTGTGAAGGAGATTATTCTTTAGATGTACTAGATGCTCAAGGCTGTGCTGCCAATGCAAATACTACACTTGTTAATCCAGCCAAAGTACTTGCTAATCTTGGAAATAGCGCTACAATTTGTAGTGGTCAAGTTATGTTTTTGGATGCTAAAAATGAAGGTAGTAGTTATCTATGGACTTCTTCTTTTGGATACTTAGCAAGTACACAAGTGATACAAACAAAAATACCTGGTACTTATTATCTAACTATTGTAAACCCGTTTGGTTGTATTGGGAAAGATACATTTTTATTGGAAACCTCTTCAACTGCTTTGGTAGCAGAGTTTGTAGAACCTACTAAAAATTATGTTGGTGAAAAAATTGTACTCTCTGAAATATCATGGCCAAGACCAGAAAGTGTAGAGTGGTATCTTGGGAGTTCGGATAGTGTAACGATTATAGGAACTACTAAATTTCTTAAAACAATAGTCTATAATTATCCAGGTATATACAAAATTAGAATGGTTGCTAAACTTGGCGAATGTAGAGATACAATGGAGAAGATTATAAAAATATATGCTCCTGGAGATATAGATGGATATAAGAATGGAAAAATTGCAAAAACAGGTATTGAATCTCTGGGGTTATATCCAAATCCTAATAATGGTCATTTCATAGCATCTGTAAGTTTGTATAATGAAACTCCTGTAAAGTTTTCTATACATGACATGTATGGAACAATGCTTAAAGAAATACAAAAGGAAGGGCTTTCTCAATACGATGTTAATTTTGATTTTAACTTATCGCAGGGTGTATATTCTGTTAGGGCCACTACTGTTGATGACAGTAAATCTATAATGTTCACGATTCAATATTAATAGCATCGCTAATAATCTAAAGCATGGGTAAAATTTTATATAAATTTTTTTTAATTTTTCTACTTTTAGGTGGATATTGTATTAGTACATTCGCTCAAGCTCCTAGTGCAGCAGCAGATGATCCAACAGTTTTGCAAAGTGCACAAAAAGAGATTGCGAAAATACGAGCTATTTATAAACAGGTAACCGACGAAAATCTTTTTACTGAAATGCTCTCAATGGAATCGGTAAAAAATTTACCAATTGCACTTTCTAAAACTATCGGAGGTCAGGAGTATGTTATTATGATTGACAAAGTAGAGTTTCGTCCTAATGGAACTTACCTTGATGCTTCGCTACTTTTTATATTACCAAGTACAGGAGATACTCTTTGTTTTAGAGGTTTAAATATTGGAATAAATAATAGTGGATTAAATGGTGATGCGAAATTATATCTTGTCTCGGATAAAGAGTTTGATTATTCACCAGATATAAAAATAAAGCTAATTGGAAGTGATAATAAAACTTTTGCTGAATGGGATTGTGCTGGTTTTAAAAGTTTTGGAATAAAAGGGGAAGTTCTTTTTAGTGAAAAAATGCTTGTCAAAGATACCGAAGATGGTACAGCGGGGAAAGGACAAGTACGTGGTTATTTTGAAACTACGATGAACGATTGGGGTGATTTTGTAGCTCAAATGACAGTTGAACCCTTTCAGTTGACAACTTTCAAAGGATTAGGTTTTAAAGTATCTCAGGCAATTCTTGATTTAAGTGAAGTAAGCACACCAAGTAACGTAACCTTTCCAAACGGGTATACTAATAATCAAATGCTTGATGGGAATAAAAAACTTTGGCAAGGATTTTACATGAAAGAATTTGCTGTGCGCTTTCCCCAAGAATTAAAAGATAACAAGGACCCTAAGCCACGTAAAGAACTAGACGGTTATAATATTATTATAGATAATATGGGACTTAGTGGAAGTTTCACCTTTAAAAATGCACTTCCAATGGGCAATGGTGAAATGGATGGATGGGCATTTTCAGTAGATTCTATAGGAGTAACTTTTGTAACCAATCAAATAAAAAGTGGTGGTCTTAGAGGACTTATTCGTTTACCATTAGGTAAATCAAAAACCAATAATAAAGATCTTGATCTGGGTTATGTAGCTGACATCTATTCAGGCAATCGGTATCATTTTAATGTTTCTTTAAAAGAAAAGTTACCGTTTGATTTATGGATGGCAGAGATTGTGCTTTTTGAAAATTCAAATGTTGATATAAAAGTAGAGAATGGTAAATTTCTTCCTGTAGCAACCCTGCATGGTAATATTAGCGTTAAAGCAGAATCTGTATCACTTGTAGAATTAGGATTTCAGGGATTGAGGCTGGCTACAAAGGCTCCCTATTTAAAAGTTCAAAGCTTCGCATTAAGTTCAGAGGCTGGAAGTAAGGCAGCAGAAGATGCGGGTAATGATATTATTGGAAAAGCAGCACCTACAATACAAAAGGCTAGCTCAAGTGCAGAAGCGGCGAGTCAGAAAATGTCTAATTTTCCTTTAACACTTAGGAAAATTGGTTACGAGGATAGAGGTGAATTGGTAGGAATAATGCTTGAAATTGGAATAAATCTTTCTAAAGATGGAGGTAATTCTTTTTCAGCAGAAGGAGGTTTTACCGTTTTGGGAAAACTTCAAGGAGGAGATGGAAAACCTCAGTCCTTTAAATTTGAAAAAGTTGAAATCAATAAAATAGCTATTGATACAGATCTTGGGGCTATTAAACTCAAAGGGCTACTGCTTATATACCGTGAACACGCGGTTTATGGAACTGGTTTTAAGGGGATGATTGATGCCACCTTTATTGAAAAAATAAATGTTCGTGTTACCGCTCAATTTGGAACAGTTAATTCAAATCGTTATTGGTATGTAGATGGTCAACTTACGCTGCCTGTGGGTATACCTATTTGTACAGGTGTAGGGATTTATGGTTTTGGCGGAGGCGCTTACAAAGGAATGTCAAGGGATATGGCCTATACTGGCAAACTTCCTAATCCAGATGTGGCGATGACCAAAGAAGATTTGAGTGATGAGCCAGGGGTAACACTATCAGGAGTGAAATATATTCCTGATGTCACAATTGGATTAGGAGTAAAAGCTTCTGTAATATTTGGTACAATGCCTTCTTCCTCGGTTTTTAATGGAGAGATAGGATTTGAGATTGCCTTCAATAAAACAGGAGGTGTTGATTTTGTAGCCCTCACAGGACAAGCCTGCCTAATTACCAATATTGCTAAACGCAATAGTGGAGATGCTACTATCAAAGCTGAAGTAGAGATTATGTACTCTGTTACAAAACATGTATTCCACGCTTCAGTTGATATTAGTGTTAATGTAGTTGGCGTACTCTCAGGTGGTGGCGGTATGGTTATCCATTCCGAGCCAGGACAATGGTATATTTATGTTGGTCACCCGGATAAAAAAATTGCAGTAGAAATTCTTGGGTTAGTAAAAGTTCAAGCCTATTTTATGTGTGGGACAGAGATTCCTGCTTTACCTCCTTTACCAAGAAATATAACGGATATTCTTGGCCCGCTTGATCCAGAAGGCAAGCGCGATGTTGCCTCTATTGCAGGAGGTAAAGGAATGTGTTTTGGGGCAAGTGTAAATATGGATACTGGTGAGAAGACATTTGTTATCTTCTATGGTAGATTTGCGTTGGGAATGGGATTTGATGTAATGTTAAAAGAATATCCTGCATCTGTTGTTTGTGAAAACACAGGTAGTCGAATTGGAATGAATGGTTGGTATGCAAGTGGACAAGCTTATGCTTATATTCAGGCAGCTATTGGAATAAAAGTTAATCTGGCTATTATAAAAGGAAAATATGAAATTTTAAGTATAGGTGCCGCCGCCGTCATGGAAGCCCGACTTCCGAAACCAAGTTGGTTTAGAGCTACTGTGGGAGGTAAATTTAGTATTCTTAATGGATTGGTAAAAGGGAAGTGTAAATTCCAATTAGAGATTGGCGAGAAATGTATTACAACTTCTGCTGCTTCATTACTTGCAGATATTGAGGTAATACAAGCAATTTCACCAGAAGGTGAATCAGATGTAAGTGTTTTCACCACTCCACAAGCAACTTTCAATTTAACATTAAATCAACTTTTCTCGGTAGAAGATTATGAAAGAGAAATAACACGCTTTTTCAGAGCAAAGTTAAACTATATAAAAGTGTTTGATGGAAGTCAACAATTGTTAGGAAATTCTGCATGGAATGCTGATGGTGATGTAATAGCATTTACAACATTAGATATACTTCCACAAAAAAAATCAATTAGAGTTGAAGTGTCTGTTTCTTTTGAAGAAATGTTAAATCAGCGTTGGTCTCCAGTACTCGATAATGGAAAAGCATACCAAGAAATCAAGAGTACAACTTTTACAACAGGACTTGCACCCGATCATATAGTTCCAAGTAACGTATTGTATAGTTACCCAATGCCCAACCAGTTTAATTTTTATTCTGCTGAACATCCTACAGGATATGTAAAATTAAAACAAGGTCAACCAAATTTATTTGAAATAGACGCTAATAAATGGAAACAAGTATTACGTTATACAGCAGTTGGACAAGCAGGTAATAGCACAGAAACAGAAATTGGCTATGACAAAGATGGAAGAATTGTTACGTTTGGAATTCCACCACAGTTAGGAACTGAGACCGTGTTCTTATATGAAATGGTAAATATTCCTACACAGAAATCGGCTGGTATAGATGATAATGTTACTAAGGTAGATAAGACAACAGGTAGTGAAGAAGAAGGTTCAGTATCTATCTCAACTAAGCAACTTTCTGGAAGCAGAGAAGTGTTGAGTGAACACGTGTTATATGAATTGAATTTCAGAACCAGTCGTTATGGTAGATTCATGGACAAAGTTTCGTCATTGAGCTTTAGTGATGGCTATAGCTGGCAGATTGTAACTGGCATTGATGAAATACGCTCGATAATTATTACACCAGAACAATTTGATAAATATGAAATACTTGGTGATGCTAATATAGAACCTACTGTTTTGTGTAAAGCTGTAGAAAGTAACACTTGGTTGGGTAGTCAAATTAAACCATTGATTTATACAAATTATCCAGTGGGCGGAACTGCAACTATTACATGGAGAAATCCTATAGAGCGATTAGGATTGGTTCCCTTAAAAGGTATTTGGATTTCCCAATCTCCAATGGATAGAGTGCTTAACCAATCTGAAATAGCTACGGGAGTTGCACGGAGTGCTTCTGGAAATACCTTGCTTTCTTATGGTCTTGAATATTATACTTATAAAGACTTTACTAATTTATCAAATGAGTGTGCAGCTAAATTTGTTAATACCCCACTCTATACAGCCATTTATCCTAATCTTACTTCCGGTACTTACGAGGTGGATTTTAGTTATCAATTACCAGGATTAAATATTGTAACATCCTATAAACGTATGCAATTCAGAAAGCCATAAGGAGCAATTGAAAAAAAATGAAAACAAAATTATTATTCTTATTCCTTTTCTTTATAATAATAAAAAACGGATATACACAAGTTCAGAAAGATACAGCAGCTATTGTCGATGTGAAACCTTCGGTTCAAGTTATTGCAAGAAGTTATGGAGATTCAGTTGTATTAAGATGGGCTCCCACACTATCTGCTGCTTGGACTTGGGGAAATAAATACGGTTATATGGTTGAACGATTTACACTAGTAAAAAACGGACAATTTCAAGAGTCAGCTAAGCGTGAAGGCAAGATTATTTCTAATGGCGCAGTGAAGCCTCTGCCATTATTGAGTTGGGAAGGCATCGTTAAAAGAGAACCCAATGCTGCCATTTATGCCCAGGCATTGTATGGAGAAGAGTTTCTTCCAAAGCAAGGAGAGAAAATGGATATTATTAGTATGGCAAATAGAGCAGAACAAATTGAAACTAGGTATTCATTTGCTTTATTTGTTGCCGATCAATCTATTGATGTAGCAGAAGTAGCAGGATTGAAATTCACTGATAAGAAAACTATAAAAGGTGAAAAATATTTATACCGAGTATATCCCGCCTTGCAACCTAAAAGTTATCGTATTGATACAGGGAGTGTTTTTGTTGCAGTAGATGAAAGAACTATTCTCCCAAAACCTTCAGGATTAGGTGCAGATTTTACTGATAAATCTGTCAACTTACATTGGAGTACTCGTTATTATTCTGATATTTTTATTTCTTATATTATTGAACGTTCAGATGATAACGGAAAAACATTTAAGTCAATTGATAATTTACCATTTATAAATGTAACTCCAGAAACTAAAAATTATCCTTCAGATTATATTTATCGTTTAGATTCTCTACCGGAAAATGATAAATTATATATCTATCGTGTGAAAGGGAAAACATCTTTTGGTGAAATAAGTCCTCCTTCTGACACAGTACAGGGAATGGGAATAGAAACAATATTGGCAGTAGAACCGGTATTGAATTTTGTAAAACCATTAATGAATGGGTCAGTTGAAATTAGATGGCTTTATCCTGATTCTCTTATAAAAAATATACAAGGTTTTGTCGTGGCTAGAGCAAGTATGGCAGCACCTAAAAGCTATAAAGATATATCTAAGATATTGTCAAATACAGCTCGTTCTTATGAAGATACTAAACCCGACAAAGAAAATTATTATGTTGTAAAGGCGGTAGATATAAATGGTAAAGTTGCACTTTCTTTTCCAATTATGGGTTTGCTCAAAGACAGTGTTCCTCCTTTACCTCCAACTGGTCTATTTGCAAAAGTAGATTCTAGTGGTATCGTAAAAATCCGTTGGAAGAAAAATAAGGAGGAGGATATGTTGGGGTATAGGGTGTATATGTCGAACAGTTTAAGAGAAGAATTTATGTTTCTTTCAAAAGGTACGGTTATGGATACTAATTATACCGATACGATAACATTAAATACCCTTACGAAAAAAGCATATTACAAACTTGTTGCCATCGACCAACATTTTAATCCTTCTGATTTTTCGCAACCTATTGAATTAAAAAGACCTGATATAGTTCCTCCAAGTGCACCTGCTTTTGATAAGTTAGAATCATTGTCTGAAGGAATAAAAATCTCGTGGAAACCCAGTACAAGTAATGATGTTGTTGCCCATGTATTATATAGACGTATTGCTGGAGAAAAAAAATGGGTAACAATTGCAGTTGTTGATTCTTCTAAAAAAGTACGTGACTATTATGATAAAAGTGTTGAAAAAAGAAAATCGTATGAATATACTATTTTGGCAGTTGATGATTCAAAATTAGAATCTGATTTGGCTTCACCTATTGAGATAGCATTTATTGACGATGGAAAGAGACCTGATATAAGTAGATTCAGAGCTACTCTTGAAAGAGAAAAAAAAATCATTGAATTGAAATGGGATTATGAATTAAAAAATGTAAAACGTTTTCTAATTTATAGAATAGAGAATGGAAGTGAGATTAGATTATACAAATCAGTAGAAGGGAATCAGTTTGTTTTTATGGATAAATCACTATTGCCTAATACTACTTATCAATATAGAGTTAAGGCTGTTTTAATAGATGGATCTCAATCTGATTTTAGTAAAGAAATAGCAATAGTGTATTAAGAAAAGGAATAAGTGCTAAAAAATAGTTTCATAAAATATAAATCGTCACTTTACTTTATAGTATACTTATTCATTGTACTTCTTGGAGTTTTTCAAACTAAAGTTTATGCACAAGATTTAGAAAAAATTGGTAAGAAAGATCCGATTAAAGTAAATGGAGGTTTGTCTTTTAGTAATATATTTTATGCTGTAGATGGTATACAAGCAAGGCGTGATCCTTCACTATGGTTTATGTCAGGGAATATTAATTTTAATTTATATGGATGGAGTGTACCACTTTCTGTTTCTTTAAGTCAACATAATAAATCTACTTTTCAACAGCCCTTCAATCAATATGGATTGTCGCCGAAATATAAATGGCTAACCTTACACGCTGGTTACAGAAATCTTTCCTTTTCCCCCTACACTCTAGCAGGTCATACATTTTTGGGTGGTGGTATAGAAATGAATCCTGGTAAATATAAGTTTGCAGCTATGTATGGCAGAATGTTGAAAGCCGTTGATGAAGATACGCTTTCTACAAAATCTCTAAGTCCTTCTTTTCAACGAATGGGTTGGGGATGGAAGGCTGGATATGAAGATGAGGGTAATGGAGTAGAGGTAAGTATGTTTCATGCTAAAGATGATATAGGTTCCATATCTTATATTCCAGAGAAAAATGATGTAAAACCAGGAGAAAATTTAGTATTAGGAATTTCTGCAAAAACAAAAATCACAAAAAGATTTAGTGTTCAAGGAGAATTTGGTAATTCTGCTTATACAAGAGATATTCGAGCAGAGAAATCTTCCTCTGCAAGAAGTGTATATGCTAATCTTGGTAATTTATTTATTTATAGAACGTCAACCTCTAATTACAGTGCCTATAAACTTAATGGAACATATTCGTTAGAGAAATATACATTTGGAATGACATACGAAAGGATTCAACCCGGCTATCGTTCAATGGGAACTTATTTTTTTAACAACGATATGGAAAATATTACTGTTAATACTACAGCAAGAGCAAAAAAAGATAAGGTGAGTATTGGATTAAATTTAGGTACTCAAAGGAATAATCTACAAAATACAGAAACGAATACAGTTAAAAGATATATTGGTTCATTAAATCTTACTTATACACCCAATCCTAAATGGAATTTTAATGCGACTTATTCCAATTTTCAGACTAGTACAGCTATGTCTCAAAGGATTCAGCAATTTCAGAATTTAGATTCTCTTAGATTCTATCAAGTAAGTCAGAGTGCTAATGGTGGTTTGGGGTATAATGGAGGTAATAAAGAGCGTAAGCATGGAGTAAACCTTAATTTGGGTTATCAGGTTTCAAAGAATACTCAAAAAAGTAATTCAGATAATAACGATTCAAAATTTTATAATGTTAATTTATCCTACAGGTTTACACTTGTGCCAAAAAATGTAGGGATAAGTATTGGAGTAAATGGCAATGAAAGTGTGTTATCAAATACTACTACCTATACACTAGGACCAACCGCTTCAATCAACCGTTCTCTATTTAAAAAGGCATTACGATGTACTGTTAGTACTTCCTATAATAATGTATTTACAGGTGGAATAAATACCTCTACAGTTTTGAATTTTAATTTCAATAATAGTTTTATCTTCTTTAAGAAACATTCAATTATGCTAAATGCTATGGTTGTAAATAGGCAAGCTAAATCCTCAAAAAGTACTAATTTTATTGAATATACCTGTACTGTTGGCTATTCATTTTCTTTTTAAAATGATGGTTTATGTATGTGTAAAGGAATAACTTGTTAGCAAAATAAATGGACGAAAAAATACAAGACGGTATTTGATTCTTAAATTTGCTAGTACTGTACTTATTCAAGTTGAATAAATACAGTATGACATTTTTAGATATTCGTTTTATAGTTGACAAGTTGGTTATTTAGATTGATTATCAATAAGAAAATTGAAAAAGTCAACTATCTAAGCGACAGTAAATTTGGTATGAAAAAGTTCGATAATTTGACCCTCCAGTCTACTTCACAGGACAGCACACCAAATTCGGTGTGCTGTTTTTTTTTTGTGCTTCTGCATCCCTTGTCATTACTAGTAATTAGCGATACGGCCTTGTTCATTTCGAGAGTTCGAACTTTTTTATTATCGAAAATCAACTTAGAAGGAAATATCGAACTCACTATGCGCCTTTTTATAGCTGTATCCCTTTGTTCATAATGTTTATCGAGGTTTGAAAGGAGTTCGATACAGTCGTCTATCTTTGAATCCAAGTTTAACATTCCTGCATTAATGGAGCTTAATTCAGAAGTTAATTTGGTGATTCGTTCTTCAATCTCTACTTTCATTTCTTTATATTCTGAAGCAGTAATTTCGCTGTCAAGCATCAAGGATTTTGCATTACTTATTCTTTGTTTTTGCTTTTCTATATCTTTTAAAATCGCATCCATTTCAACTTTCCCATTGCTGTTGTTTTTTTTAAGTTTTTCTTTAACTATGGCACCGAATAACTTTATGCTATTTGGGCTCACTTTTATAGTACCAATCAACTTAATAAATGCGGCATTCACAACAGCTGCGTTTTGTCTTTCTTTGCATCCTTTTGTACAATGATAGTATGGGAATAGTTTTCCCATTTTCCCTCTAGAAGAAGAAGCTGTAAGTAGTTTATTACAGCGAGGGCACAATAAATGTCCCCTTAATGGAAATTCATCTCTAATGGTTTTAAATGAACTAGGAATATTTTTCCTTCTGTCTAAAAGGATGTCTTGAACTTTGTAGAATGTTGCATCATCTATTAAAGCCTCATGTTTCCCTTGCACCCATTCTTCAGGTTCACCTTTGTAAGCTGCTACGAATACTTTTCCAATATAAGCTTTGTTTCTAAGCATAGTCCAAAAGGTATTTCTTTCTGATTTGAGCCCTTTTTTTATGAGCTTTTTCCTTAGCTCCTCAATGTTATAGATACCTGTGGCAAATTCTGTAAAGGCTGATCTAACTAGCCTTTCTTGGAGACCACCTTCAAGAATTATAATAGGCCTATTATTGTCATTCCTTGTGTTTTTATAACCCTTTGGACATGCACCTAGCCATCGCCCATCTTTTTTTGCTTTTCGTATTCCATGAAATATATTTAAAGACCTACGATCATTGTCTACTTCAGGAGCAGTGAGGTAAATTGCGAGCATTATTTTTTGTTCTGGTACTTCTAAATCCAATGGTTGTTCAATTGCTCTCGCCTCCACATTGAGTTTTTTTAGTTTGCCCAATTCAGCATATGCTTCTGGAGTATTCCTAGAAAAACGGTCCCATTTTAGAAAACAGATATAATCAACAGTGTTTTTGTTTTTTCTAAGAAAGGTCATTATCTTTTTCCATTCTGGCCTTTCAAACGTTTTTCCACTTTCATCGTCATGATAAAAACCAACAACGTCTATATTGTTATTTTCGCAATACCTATGAAGCTTGTCTTTTTGATCAATAGGACTGTACCCATTATTTTGTTCATCTGTGGAAACACGAGTATAAATAATCGCTCTTTTTTTCATACTCTTAATCTAATTAATAGTTTTAACTTTATCAATGCTTTGTTTTTCTAATGATTCGATAGCAATGTCAGCCATAATAATAAGCCATTCTCTTATTAGAATTATCTCTTCATCTGTTAAGTCATTCGCTTCATTTCCTAATATCTCTTTACATTTTGTTAGACTTATTACATCTGTTGTTTGTTGTTTCACTTGTATACAAGTTGCTGCTATTGTCTGATTTTATCAGAACATAAGCCCTTCTCTTGAATAGGTCTGAGGTAATCAGTACCACTAATTTTTTATTTTTATGCATGCACTAGTTTACATCCCTTTTTATGGCCAGATACACCATAATCATTTTCGGCTATATGTCCACATTCGATACAAGTAAGTTCAGCTATTCTTTTAGCCTTAAAAGAAGAAAGTTCCTTGTTGTATTCACTCAGAACAAGCATATTTTCGTTGAGCTGACGTATCTCTAAATCCTTTTTCGTACCTGCTTCGGATTGCTCCTTTATAGATTCATTGATCCTATGTATTTTTTCATTAGACAATCTCAAACTTTCATACAAATCCATAGCCGTTTCGTCTTTTTTCAATTTATCAAAGTAGAGTTTGCTAAATATGTATATGCTATAGGTGAACATAAAGGAATAGATTACATATGCTATCCGGTTATTAACTTCATTAGGGAATATTCCGAGACCTTTATAATAGAGTAGATTGATAAGGAATATGAGAAAGGCATATAATCCTGCTTCTTTATGACGACCATTTACTACAAATGCTATGACAGCAAGGTCAATCAATAGATTGACAAAGGCGCAATAGACCCAATTCATCCATTCCAGTTCA
>JANOTP010000063.1:0-16870 GCA_031416415.1 Cytophagales bacterium | reverse complement strand
CTACAGGATTTCCAAAGGAGTCATAAGAGGTTATGCTACCATTAAGAGGTACAGTACTACCTGAACATATAGTAGAGTTTCCTCCAATATTAGCTGTATTAGGACCTGTATTTTTAGCCACATTTATAGAAGCAGAAGTTGCTGGTAGACAAGAAGCGTTGGTATTCTGGTCGCTCACCTTTACCGAGTATGAACCTGCTACAACAGCGATAGACTGAGTAGTAGAGCCGTTACTCCATAAATAGGCATAAGGTGGTGTACCAAAACTAGCGTTTGCGGTAATAGTAGTTGTAGTATTTTCAAAACATATACTTTGTGTTGGTGGACTTATAGAAACTACAGCTTTCTGAATTACATTAATCCGGATGGTATCTTTAAACGTATATCCGGGAGCACAGGCAGTGGCGGGTATAACTTTTGATACTTCAAAATCTACATATCCAGCTGTAGGATATAAAGGTGCTCCGAAAACAGGCGCTGTAAAAGTGGTTGATGCACAACCAGAAACACAGCTTAGAAAAGAATTATATACGCCATTCGCTGGGCTTCCAGAAACATTTGTAATGGAACGCCATGCAATACTTGCATCATCCCCTCCTGAAATAGACATATCTTTATTACAGGAAGAAGTAACGGATAAGTTCGGAGATGCACTTACTCCCCTGGATACTAATAAGCCATATTGGCTAATGTCAGCACCACCTTTACAATATACCACACAATGAGGACCTGTACCTACGAGGCATAATGGAGTCGCTACCGAGACTAATGGTCCACAATTTAATTGATAAGTTTGTCCTGGAGGAATAGGTGGCGTTAAAAGTTGGAAAGCTAATTGTCTTGTGAGAGGATGTGTAGTAATAATAAATTTTATACAATTGTCAGATTTTTTACTTCCACAACAGGCCCCACTTCTGGCAGTCGGCGGGCTTACCCATTGTGAATCGGGGTTGCTGGACAAATCAACGATAAATGTTGTGATGCTGGAACAATCTGCAGAGGAACAAGTTTGAGCATGTGCACGATTGTTAAATGCAATTGTTAAAAGAAAGAAAATAATAAATAAGAAATTGTACATCTTAGCCTTCATACTATAAATTATATAATTTATAATTTTACGGATTCATATGCAAAAAGTTCAATTTATCACATATGGTTGTAAATGAGCAGGTTTTTTCTTGAAAATTATTTGTAATATTACTATAACCTAAATTTACTTAAAAATGCAATTGATATACCCTCTTGTAGTAAGTAATTTGGAATGGATGTATTATTTTATATTGTCCTAGCGATTTCCATAGTTTTTGCGAAGATCCCCTTTATAAAGCAAGAAGATCGTTTCTTCTATAAATTATTCGCATTAAAGTAGTGATACGAATGGTGTTGTATGAGTTTTCTTGAGTGTTGCTAATAATATTCTGTTTTTGTAAAAAATCATGAATTACATTTTCAGTGTTTTGATGTAATATTCACCACAAAAAGCTTCTAAAAATTTATAAGTGTAAAGGGTTAGTAAATTCTACAATTTAAAATACCTTAGGTGTCAAACGCAGAATAAACATCATAAGCGCCATCTAATAGTCTGAACCATGATTACATTGAGATAATGATAGGCATGAATAAATAATTCATTGCACTTTTGAGTTGTATTTTTTATTTACAACTCTGCGAAATTCAAGTTTTTTTGCTCCAAAGTTTATTAGTAAACCAACCTCAAGATTATAGGCTTCCAAATAATTGATTGCTTATGCTAAATGTACATCTTCTAAACTAATAAGCGCTTTTAGCTCTACGCAAATCACTTCTTCTACAAGAAAATCTACTCTTCTTGTTCCTATATGTAGCCCTTTATAAAAAATAGGCATCACGAATTCTCTTGCGAACTTTACTTTTTGAATAAAAAAACTCTTTCTGTAAAGAGCGCTGATAGATTAATTTCTGAAAACTATTTCCAAGATATTTATGCACTTCAATAGCACAACCTATGATTTTTGATGTAAGTGCTGAATATTTATATTCTTTTTTGATCATAAAAAAATGAAAATTAAAAATGTTAAAAATTAAAAATATTTATAGTTTTTAAATATTAAATTCTGTTTGCTATACAAATATAAAAAAATATTCAATACATGTCCATCATTCTCTCAACGTAATCACTATTACAGATTATTTAAATTCTACAATTTCAAATACCTTAGGCGTCAAACAAAGAATAAACACAACAAGCGCAAACCATCCGATCAGCTTTCTTTTTAGGTCTAACTCTTCTTCAATTATAGCAGGCGGATGATCGGTACCTAAAAATCTTCCTATTAACAAGCCAAATACTAGTCCGTAACTAACGCCTTCGAAAGTAGGAAATACGTATTCAATTATAAATTGGAGTGAAAATATAATTACGGCTACCATAATATTGGTTTTTGGATTTACAAAAGTTTTTTGAAAAACCATAAAGAGAAAACCAATATAAAGTGCAGCAAAATAAATCATATCCCAAGGTCCTGCGGAAAAGAAATTTATGTTTAGGATATTGTCTTTAAAGACTCCAAGTCCTGAAATGAATATAAATAGGGTAAAAACAACGGTAGCTATTTTTTTGTGTTTTTTATATCCAAACAATCCATATACAACATGCCCTCCATCTAATTGACCAATTGGAAAAAGGTTTAGAGCGGTAAAAAATAGTGCAAGAAAGCCAGCGAAAATAAATGGATAATGCGCCATCTCGTATTTATTGGGGATTAATTTTTTGTCTTGAACAACATAGTTTTCAAAGAATAAAAAGACTAAATTTTTTCCAAGAGCTAACTCTTCATATTTTTCTTCGGGAACAAAAGGTTCACGTTTCCATTCGTTTTTTGCAAGGCCAATTTTTTGCATCCATACTACCCATGATTCGTTTTTGTTTTCTGCGAAGTAAATTGAGTCTTGTGTATCACTTAGTGAATCTCTTTCTTTAGCATAATTGTAAGAGTAAACAATGCTTTCGTATGTTTTGCCTGTTCTTTTTTCTACTTCTTTGTAGTCGCTATGAATTTTAAAAATATGTTCTCTTTCAGGTAAATGAGTGAAGCCATAGAACAATATAATAATCGCTACGAAGAAGCCCGCTAATGGTCCTGCCACGCCAATGTCGAAGATTTCTTTTTTAGAGGCACTTCTGCTGTTCATTTTTATTACTGCGCCCATTGTGCCTATTTGAGGCATTAAACCAGGGATGAAAATTGGAATATAATAAGGTAAGGAGACCGCTACTTTATAATATCGGGCTACCAAGTAATGTCCCATCTCATGTACGGTGAGTATTCCCAAAAAGGGGATGGAATAAGCGAATCCTCTTGAGAAAAAATCCCAGAAAGTATCCTTTGGAAGTACAATGCCAATCCAGTATGCACCAGTTAGCGTTGTAGTGAAAATAGTCAGCAGAAATAATACTGACTGTATAATTAGGGGGTTTATTTTCTTAAGCATTTTTCAATATTTCCATCATCGTGTATTCTCCGGGCAATACTTGTATTGTCGGAAGTCCTATACTCAATGCACTTTTTACATTAAAAGCATTATCGTCTAGGAAAACGGTTTCTTCTCTTTTTATTCCCGCATCTTTCAGGACAAACTCATAAATTGCCGGATCGGGTTTTACGATTCCAATTTCGTAAGAAAGATAGGGTTTATGAAATAATTTTGTAAAATCTTCGATACCGAAATTTTGCATAAACATCGTTTTTATTTTTTTTACATGAATAGCATTGGTATTGCTAAGTAAATATATGTTGTAGCGAGATTTTAGTTCTTTTAACTTTTCTACTCTTTCTAAAGGTATATCCAGTAGCATTGCATTCCAAGCTTCTGTTAGTGTTTCGTTATCAGAGGAGATTTGGAGTTCTTTTCTAAGTAAATCAAAAAACGCTTCATTGGTCATTTTCCCTGATTCGAAATCTGCGTAGGCTCCTTGTTGTTCAAACAGGTTTTCTATTTCTTTTGGGTCTTTTCCGCTAAGTTTGGCAAATGCCCTGTAAGCGGCTGGTATATTAATGTTTATGACTACAGCCCCAAAATCAAAGATGATATTTTTGGTTAATTTGAAATCCATGTAAATAAATAGTGTCTTTTTTTTGTCAAAGTGAATGCAAATATGTAAAATTGCACTCCCAAATTCAAAACAATGCGAATTTGTTTTGGACCGGGCTTGTAGCTCAGACGGTTAGAGCACCTGACTCATAATCAGGGGGTCCTTGGTTCGATACCAAGCAGGCCCACCCTTAAAAAGAGACACTTACAGATGAAAATTGTAGGTGTCTTTTGTTTTTTTAAAAAATATTTTAAAAACTATCGTATTAATAACTTATAAATAATGTCAATAATATATAACGTTTGCTATTATTTACTGAAATAGAATTTAAGGTTTTTGGGAACATTGAAAAAAAATATGCGATATGATAATACACACAATTAAATGTTCTAATCTAAAAAGCTCCCAGATTTTGAATCATTTTAGTGTGAAAAGCAGATAACCCATTAATTGTCTTTTGTTTGAGTGTGTATATTCATATTTTTGCGTTGAAAATACAAGATAAAAAAGTACAATAGAAAAACTAGACAAAATATATAAATGTTATAATTCTGTGTAGAGAAAATGGGTAATTTTTAAACAAACAAGTGTTATAGGTCAACTAAAGAAGATAGTAAACTTTTTTTAGTTTTCACTCTGGTTAATACCCTTTTTTAATATTCATGAATCTGATGTAGTCTTTGGTTTAAACGATTGAATAAAATGAATTTTAAGTTTTTTAAAATTATTAACTCCCCAACTAATGAGCTGTTAGAAATACTTAATAATAATATTATCGGAACTCCTAGGTATGGGATGTTGTACCAACATTTAGGTGTACATAATAAGATAGATAAAATAGCAGACCCCTATTATATCAATTTAGTAAGGAATAATAAAATCATAGGAACTTGTTGCTTTTGTAGCAGAACAACTAGCAATTCAGGTAAAAATTTATCTTCTTTCTATATTCGTTATTTTTCCTTCAAAGATTTGTACAGGAGAAAATACATTAGCGAAAAAATAGTATCGGGAAACAGTATAATAAGAAAAGAAATAAAATCTGTTTTATCAGGGCAGGGTTTAGGGAAGGATATAAATGAAAAATTTTTCTTTTATGCTTACGTGGACCCCCGCAATGTACGTTCACTTTTATTGTGTAACGAATTTGGTTTTGAAACCGTTCGTCAATATACCTCCATCATATTTAATAGAATAAATCCAAAAGAAAATAAAGATGTTCTTTTAGTATCTCTAGAACAGGAAGATAAAGTAAAAGAGATATTGGCTGATTTTTATAAAGAGTTCAATATGTTTTCTTTTGAAAATTTATTTAATGGTAGACAATATTATACTATAAAGGATAAATTAGGAAAAGTTGTGGTAGGCGTTCAGGTAAATCCTGATTTATGGAAAATACATTCACTGCATGGATTAAGCGGAAAAATAATTCTAAATACTTTTTCAAGAATTCCCTATCTGGATAGATTGTTTAATAAGAATTATCGCTTTATCGCATTGGAAGGAATTTATTATGTTAAGGGATTTGAAAGTTCTTTAGAAATATTATTTGAAAGTTTACTTGCCAAATACAAAGTCAATTCAGCTATAATATGTCTTGATGCAGATACGGCATTATATAAAACATTAAAATTATTGAATTTAGGAATGGTTGATAAGTTGAGTAAGGAAGTGAAGGGGAACGTTATTTGTAAATTTATAAATTTTGAGCAACAAGATGAAGTTTTTTTTAAGTCTAATCCCGCATATATATCTGGAATAGATGTGACATGATAATTCTATGAAAGAACACCTGCACTTGCTCAGACCACAAAGTAGTCGCTTGGGCTTTAGCCCGAGTGACTACTTTGTACCTATTTATGATTTGTGTGAGTGCAGGGGAAACAAAGCGAGGCTTTACACTATTACGCCCCTGTGCATAGCTTTTAGCTATACGCTTAACTATATTGTTAGTCACTTAGCTGAAAGCTAAAGGCAAACGGGGAGGAAAAGCTCCAAGGGCGATAAATTAGAAATAATTACCTTTGATTTGATGTACATTTTATAATTTGTATATTTATAAAGGCTATTTAAATACAGAAAGATGAACATTGAAACTAAGTATAAACTATTAGAGCAATTGATGCACACTAATGACGAAAAGATTCTTTCTAGGTAAAAGATATGCTTGACTCAGTAGAGGTAATAGGATATGAACTTGATGGTACTCCTATTACGAAAAGGACTTACATAGAAAAAATTAAAGCTGCCCAGCAAAGAGTAGCTTCAGGTAATTTCATTACCCAAGAAGATCTTGAAAAAGAAATGGAACAATGGTAAAAAAGAAATTATTAGTAATTTGGGATAAAGAAGCGAAAGAAGAATTGAAAAAAATCTATCAATATATCAAGGAAAGATCCGAACCTTCAGCTCAGAAAGTAAGATCTGTAATTATTGATACTTCCCGTAAACTTTCTGAAGACCCTGAGATATATGAACAAGATAAATACACTGAAAAAAGCCTTGGAAATATTCGCTCCTTTATCCGTTGGCATTATCGAATAACTTTTCAGGTAACGGAATCTCAAATTATCATTCTTGCAGTTACACATACAAGCAAAGATCCTAAAAGACTTAGAATAATAAGGTAAAAATTTGAAGGGATTTTAAAATAACTGATAACTACTTAAAAATAGCTTCACGTTTACTGTGACTTTCAGCTACGCAAACGGGGGAGATAACGTGCAAGACCAAGTACAAAAGGTGTCCGAGCAATTGCGGAGTCTACTACTGAGATACCAAGAGATTAATTATTCTGAAGTTCTTTTCCTTTCTTTAAACAGTTCTACCTATCAGTACGTCAACTCTATCCTAATACATAGCTTATACCAGTATGTTATCAGTTTAATTGACTATAGTTTTTAGAAGTTTACCCAAATGTTACTATGGATTAGAATCCCATAATGGAAGAACTTGATAAACTTCCCACGTGTCTTTTTTTTCATTCATAGTATATTGGATCAAATATCCTTTACCACATTTTTGGCCACATAAAAAACTGAAATATAAAAGTGCTTTTCTATTATTATCATAATACCCTAATTCACTAATATGAAAAACTCCTTTCTGTTGACTGACAGAAAAATCAACGAGACTTTCATCAAAAATCAATTGAGCTTTTCCATTATTAATATTTTCTTTAAAATTATATCTAGTAGTATCTCTCATTAGTTTATATATAATAATTCTTATACTATCGGCATTGTCTAAATGTTTTTTATATAAGTAATCAAAGTTAGACATACTATATTCTGCATAAGTATCTGGAT
Organism: Cytophagales bacterium; assembly: GCA_031416415.1. Taxonomy (GTDB): domain Bacteria; phylum Bacteroidota; class Bacteroidia; order Cytophagales; family Cytophagaceae; genus JANYCO01. The sequence goes on along the minus strand of JANOTP010000063.1, from coordinate 9,490 downwards.
ATTGTATATATTTAATATAACCAGAAGTTGGGTATCCTGCTTTATTTTGAATACTATCTACTATCATTTTTACAGCCACGGTTGCATCTAATTCTTTTTTGCTTTTAACACAACTAATTGAAGTAAATAGCATAGATATGTAAAATATTAAAGCTAACTTATTTCTACTTTTTAAATCTTGGTTGCTTAGGTATTGATGAAGAATCCGAATAATATTTAGCATATGATTTAGATATTTGATGTGTAACTTTATTGAAACTTCCATTAAGTTCTTTAGTTCTTGATACAATTGTGTCATTTGCATTTAACGTTGGAAGAATCTCCTTGCAGCTGCTCATGTCAAGCGAGTGGCAACTATTTGTTGGTCCAATTGTTTGTGTAACAACTATTTCAAGACAAAACAATCCTTCTTCCGCTTCTCTATATGCTTGGAAATAAGCTTCGCTAAACTTACGATATTTTCTCCTTCAAAATAACTTCCATGTTTGCCTTTCAAAATTTCAACAGAATAATCTTTGAAAGATTTATTCCATTCCGCTTCCGGATCTTTTTCGAAAAGATAGGGATTAAAATCTTCGCTATCTTCTCCGAAAATTAATACGATAGGACTATCAAAATTGTCTTTTCTGTTTACTTCCATAGAAAATAAAATCCCAACTTCATGTCCAAGTTCTTTTAATCTTAATGCCATTTCCCAAGCTACTTTTCCGCCCTGACAATTACCTCCAAGTATAAACGGACCCTGTGGCTGTATAAGTAGTATTTCTTCTACATAACTATTTGCAAGTTGCTGTAATAATGGAGTGTTGAATTTAAATAATAAATGTCCTGATCTTAATCCAAGCAAAGGCTGAGACTCGCCTAATGCCTGAGATAAATTATCAAGTTCGTTATACGACTGGAAACACCAGAATAAAAATGGTTGTTTACCTTGTAAGTTTTTTCCTATGGACAATCCTTTTGAAGTGAGTCTTTCACCTTTCCATGATTTCAATAATCTTAGCTGATCTCTTATAAGTGTCTTGGAACTGGAATCTTTTTTTTCTTCTTTACTTTTGAAAGAGTTTAAAATCTGTTTTGCAATTCTTATAGTGAATACTTTAAGCGAACTATAAGAAGAGAACGTGCTAGCTTTATTTTCTGCACTATAAAGTTGAGGAGCATCTAATTGATTATTCAATTTTACTTCCTGGGTGTTATTTTCCAATCCAACTATTTTATTGCTAAAATCAACTCCATGTTCTTCTACTAAAAACTTCGCAAAAGATTTAATAGCACAAGCATTCATGAATTCTATTCCTTGGATCTGAATTCCTGTTTCTTTTTCTATCCTGAACAATAGCTGTACTACGTCAATTGATTCTCCACCCAAAGAAAAAAAATCTTCTTCTAACGGTAGGTTAGATTTATTTAAAACACTTTCGAATAAAGAATTGACATAAAGTTCTTCTTTTGTTAGTGTTGATGATTGCATAATAGACATGTGCGATTAATAATAGCAGCTTGGCAGCTTCTATTAAGATAGGGTGAATTCTAATTGCAATATAAACAATCTTTATAATAATTCCATTAGTTAGTTAACCTCTTGAAGTTTTAAAAGCTTAAAACTTCAAGAATAGAAAATAATAATAGATTAGGTAGTATATTCACGAATAGCATTCGCCCTTGGAGCTTTTTCTCCAACAAGAGTTTCTCCCGCATAACACGAGAGGCGATTATTTGTTAGCTTTTGGACGATTAGTGCACCCTAATGTAACTATAACCACAGGAACATTTTTGTCAAAGTTAATATTCATCCGTTTCAAGTGGGGACATAGGATTTGCACTGCTGTAGTAAGAATAAGTAGGATCAGTTACTATAATTGCTGCAATAAATTATTTCAGAAAAAAATAGCATTGGACTGGAGCCTAAGGACAACGTGGACATATTTACTAAGGCTTTTTATTTGCCGCAATTTATAGTTGGATACTAAAAACTTATAAAATAAAAAAGGCGTGTTTTTTTTCAAAACACGCCTTTAATTGGTAAGTAAGTAAAATTTATTCTTTAACTATTTTTTGTGTAATCACGCCATTATAAGTAGAAAGTTCTACTATGTATAAACCATTTGCCAAAGATTCTGTAGAAAATTTTATAGTATTTCCTTCAATAGCCATTGGTATAGTATACAATGCGCCATCCATTCCGCTAATTTTTGCAGAATAGATTTGGTTATTTGTACCAGCCTCTATCGTTAGTTTATCTTTAAAAGGATTAGGATAACTTGATGTAAGCTCTGTAGTTTCACTATTTTTATCAACAGTTCCAAAACGAGCTGTTGAAGTCACATTTATTAAAATAGTAGTTTGACCTTTTACACCAGTCGAACTCGCTGCTTCTGCTTTGAGTTGATGCGTTCCTAGACTCAAGTTGCTTAGAATAGGATCTAAAGAGCCTCCGCTACTGCTGTTCCATACATAAGGAGCAGTGTTTTCTTGACGTACTAAAGTTCCGTCTAAATAAAGTACTACATTACTAATGGCAATGGCCGTATTAGTGTTAGTAACGTTTACAATAATATTTTTTCCAGTAGTAGCATTGTTTACTGGAAGTGTAAATGCTATCTGCGGAGTAGTTGGATCAACGATAGTTCCAACTGTAAATGTTCTTTCAGTAGAAGCCGTTGCTCCAAGATTGTCAGTAGTCACTACTTTTAATGTATAAGAGCCATTGGTCAAATTCGAAAGCGAAGGATCTTGATTCGTATGGTTCCAATCGTAAGGACTAATTTTTTCTTGTCGTACGAATACGTTATTTAAAAATAAATCTACTGAAACAATGGATCCATCTGGATCACTTGATGAAGCATTTGCTATAATTGTAGCAGGAGCAGTATAATTTGCGCCGCTTATAGGAAGATTAAAAGAAATTACTGGTGGAAGATTGCCCCCGCAAGTAGCTTGCGCTAAAATGATTATTGCAGAGGAAGTAGCTTTACAATTAGCAGCGTTTGTTACTTCTACAGTATATGAACCAACAATAGTAGCGGTATATGTAGAGGCTGATCCTACTTGAGTAGCACCATTGAACCATTTATACGATGTGCCAGTACTTGCAGTTAACAGAGCTGTTGTACCTGGGCAAATAGTAGTAATAAGAGCAGAGATGCTAGCAGTACAGCCTGTATTGATGTTCGTATTTCTTACCAATAAGACCCAATCGTTAGTAGTATTATTAGGTGGGTTGCCAAGGTTGGTGCTGGCAGAACCGCCATTCACATTAGCACTACTAATTAAAGCGCCTCCTGCACTTGGGTTGAACCATTGAACGGTAAATGAACTTCCTGCACCAGCCGAAAGATTTACAATAGCATTGCCACCATTTTTCAGATAAAATAAATATGTTTTACCTGCTTCAGCCATTGCATAGTTGCCATTATTTATTAAAGCGTCATTTGGTGACATTTTATGTATGTCTTTTGATAAATAAGTATTCATGAAATTCGCAGCTATACCAATGGTATTCCATTGAGGAGCTAGAGTATTATAATCAAGGTTGGTGCTTAGGTCTCCTCCACCATAATACCATTCCATTTGACCGCCTGCCAATAAAGTACTCCAGATGCTTCCTTTTCTTAGTATGGTAAGATCTGTTGTTGAACTAGCATATGTTTCATCATAAGCAATGACCCACTTTTTGCCAGCAGCTGCTGATTTGTCTCTCCAATATTTAATGTTTGCATGGTTATCGTTTGCAAAATTTAATTGTAAGCTTGTTCCTGTATAATTTGTATTGCCTAATAAACCTTTGTTTTCGTATAAGTCTACTGCAGTCCCTTGTCCTGATCCACCATTGTGTATCGTAATATTGTCGTTGTAGGATGCAAGCGCTCTTAGTCTATCTGCAAATTGTTTGCGCTGGCTTTCTGTATTTGCCAGCTGACTTGAAGAAAATGCAGCATTATTTTCTTCACCCACATTCCATGTAATGGCCATATGATGACCAAATCTTGCTATAAGTTCTCTGTAGTAAATTTTTCTAGCAATAGAAAATTGTGTTGCACCTACGCCACCTTCTGAATTTTCAAAGTATTGTGTGTTTTCTGTTTCAGAGGTTTGAAAATGTATCATTAATCCTTTTTTGTCGAATTGAGAAAAAACGAGTTCCCACTGACCTAGTTTTGAAACATCGAAGGTATAAGGGCTATTGTAATCAACATATGGGAATGTATGTTTCCCATCTCCAATGATATTCATACTCAAAAAATAATGTGCATTTACACCTTTGTTAGAAAGATAGTTTACTACACCTATTATTCCTTTTCCTTTTCCATTTTTCCATGTTGGATCGCCTGTAGTCCAGCTTGAAGCTTGACTAGAATGATTAACATTTCCAGTGCTGTTTGTAACACTTGGATTACCATCAAAGTCTACATCAGCCATTAGAACTTCTGGGCTATTTGCTCCGCATTTGATAAAATTATCACCATTAGCAAATTGAAGATAATGTTGATTGTTGTATTGTAATTTTCCTTTAGCTCTAAAATCTTTGCCAGACTTATCTTGAGCCCCTACTTTAAAAGTACCTGATTGACCATCTGGTTGAGTACCCGTTGCTCCTCCAGTAAGATTAGCTGCTATATCTGTACCTGTAACAAAAGAAACTGAATAACTCCAAGTTCCTTCTTCACCTGCTGTAAAACGTGACTTCCATTTATTACCAGAAGAAGCTCCCGAGTTTGCTGGATCAATATCTCCATCAAAAAAACCGGGTACTTTATAAACTTTGTTTGTTGGTGAAGTAAAGGTTACATCTAAACGGTAATTTCTAAATGTGGCTGGAGCTTCATTTAGGTTTGGACCATTAAAAACGAGTTCTATTCTATGCCATTTTTTTATACTGCCATCAGCATTTTTTTCTCCTTCAATACTTGAAAGTTGCCCGTAGGCAGTTTTAAAAGATGTTATTAGTATCACTAATAACAATAGATTTTTAAAGTAGTTTTTTGTTTTCATAAGTAAAGTACCTGTTAGTTTTCGTTGTAAAACGTATAACTATGCTTATAAGTAAACAACTAATTAGATTTAAATTAAAAATCAATCTTGAAATATGGAGTTTATAGCAACTTTAGAATAGAGCTTTTGCAAAATAGAAAGTTATTTTCTCGTTACCCCAATGCCAAAATAACCAACGATTATTTTTATTAAATTTCGCCCATGCAACTTTTCTTCAACAAGGGCGTAAATTTTTTCAGGAAAGAAAATAGCGTTGAGGTGCTAATAGATTCAGTTATTGCCTGTGGCGTGAAGTTACAGACTTCAATTCATTAAACGTTCGAAGTCTGGCCTATTAATTAAGGTGTACTGGAATTAGAGGGCAACGTTGAAAAATTACGATAAAAATAATTAGTACCACCGTAAACGTTATATAAGTGTTTACAGTGGTACTAATTTCTAACTTACTTTATTCTAAAGCCAATTCTACTTCCTTGTGAAGAGGCATTAGGATCGATTTTGAAATCTTTTAAGTCTTCTAATGTTAGGGTAGAAAGAATATCGGGTGTTCTCTTAGATGCCTCTAACGAAGCCATTCTTAGATTTTGTTCTTTAATGGCGTCTTTGATAACCTTTCTTACCGAACGTGCGTTGCCAAAGAATTTATCACGCTGAGAATACAAATGTCCTAGGTAGTTTTTCAAATGATCAAGTGCTGCAGGGTCTGCTTTTAAGCTTTCTATAGCCAACATACTTTCTGCAATTGCTAACAATTCCTCTGTGGAATAATCGGTGAAGCTAAGCGTTCTGTCAAATCTTGATTTTAAGCCAGGGTTTGTTTCCAGAAATATACTCATGTTGTCTGTATATCCAGCTACTACTACCACAAAACGACCTCTACGATCTTCCATTTGTTTAAGAAGTGTTTCAATTGCTTCTTTTCCGAAATCACCTTCTCCTCCTGATGCTAATGCGTAGGCCTCGTCTATAAACAATACGCCTCCTTCGGCTTTGTCAATAGCTTCGAGTGTTTTAGTAGCCGTTTGACCAATGTAACTCGCTACGAGCCCTTGTCTGTCTACTTCTACTATATGTCCGCGTTCTAGTATTCCTAGCGCTTTATAGATCTTTGCTACTATTCTTGCTACAGTTGTTTTTCCTGTACCAGGGTTTCCTGAGAAAACAGTATGGAGAGAAAATTTATTTAAAACATCTTTTCCCGTTTCTCTATAAAATCTAACAAGTTTAATAGTTTCTTGAAGTTCTTCTTTTACTTCTTGCATTCCCGTAAGAAGATTTAACTCTGCCAATGCTTCAGTAAGTAGTCCTTCGTCTACACGCAGGTCTGGTAATCCTCTGGAAGAAGATTTGAAAATAGCTTTAATGTCTTCTAGTTCGATTGTTTTTAATTGGGCCGCTGTAAGTGAAGCTGGTTCTCCAAGTCTCATTAATCGTAAGCCCATATTCATTTTGGCTTCATCAATAAGTGAGGTAACAAGTCTTGCATTTCCAAAAGATTTATCACGCGTTCTGTAGGCGTCAATTAATTTTTCATAAAGGAAAGATTGGCCGTCGTTTGAAAGCTCTACACTTTTTTTGATGGTAGTGTATTTGGCTATTTCCATTAATTCCTGTGGAAGGTAATCATCAAAATGGAAGGATAGATTGAAACGTGAACGGAGTCCAGGATTTGCAGAAAGGAAGTGATTCATTTCTTTTGGATAGCCCGCTACAATAATGGCCAGATCACCTCTTCCGTCTGACATTTCTTTGAGTAATACTTCGACTACTTCTTGTCCAAAATCATTTGTACTATCACCTTCTCGCATAAGAGAATACGCTTCGTCAATGAATAAAATTCCTCCACGGGCTTTTTCAATAATTTCTTTTACAAGAGGAGCTGTTTGTCCAATGAATTTGCCAATAAGCTCTGCACGACCTACCTCTGTTACTTTTCCTTTAGAAAGAAGTCCCATTTTGTGATAGATCTGACCGAGCATTTTGGCTACGGTAGTTTTTCCTGTACCAGGATTTCCTGTAAAAACAGAGTGTAAAGATATTTTTTGTGATTCTTCAAAACCTTGATCCTGTCTTAGTTTTAAAAATTTCAAATAACTGGTATAGTCGTTTACTTTTGTTTTGATACCTGAAAGGCCAATCATTTCATTTAAGCCTTTTAGTACTTCCTCTAGCGATTCTTCTTTTTTAACAGCTGATGAGCCAGAACCTCCTAATGGTATGACTTCATTAGCTTTCAAAACAGATACTGCACCTTCAACAAATTCATCGCCTACATCAAATGGGATTACCGCGATTAATTGGTCCATAAAAGTGATTTCCATACGGTACTTGTCGTTGTACCAAGTGCCTTTAGAAGTAGAACCCCAGCCAGAAAGTATAGTCATCTCTTTGTCCGCACTATTGATGTATTTCATTTCTGTAGCACTACCTTTAAGCTGCCCCGAATCGTTGTAGTAGTTAAAAAATAATTCACAATACCATGACTGGCTTTGTACGTTTTCAATATTAACTTCTACCCATAAATATTCTGTTTCTTTAGCATTGAATTTTGTAAGGTATTTACGTTGGTCTTTTGGAAGTCCTGCATCTGGTCCATGGTAAAGTTGTATGGACTGTATAGCAAGGTAAGGATTGTTTTCACTCGTTACTAAGCCTCCATTTTCTATATAGAATTTTTGAGTGCCAATGAGTTCTCCGTCAATATAGGCTTCCCATTCATAGTCACCTCTTTTCCAATAGTCGCCCGCGTCTTTGTTTCCCCAACCTTCGCGGATCATAACAATGTTTTGATCTTTAGTGATGGTGATTTCTTTTATAAGATCGCAAAGTTCTTCGCGCTTTTCTTTTTTAATTTGAAAAGCTTTTAAGTTGATCTTAGCTTTCCATTCTTCTTCGTCAAACTCTTTGTTGTAAAATGAAAGCTCTGCATATAGGTAGGTGGTTTCAAGATTTTCGAATACTTGTCTGTATCTTCTGGTATTGCCAACCATACTTTCAGTTGATGAAAATATTTTAAGTTCTTTGAATTTGTATTTTTTTTCCAAGGTGTTATTGTTTTGTAAGGTTTGATAATAGCTAAAGGATCATAATTTATAGATTTTTTAGATTACAAAAAAAATATTTTAAAAATTGTTTTTAGGACTTTACATACCTATTGATTTGCTTTAAACTGTTTCAAGCGTTAATTTTACTCTACTAAAACTGTTTAACATATGCCTTCTTTTGATATTGTAAGTAAAGTAGATCCACAGACACTCGATAATGCTGTCAATGTTGCTGTGAAAGAGATTCAGAATCGTTATGATTTAAAAGATTCGAAGACAGAGGTAGATCTCAATAAAAAGGATAGTATTATTCAAGTGACTACGAATAACGATATGAGTATGAAAACTATTATTGATATTTTAATCACTAGGATGGCAAAACAAGGAATAGATCCAAAATCGTTGGATCTAAGTAAAGAAGCTTATCCTTCTGGTGCCACATTCAAAAAGGAAATGAAGGTAAAGTCTGGGGTTGATAAAGAATCTTGTCGTAAGATCATAAAAGACATAAAAGATGCTAAAATCAAGGTTACTCCAGCTCAAATGGATGAATTGATAAGGGTAACGGGCAAAAAAATAGACGATTTACAAGAGGTAATGGCTATGATGCGTTCTAAAGATTATGGAATTCCGTTACAATTTGTTAATATGAAATAGAAATTTTATTACTTAAATTATTTATTAACTCCTTGATTTCTATCATAAAATTTCATAGTATTATCCAAAATTAACCTAAACATTGTTGAAATTATGGGATACTACAAAACTATTAATGGAAAAAAATACGACGGCGAACTTTTAGAACTTGCTGACGAATCTGTAAAAGGAGCTGGCGACGGAAGAATCTCTACTGCTGATGCAAAAAAACTTCTTGAAGCTGTAAAAGATGGTAATTCTTATACAGATGTTGAGAAAGATACAGTAGAATATATCCGTGATAATTACAAATGGACTGAAGAAGCAGATGCTTGGTTCAGAACTGAAATTCGTAAATGGGCAGCTTCTAAATAAGTTGACTAAAGAAATTAAAAGCCAACCTTAGTGTTGGCTTTTATTGTTTATATTCAAAAATAAAATTAAAATAAAGAGAGATGGGTATTCTGAATTCTTTAAAAAGTATGGTAGGAGTTGGTGCTCCAAAAGTGGAAGTGAGACTTCTTAAAGCACAAGCGAAAATGCAAGAAAGTGTAAAGGGGATAGCTACTTTTACAGGTGGTGAATATCCTGCTACAATCGATGAAATTGTACTACGAATGGTTACTATAGAGGAGATAGAAGAGAAAGATAAGAAGAAGGAATCTACAGAAAAGGTTGGTAAAATTTCGTTTAACGATTATGTTTTGGAACCAAAAGAAATAATAGCAATTCCTTTTCAAGTGGTAATTCCAAAAGATAACTTAATTACTTCAACGGCTATTAAACATTATGTACAAGTAGAACTTGATATAAAT
>JANOTP010000062.1:0-87917 GCA_031416415.1 Cytophagales bacterium | reverse complement strand
GTATTTATATACTTCTACGTCTGGACAAGATTATAAAAGATCATATGGAATTATTAACAATAATGCATTAAATGGCACCAATGGTAACGAAGCCAATTATGCCTCTTCTTTAGGGTATGTTTACCAAAATTATAAAACGAGTATTCATGATTTTGACCTCGAATTATTATTAAATACAAATCGTCTTCGTGCACGAAAAGGAATAAACCTATATATTTTTGGTGGTATAGGATCTGCAGGATCAAGTACTTCTATAGATCAATTGAATAGTGATGGTACACAGTACGATTATAGTACCGTTTCCGAAGTAAGTAAATCAATAGCGTTACAAGATTTAAAAACTCTTAAAGACAATAATTATGAAACCGCTGCGGAAGGGGGCAAAAGTAGAAAATATGTTTTTGCGCCATCGTTTGGTGGTGGTATTAGTTTTCGTGTAGTACCCAATTTTTGGATCGGATTTGAACATAAAGTAACATTTCCTAAAACAGACTTATTAGACGGTCAGCGTTGGAAAAATGATAATACCCTTTCTGGGAAAAATGATCTTTACCATTATACCAATATGAATATGAATATTGGCCTTTTTGGTGGAAGATATACCAATACTACCAGCGTCATTGAAGAAAGGCCTGTTATAGAATGGTTATTTCCAACTACAGAGGTATATGAAGCCGTAGACTGTAAAGTGGCCATGAGCGTGCGTGTGCGCAATGTGGGAGGGAGAAATTCTATTGAAGTTAGGCAGGATGGTTCTGTGATTTCAGATTATAATTATAGCTCGTCTGGGGTTATTACGTTTTCAAGAGTATTAACTAGTAATTCCGTTTTTATTGTGTCGGCAACAAACGGTACAGGTACGGTAAGTAAAACAATTAAAGTAAATTGTATTCCTGCCGCCACCCCTCAATTGCCAAAGCCTATTATTGAGATGGTTTTCCCTCAGCAAAGTTCTTATTCAACAACTGATTGTAGCGTGGAAATTAAAGCTAGGTTACAACATTTAGATCAGAAGCAATCTATTGCGGTTGAAATAGATGGGCGGCTATTGTCCCCAGGGCAGTATAGTTATAATTCAAGTAACGGCACTCTTAATTTTTTGGTTAACAGTTCGGCAAATACGGTTGTAGTTATTAAAATTAGAAATGCAAAAGGAGAAGACAGTAAAGTAATAAATATAAAATGTACTCCTCCAGTTGTTGTGCCTGTTGTGCCAGGGCCCGAGGTAAGTATTGTTAGACCATCTATTAATCCTTTTATTTCAACTACGTGTTATGAAACAATTGTAGCAAAGGTTAAAAATGTAACAGACAAATCACAGATTAGCGTGGTGATTAACAACAATCCGCTATATGCTTCTTTGTTTGATTATAATCCAACAACACAGGAAATATCTTTTAATACCAACATCTCCAAAGCTACTTTCATACAAATATTTGTTTTCAACGAAGGAGGAAAAACTAGTGACATGACTGAAATACGCTGTCAACCTCCTGTTGTATCGCCAAAAGCACCAACGGTTGAGATTAGAAACCCAGCTGAAAATCCTTATGTTTCTGCTTCTTGCGAGGAAGTCGTTACTGCATATGTTACATATGTTCCTGCAAAAGAAAATATACAAGTTCTTTTAAATGGAGTTCAAATGGGTTTGCAAAATATTGTATTTGATAAACATAGCAATCAGGTTGCCATTAGAGTTTCAATTGCTGGAACGTCGAATCTGGTTGTTAATGTTAATAATCCAGTTGGCGGTGCTTCAGACAAGATTACACTTGTGTGTGGCAATCAATCGCAAAAAAGCATACCTGCCCCTGTAGTACAAATTACGAAGCCTGCAGTTTCAATGTATACTTCATTGAGTTGCGAAGAAGATGTAATCGCGTTTGTTAAAAATGTTTCGAGAAAAGAAAATATTCATATTCTTATTGGTAAAATTCCTTTAACAGGTGCTGAGTATTCATTTGATCAAGCAACAGGAAGAATTAATTTTCATACTAAAATTGCTTCAGACCTGCAAATATCTATAGATGCAGTAAACGAAGTTGGCAAAGCGCACGATGGCGTTACGATTAGTTGCTCTCCTGTGGTCCCAGTGGTTCCTATCCCAACAGTTCAAATAAATAGTCCTTCATTATCACCCTATATTTCTGTCAATTGTGAAGAGGACGTCATAGCATTAGTTAGAAATGTAAAAACAAAGGATAATATTCAAGTGTTTGTAAATACAGTTCCTCTTAAAGCTATGGAATTCACGTTTGATCCTACAACAGGAAAGCTATTGTTTCATACCGTTATAACTGCTTCAGCCAACATATCCATTAATGTTTTTAATGAATCAGGTAAGGCTTCAGCCGCAACGATAATAAATTGTGCACCGAAAAAAGAAAAAGTGCCGGCACCAACAGTGCAGATAACTTCTCCGTCTCTTGATCCTTTCATTTCTGTTAAATGTGAAGAAGATATTTTTGCAACAGTTCGAAATGTAAAGTCTAAGGAAGACATTAAGGTTTCGGTAAATAATATTCCTCTCGTAACAGATCAATATACCTATGATGCACCAACTGGGCGTTTGACATTTCATCTTTCTATAAAACAAACCAACGCTGTAGTGATTACTGCTACAAATGAAACTGGAGTTGCTACGGATAAAGTTACATTGACTTGTGCTCCGCCAAAAGAAAAAATTCCAGCTCCTACAGTACAAGTTACTGCCCCTACTATTGATCCATATATATCATTGACTTGCGAAGAAGATGTAATGGCGACCGTAAGAAATGTAAAGGCTAAAGAAAATATTTTAATATTGATTAATGCTACGCCATTAAGCAGTGATGCATTTACATTTGATCCTACATCTGGCCGAGTGGCATTTCATCTTAATGTAAAAGAAGTAAATACAATAGTTATTACGGCTACAAATGAGTCGGGTACAGCCTCTGACAAAACTACTATTAGTTGCGCCTCTAAGAAAGGGACCATTCCTGCTCCTACAGTTCAAATAACTTCTCCTACTATTGATCCTTATATTTCCTTGAGTTGCGAAGAAGATCTAGTGGCAATTGTTAGAAATGTAAAATCAAAAGATAATATTAAAGTAGTTGTCAATACGGTTGATATGCCTTCAGACGATTATTCTTTTGAACCTACCACAGGCCGACTTACTTTTCACTTATCTATTAAGCAAGCGAATGCTGTTACGATAACTGCTATTAATGAAACAGGAGTCGCAACGGATAAGGTTACCGTGAGTTGTGTTTTACAAAAAGAAAAAGCTCCTGCGCCAACGGTGCAAATTATGACACCTTCAATTGATCCGTACATTTCGATCTCTTGCGATGAGAATGTAACTGCTACAGTTCGAAATGTGAAATTGAAAGAGAATATATTTGTTGTTGTAAATGGAGTAACGCTTCCTGCAGATCAATTGACATTTGATGCAACTACAGGGAAACTTAGTTTCCACTTATATATTAAGGAGCCAAATGCTATAGTAATTACGGCTACTAATGAAACAGGTGTCGCTACAGATAAGGTTACAATCACGTGCGCACCACCAAAAGAAAAAATTCCCGCTCCATCTGTACAAATAACAAAACCATCCCAAGATCCTTTTATTTCTATTGCTTGTGAAGAAGATGTGAACGCAACGGTAAGAAATGTAAAGAGTAAGGAGAATATTCAAGTAACAGTTAATAATGTAGCATTACTGAAGGATGATTATATGTATGATGCGTCGAATGGTTTGTTGTCTTTCCATTTGTCTTTAAAAACACCAAATGCTGTTGTTATTACTGCAACAAATGAATCGGGTGTAGCTTCTGACAAAATTAGTATTACTTGTGCTCCTACGAAAGAGAAAATTCCTGAGCCTACTGTTCAAATAACGAAACCAACGATTGATCCATATATTTCTATTACGTGTGAAGAAGACATCAATGCTACTGTACGTAATATAAAATTGAAAGAGAAAATTCAGGTGATCGTAAATAATTTACCTTTGCCTTCCGATCAGTTTACATTTGATGCAAGTACGGGTAGTTTGTCGTTCCATCTTTCAGTAAAAGATCCAAACGCGATTGTGATCACTGCTACCAATGAGTCGGGCGTTGCTTCAGATAAAATTACCATTACCTGTGCACCACCAAAAGAGAAAGTCCCATCTCCTACTATTCAGATTACATTACCTTCGTCAGATCCACACGCCTCTGTGAAATGCGAAGAAGATATTGTAGCCTTTGTAAGAAATGTAAAATCTAAGGATAATATTTCGATAGCTGCAAATGGAATAGCGCTGCCCTCTGAAAATTATTCTTATGATGCCTCAACAGGAAGCCTTACTTTTCATTTGTTAATTAAGCAAGCAACAATTGTTTCAATAACCGCCACCAATGAATCAGGTTCTGTATCGGATAAAATAACGATCAATTGTGTACCTCCTAAAGTAGTAGTGCCTATTCCTGTGGTGAAAATTATTACACCTTCTACAGATCCATACGTTTCTATTGACTGTGAAGAAAGTATTGTTCTGTCTGTTAAAAATGTTATAGACAACAACAATATTAAAATTACAGTAAATAATCACCCATTATATCCAGAACAATATACGCTGGACCCAAGTACAAAAAATATTACCTTTAAGGTAAAAATTGATAAGACCGCAATTATAGTTGTGTCTGCCACGAATGAATCTGGCACAGCTACAGACCAAGTAACACTTACATGTACACCTCCAAAAGTTGATCCTGTAATTGTACTTCCTCCTTTTGCTGAAGGCAATGATTGTCCTACATCAAGCCCATCTAAATATGTAGATTGTGAATCGTGCCATTTTTCAGACGAAGATGGAAAAACTAATTTGACCATTGAGTCAGGTAAAAAGGTATGTATTAAAGGAACTTACATAGGTCAGATCACAATGAATGGTGGTATGTTGGTGATATGTGGAAATGCAAAACCTTCTTCTCTCAATTTTAATTCAGGTACAATAGTTATAAATGGTGAAGCAACTTTCGGAAGTCTTAATTTGAATAATAGTAGTTGTACGGTTCGCAATTTTGGAAAGCTTACACTTCAAGGAACTACATTCAATGGTAGAATGGAGAACTATGGACATATGACTGTAGGAAGTGATTGTAATGTAAATACACAAGGAGTGTTTAAAAATACAGGACAAATTACCATCAAAGGAAGTGTGAACAATGGAAATATTATTTGTAATAGTGGAACGATGAATGTTGGTGCTAGCCTGCATAATAACAGTGGTGGATCTTTTGTAAACAGTTGTAGAGTTATTGTTGCAAATGAGTTTCATAACAACACTAATTTTGAAAACAATGGTTATGTAAAATCAGGAGGCAAAACGGTTATTAATGGCGGAAGCACTTTTAATGTAAGCGGTGGCAACAAATTAGAAGCAGGAAGTTTAGATTTTAATGGAGTAATTTCGGGCGTAGGAAGCGGTTGTGCTTCAGTTTTGGTTTCTGGGCAAACAGTTATAAACGGAGGGGCTAGCCTTTTAGGAAAAGTTAGTTTGTGTGATGCCAATGGTATAGAACAAAATAATAGTGGAGGAAAAATTACGTCTACTTGTAATTGTAGTATTACGAGTACAGATTGCGTTCCTGAAAATCCTGTAATAGTTAAGGAGCCTATTCCAACTGTTCAGATTACATCTCCAGCAGTAGCTACTTATACCTCCATAAGTTGCGAAGAAATAATTGTTGCTACTGTAAAAAATATTAAAGACAAGACAGATGTTAAAATAACCATAAACGATGTTGAGCTACCTTCAGAAAAATTTAGTTTTGATGCTACTACTGGAAAGGTTACTGTTACTGTTAAATTTGACAAAACTTCCACTGTGCTGCTTGCCGCTACTAACGAATCGGGAACAGCTTCAGATAAAGTTACATTAAATTGTACACCACCAAAGGCTGACGACAAGAAGGTTATTTTTGATATTGAAAAAGGAACAGTTATACCTAAACAATGTTATAAGGCATCTGTTACTGTTCTTGGTTGCGCATTGAAAGAGGGCGGTGTTGGCATTGATTATCCTGTAATCACACAAGTTAAATTTGGCACAACTACAGTAGATCCATTTGGTGTATATACAGGCTATAATAAGGCATCAAATGTAAATGATCACGTTGTCCATACTTGGAATTCGCCTCAGCCTATTCCAGCTAATACAGCGATTAGTGTGAAAGCAAAATCTATTAATCCAAAAACAAATGTTTTATTATATGAACGAAACTCGTCAAGTGTTGACCCTTTTGTAAAAGTATTGCGGAATGGGGAAACAGTTCCATTGATTAGTGGATTTGCGGGTCAAGCAGATGTTGAAGTTTTCTTAAAGGGATATATTGTTGATGGAAAAGTTAATATCGAACCTAATCAAGCAATTTATCTTTTTGAGTTAGGAACAAATAGTACAACTTCTAAATCAAATGACTTACAAGATTGTGTTGTACTTGTGACGCTTACACCTGTGGAGAGTTCGGTAAATTGTTCTGGAATAAATGAAGAGGACGAACGAATAAAACGTGAGGCGGAAGAGAAGAAAATTAAAGAGGAAGCAGATAAAGTTCAGAAAGCAAAAGAAGAAGTAGATAGAATTCAAAAAGAGAAAGAGATTCAAGCCCAAAAGCTGAAAGACGAAGCCGAGAAAAAGCAACGTGAGAAAGAAGAGCTGGCAAAACAACAAAAAGCCAAAGAAGATGATGAGAAGGCTAAAAAAGAGAAAGAAGAAGCAGATAAGGCAAATGAAAAAGTAACTATTTGTCATAAACCTCCAGGCAATCCTGATAATTGTCAAAACATTACAATTTCGAGAAGTACTTTAAAAGCTCACCTAGATCATGGAGATCATCTTGGTGAGTGCACAGAAGAGGAGATTAATAAATTGAAAAAGAAAGAAGAAGAGGCCGAAAGACAACAGAAAATTAAAGACGAAGCTGATAGAGTCGAACGTGAGAAGGGGGAAGCGGAAAAACAGAAGAAAGCAAAAGATGAAGCGGATAGAATAGCACGAGAAAAAGTAGAATTAGATAAGCAGCAGAAATTTAAAGATGAAGCTGAGAAAATTGAGCGAGAAAAAGTTGAAGCGGAAAGGCAAAAGAAAGCAAAAGACGAAGCCGATAGAATAGAACGAGTGAAAGAAGAGTCGGACAAACAGCAGAAAGCTAAAGATGAAGCAGCTAGGATCGAACGCGAGAAAGTTGAAGCGGAAAGACAAAAGAAAGCGAAAGATGAAGCCGATAGGATAGAGCGTGAGAAAGAAGAGTCGGACAAACAGCAGAAAGTTAAAGACGAAGCCGCTAGGATCGAACGTGAGAAAATTGAGGCGGAAAGACAAAAGAAAGCGAAAGACGAGGCCGATAGAATAGAACGTGAGAAAGAAGAGTCAGACAAACAGCAGAGAGTTAAAGACGAAGCAGATAAGATAGAACGTGATAAGCTTGAAGCAGAAAGACAGCAGAAAGCTAAAGACGAAGCGGATAGAATAGAACGCGTGAAAGAAGAGTCCGACAAACAGCAGAAAATTAAAGACGAAGCGGATAGGATTGAAAGAGCGAAGGGCGAGGCAGAAAGACAGCAAAAAGCCAGTGAAGAAGCTGAGCGCATTCAAAAGGCTAAGGAAGAGTCTGACAAAAGACAAGCCGAGCAAGATGAGGCGGAAAAGCAAGAAAAGATCAAACAAGATGAAATAAGAATTCAAAAGGCAAAAGAAGAAGCTGAAAAGAAACGTCAACAACAAGAGCTTTTGAATAAGCAAAAGCAGGAGAAAGAGGAGGCTGACAAAAAGCAACGTGAAAAGGAACAGGCTGAGAAAGAACAGCAAGAGAAGGACGAGGCAGATAAGAAAGCAAAAGAAGAGGCTGAGAAAGCCCAGCCTGAAAACAACGGACAGTAGAATAAAAAAAAGGAGAGACGTTTTGTCTCTCCCTTTTTTTATTTAGAAAGGGTAGTAATAAATGTAGAAATTAATTTATATACCTCACTAAATTTTGTAAGCGGAAGTGTTTCTGGGATGTCCTGTACATCATGATAGGCCGCTATTCCACCCAGGGTATAAAAGAAGAAGGCTGGTACGCCTTTTTCTGTAAAATGATAATGATCAGAATTGGCTGCTTTGCCACGTTTTTTAATTTCAGGTAGATAAGAATCTGCACTATTTATTTTTGTAAGCAATTCAAATTCTTTGGGGAATAATGTTCCATTCACAACCATCATTCCATCGTCTCCAGTACCCATGAGATCAAGATTTAGGAGAAAGCGAATTTTAGTTAGCGGTACAAGAGGATATTCGGTAAAATATTTTGAACCAATCAGCCCAACTTCTTCTGCACCGAAGGCTACAATGACGATGGAATAGCGTTGCGGATGATCTTTATAATAACGGGCTAATTCTAATAGCATAGAAATGCCACTACCATTGTCGTTTGCGCCAGGGAAATATGCTGACGAACCAAGCCTCCCTAGATGGTCGTAATGAGCTGTGATAAATAAAAAAGAGTCTGGCACCTCTCTGCCTTTTATATACCCAATTATATTTTGTGCTTGATAATTTTTAATTAATTCGGCATCTATTTCATAGCAAATCGATTTAGCTTTTATATCAAATTTATCTTTGAGTACTTCAAAAACAATTGTGTTCCCTTGTTTTTGAGAAAGTCCCATCGTAAGTTTTTTGTCTTTGAGTTCTATGATGCAACTAGCAGCGCTAAGTTTAGCGGCGATTTCTTTTGGAATCGTTTTTAGCTTTTTTGCAAATAGCTCATCGTAAACGAGTGCGGTTTTTTTAAGATTAACCTTCAAGAATTTAGCAAGATGTTTTTTAGACGAAAAAATAAGCGTGTCAAGTTTATAAATTTTTAGGGTAGCTTTTCCAGAAGGAGATCCAGCTTGGACGATATAGTCTTTGCCAGTTATTAAAGTTGTTTTATTAGTCTTAAAAAAAACTTTTTTAGGAAAAGTATTGATGTCATAATTAAATGTTTGAAAATAGGATTCTGAGAAGGATGACAAACCTATTTCGCGAAAGCGATCGGATAAGTAATTTGCAGCTATTTTTTGCCCATCATATGTAGCTCCTCTACCATGCATGTTTGGAGAGCAGAGGGTGTCTAGGTAAGCATGTACCCTTTCCATATTTTGCGCATTGAGACAGACAGAGCTCATCAATACTACTAAAAGGGAACAAATGTTTTTTTTCATAAAAACAGAACGTATATTTTTTTGGAAGATAGGTAAAAAGCGGTTTTGAGAAAAGTAGAGTAGGTACAAATAAAAAATGCCGCATTAAGCGGCATTTTAAAAATCCTTTTGGAAAGATTATTTTTTAAGTGTGTCAGCAACAACAACTGTGTCAGCAACAACTGGAGTAGTGTCAGCAACAACAACTGTGTCAGCAACAACTACTGTAGAATCAGCAGCTTTGTCAGAAGCACCACCACCGCAAGAAGCGAAAGCAACAGTTGCAATAGCAGCAACAACGAATAATTTTAAAGTTTTCATGATAAATTGTTTAAAAGGGTTTGACATCAAATTTCCCTTAATACACGGAAGTCAAAATGGTAACCCACTATTTTTTAAATAATTAATAAATAAGTGCGAATTAATCATAAATCTTTGTTTGTCAATATATTAAAATCTATAAATAGTATAATCCTACTACTTTTGATCTATTTCTTTTTTGTCCACGGTGTATATATTTTTAATATTTTTTGGGTTACCTTGGCTTAGTAAATGTATTAAAGCTAATTCTGGTAAATGCGGAGTAATTACACTGATAAAGAGATTGTTGAAGGTATCAGAAACGATGAAAACGGAGCATTGGAGTTTTTATATAAGGAAAACTTCCACGCAATTGCTTATTTTATATACAATAACAATGGCAATGAGCAAGATGCAAAAGATATTTGTCAGGAGGCCGTTATCTTATTTTATGAAAAAATCAAGGGAAACGCTCTTGAGTTAAATTGTTCGATAAAAACATACCTCTACGCTGTATGTAGGAGACTTTGGTTGAAAAGGCTCTATTATAAGTCCAAATTTACATCCAAGCCGGATAATTTTGACGAGTTATTTTCAGCAGAAGAGGAAGGAGAGGCAGAAGATAAAGAAAAAGATTTTGCCCGTATGGAAGAGTCCATGAATGGATTGGGAGAGCCCTGTCGAACTATTTTAGAAGATTATTATGTTAATAAACTGAGCATGACAGAAATTTGCGAAAAATTTGGATATACCAACGCAGACAATGCCAAAAATCAGAAATATAAATGCCTTATAAGATTGAAAAAAATGTTTTTTTCAGTAGAGTAAGACGAAAAATAAAATGGAAAACAATAAAGAATTACTTGAGTTAATCGAAAGCTATTTTTCAGGAGCCATGGACGCTGCTGAGAAAAAAGAATTTGAGCATAGAAGAGTTTCTGATATAGTATTTGCAAACGAAGTTGCTTCATTTGAGAAACTTTTGAGGTCTTTTGATAGACATTCAAAAAGGAAAACTTTAAAAAATCGTCTTGAAGTAGCTCATGCTGAAATGAAGGAAGATGTTGATTCTACTTCGCTTCGAGCAACAAAGATCAGAAGTATGTTCTCTGGTCCTAAAATATGGGCTGCAGCTGCTTCCATAGCATTAGTGATTAGTATGGGTACTTATACGTTGATGAACTATGTTAGCCCGCTCAACCATAAAGACAAAGCTTATTATCGTGAATTGAGTCTGGATATTGAGAAAGTTAAAAGTTCTCAAAAAAAGATCATGAAGGAAATTAACCAGGGCAAACCTGCTGTTAAGCAAGCATCTTTTGGAGGTACCGCAATTGCCATTAGCGCAGATGGGTACATTCTAACAAGTTATCATGTTGTAAAAGATGTTGAGTCCGTTTACATTGAAAATAAAAAATTTAGTCGCCTGAAGTTGAAGAAGATTTATACAGATCCAGTTTTAGATCTTGTGATTATGAAAGTAGAAGATGATAGTTTTAAAACATTTGGTCCTCTGCCTTTTACATTTAGAAAAACGGATTTAGATCTTGGGGAGAAAGTATTCACACTGGGATATCCAAAACAAGATGTGGTTTTTGGTGAGGGATATATTAGTTCTGTAAATGGATATGAGGGAGATACTGCTTCTTATCAAATTGCAGTTCCAGTAAACCCAGGCCAAAGTGGAGGTCCTCTTTTTGATGCACAAGGAAATTTGATTGGTATAGTAAGTGGAAAACATACGGAATATGAAGGTTCTGCATTTGCAGTTAAAGCTAATTATCTAAAAAAGACAATACTTTCAAATGACAGTTTGAATACTAATATCAAACTTCCAAAAGTAAATTATTTAAGAAATCAAGGTAAGATTCAGATGATAAAAAATCTGCAAGATTACGTTTTTGAGGTGAAGGGATATAATTAATAATTTCACATCTTTATTTTATTGTTACAGTGAGTCCAAAAGGCTCACTGTTTTTTTATGATGAATTTTAAAACGCAATTGATTATTTAGAGTAAGACTTTGACCAGACTTAGAAAAAAGTATTCATGTTGAGCCAGATTATAATTGTACTGCCTTTTTAAAAAGGCATAAACACTTGTCGTATAAAAGTTGAAATGACAAAAAAATAGACTTTTTTGCAAGTTTCACTCTTTGTTTGAGTGGCAAATTCTCAATTGGCATATTAAAATATAGATTGTTGTAGATAAAGGCAATTCTATTTTAGTTGCTTTTCTGTAACACCAATTATAACACCAAAATTTCCATCTGTTTGTATCCAGTCTTTTTCTGGCAAATACGTTCTTGAAACAAAGCCATCAAGGTATAATGCTTGTTTGCAACCTAGGCTTTTGAAATAATTGGCAAAGTCATAAAAATTTATCGCTGTTTTTGACATAGCAAAAACAATTTTATTGTTTTGTAAAATACCTACGCCATTTCTTATGTTCAAATTAGGAGAACCTTGTTTGAATGCGGGGTGAATTTGCCCATTAATTACCAACATAGGCCCTGACTGAGTAGCATATTTTAATTGTAACTTGTTGTTGAACTTTGTTGTCTCAGAAATATAAGCATGATTGTCTGTTGTAATATAAAACACGCCATTAGGTTTTAGATAAAAATTCCACTTTCCAGAAGAAGTGTCTAATACGGAAAGTGTTTTTTGCTCTTGTACAAAAAGCCCTTGTGGAGAATTATCTTGTTTGTACATCCCACCGTTCATAGCGAATATAAGTGTTAATCCTTTATTTTGAAGATGGTTTTTTAGGTTTAGAATACTCTTTAAAATAGTTCCATCATCATCCTTCCAATATAATTTTAGGTCATGTTTTTTTAGGTCAATTTCATAGCTCAATATTTCTTGATTGCTGATGTTTAAGTTAAACGAAAGCGCCCAAGAGTTATTAGAATTATAGGCTTGGCAAAAATGTTTTTTTGATCATTTTGTAATGATAATTACGGGGTTTGTTTAACTATTTATTTGAACTGTTCTGGTCTTATAGCATAAGCTATTAATGCAATTGTTAGATGAAGAAAAAACAAGTACAAGCTTATAAATTTTATTTTTTTTCTAAAACTGTCGATTGTAATGCCATAAATGGGGTATTGGAGTAGAGCCATTGTTATAAAGCTAAAATTAATTTTATTGAACCATATAAATGAAATTGCAGAAAAGGGAAATAAAAAAATAATTGGTTCATAAAATCCATGTCCACCTCCAGCTAAAAAAATGGAGACCACTATCAGCAGAGGCGTTAATATGGTCATAATAATAGTCCATCTGAATTTATCTATCATTTCGGCGGTTTTAGATATTTTTTTTTAGTTCCATAATAGTAAATACACTAAAACAATCAACGAAAGCATAAGCCCGATTGACAAAATTATGGGAATAAATTTGGTCCGTTTTCTTTTTTCTTTTCTTATAGCCCTCCACATAAAAAAACTTATTAGGCCAATTGGGTAAGCAATAAAAAGTGCTGCCCAATACACCCAGACGATTCCCATGAATGCAAACCAAATGGCACAAATTAAACCTAGATAAAATAAAATGTCGTTCTTGGTGATTTTCATATATTTTCTATTTTTATTGAATGGTATTAAACAAATCTTTTGCAACAGATCTAATATAGCTAGAAATGTTATTGCCATCAAAACTTACTATAGAAAGTGGCTGGTACGTTTTAATTACAATAACTATTTTAGTGAATGTTAAATAGTCCCGATAAGCTTTATTGAGAAGTGATACTATTATTAAAGTTCTTTTTTTAACTTCAAATATTCTTCCCAAATTTCTTTAATAATTTCTTTTGCTGGTTCAATGTTTTTTATAGTCGCCGCAATTTGTCCTATTTCCAATTCTCCTTCTTCCAAATTCCCTTCAAATATTCCTTTTCGAGAACGGCCTTTGCCTAATAGTAGTTTTATCTCTTCAATTCCAGCGCAGTTTTCTTCTGCAATTTTTATGGATTTATAAAAATCATTTTTAATAAGTCTGACAGGAGCGAGTTGTTTTAACGTTAGGATTGTTTCTCCTTCAGCACTATTAATTACTCGTTGTTTAAAATTGGGGTGTGCGGAAGATTCTTCACTTACGGCAAAACGACTTCCAATTTGAACCCCATCAGCGCCCAATATCATTGAAGCAAGCATCGTGCGACCACTCCCTATGCCTCCTGCGGCTATGAGAGGGATTTGTATTGCTTCTTTCACCATTGGTACTAAACAAAAAGTAGTAGTTTCATCTCGACCATTGTGTCCGCCTGCTTCAAACCCTTCTGCAACTATGGCATCGACGCCTGCCATTTCTGCTTTTAGTGCAAATTTCACACTTGATACAACATGCACTACCACTATTCCATTTTTCTTTAGCAGGGCAGTCCAAGTAGAAGGGTTTCCAGCAGAAGTAAAAACTATTTTAATGCCTTCTTGGAGAATGATTTCGATTTGTTTTTCTATTTCTGAATAAAGTAATGGAAGGTTTACGCCAAAAGGTTTAGAGGTGGCAAGTTTACATTTGCGTATATGTTCTTGCAAGAGTTCAGGGCCCATAGAGCCAGCACCAATAAGACCTAATCCTCCAGCATTGCTAACTGCAGCAGCAAGTTTCCACCCACTACACCAAACCATTCCAGCCTGAATGATTGGATATTGAATGTTAAATAGTTGGGTGATTCTATTGTTTTTCATAAAGAAAGGTACAAACAAATTTGTTTTGAAGCCACAGCCCAATGGCTAAACGAAATGATTTTATTGATGATTTAATGTTACTATAACTACTACTAAGGCAATGGTTATAAATAATTTTGTCAAACAACCCAGAATAACTAATTTAGAGAACTATTTCAATATAAGATGAAGCTGCAAAAAGTAATTGATGAAAAAACAAAATCGGAGTTTCTAACCTTTCCGGTAAAATTATATAAAAATGAAAAAAATTGGATTCGGCCATTAGACAAAGATGTAAATCAGGTTTTTGATATAAAAGAAAATAAATTTTTCCGTCATGGAGAATTAGAACGGTGGATTCTTGTAAATGAACAAGGTGAAACGATTGGCAGAGTGGCAGCGTTTGTTAATAAAAAGACTTCCAAAACTACAGAATATGCAACCGGTGGAATGGGTTTTTTTGAATGTATCAATGATCAGAAAGCTGCATTTATGTTGTTTGATATATGTAAAGAATGGAATATAGAAAAGGGTATGGAGGCTATGGACGGTCCTGTAAACTTTGGGGAACGCGATAAATGGTGGGGCTTACTGGTAGAAGGGTTTGACTTAGAACCTAATTATTGTATGCCTTATACATTGCCTTTTTACAAAGATTTTTTTGAAGCATATGGTTTTCAAAATTATTTTGAACAATATACCTATAGCATGCCCGTACAATCGGAAATGCCAGAGAAGTATCGGGAGCGTGCCGACCGCATAGCACGTGATCCGAATTACAATTATAAAAATTATGATAAAAGCAAAATGGATAAATTTGCTGATGATTTTCTAGATATATACAACAAAGCCTGGTCTAAACATGGTGGTATGAAAGGGATGAACAAGGCACAGGCGTTGAGCATTTTCAAAACAATGGGGCCAATTGTAGATACAGACATAGTGGTTTTCGCGTATTACAAAGAAGAGCCTATAGGATTTTTTTTAATGATACCGGAGCTTAATCAAATCTTCAAACATTTAAATGGGAAGTTTAATTGGTTGGCTAAACTTAAGTTTTTATACTATCAAAAAACAGGAGCTTGTCGCAAAATGTTTGGCGTGGCATTTGGTATTATTCCCGAATATCAAGGTAGAGGTGTCGAAGGAGCGATCATTATAGAGGCGGCAAGAATCATTCAGCCTAAAGATAAATACGATATTTTTGAAATGAATTGGATTGGAGATTTTAATCCAAAAATGATTCATTTAGTAGATTCGTTTGGAGCTACAATTGTGAAAAAACACATTACGTTTAGAAAATTGTTTGACGCAAGCAAGCCGTTTTTTAGAGCAAAAATAATTGACTAGTAATTATCGAGGCACTCTAATATAAAAAGCTTTTGTAGAATCTTTGATGGTAAGCCTATTGCCAAGAATCCATGGGTTAAGCTCTTTTACTTTTTCATACTTTAAACCTTGCTTGCTAGTAAAAGCTAGTAAATCGGGAATGCTTTCAGATATAGATAATAATCTTGAAGGGGCTACGCCAAAACGTTGATACTTCATCCCGTATTTTTTTGTGTTTTCAACAAGGTCTTTTAACGCTACTATTTTGTATACATAACTAGCGGTTTCAGCATTTAGTTTTAAATCGTAATATGAATTTACCCGCTGATTGCGAAAAGCAAAAAACAAAGCGGTGCCGCCTAGGTTATAGGCTGCTATTGCAGAAGACCAGCTTCCGAAATATGCATATGAGCGTTTAAGAAGTTTGCAAGCGGCATGCGTTGATTTTATAGGGTCTAGTCGCTCGTCTACTTCGTCGTTTATTACTAGTCCCATTTCTTTTCCTGCCACTCGTGTAAATTGCCAAAAACCTGCTGCCCCCATAGGGGAGCGAACATTCAAAAGATTGCTTTCAGCCAGTGCCAAATATTTGAGATCGTCTGGAATATTGTATTGCTTTAAAATTTTTTCAATTACGGGAAACCAAATACCTGCATTTCTAAGTGAAAATTTGGTGTAGCCACCATTGCTGGTGCGTGAGATTAGCTCGCGGTAATAATTTTTGTAAGACTCTCGTGTTTTAAAATGAACTTTTTCTCCAGCAAAGGTATTTGACTCAGGTAGTTTTTTTAGAAATCGCTGATGACGGAGTTCAGATTTTGAGACAAAAGGAATCCCGTAGGTAATATTTTTATAAAAAATAAAACCTGAGAAGAGAAGTATAAATCCAACTAATAATAGTTTAAGCTTCTTTTTTCTCAAAAGTTACTAAAATTAAATAGCGCAGATTTTTATAGGTCTGCGCCACAAGTGAAAATTAGAAGTTTGGTTGTAATAAATATTTCATATAGAAATCGTCGATTACTTTCACAGCTTCTGTAGGAGTATCAACAACACTAAACAAGTCCATGTCTTCTGGACTAGCATTGTGTTCTTTATTAATCATTGTATTTTTGATCCAATCTATCAAACCTTGCCAGTAATCTTTGCCTACTAAAATGATGGGGAACTTTCCGATTTTTTTAGTTTGAATAAGTGTTATTGCCTCAAACATTTCGTCGAGCGTTCCAAAGCCTCCTGGCATAACAACAAAGCCTTGCGAATATTTGATAAACATTGTTTTTCGCACAAAGAAAAAATCGAAATCGATAACTTTGTCACGGTCAATGTAGTGATTATGTGTTTGCTCAAAAGGTAAATGTATATTTAATCCTACTGACTTACCTCCTTGTAAAAAAGCTCCTTTGTTTCCTGCCTCCATGATACCTGGGCCGCCACCAGTAATTACACCGTAGCCATGACGTACTAATTTAGCTGCAATTTCTACAGCCATTGAATAGTATGGATTGTCTGGAGAAGTTCTAGCGGAGCCAAAGATAGAGACACACGGACCAATTTTAGCCATCTTATCAAAGCCTTCAACAAACTCTCCCATTATTTTGAAAATAGCCCAAGAGTCTGTACTTTTTATTTCGTTCCAATCTCTATCCTTGAAGGCCTTTCGAATTCTATTTTCTTCTTCAGGGTGGAGTTGTCTTTCTGGTTTCTCTAATTTATTTAATTTATTTTCTTGCATTGAGTCGTTGTTGGAGTTAATGTCTTCACTGAGACTGTCTCCGTTTTCTTTATAGTCGTTCATTGGTAAAAAATTTATAAATGATCTAATAGTTTAAACGAGGTTATCCACAGATAAGTTTGCAAAATAACGTTTATTTATTGTTTTTCAATAAATCTATAAGTGCTGCAGTGAGATTTGAAAATTGGATTTTAAAACCTGCATGCGTTATTTTCTCTGATGAAACATTATTTCCGCCTAATATAATTGAGGAAGCTTGAGCTCCTACTACTAATTTCATTACAAACGAGGGTATATTTGGAAGCCATAAAGGCTTTTTTAATACTTCAGCAATTTTTTGAGTTAATACTTTATTCGAAACAGGATGAGGTGCAACCGCATTATAAATACCTTTTACATGCTCATTTTCAATAGCAAAAATAAATAGATCGCAAAGGTCGTCTATATGTATCCAAGAGACGAATTGATTACCATTTCCAAGAGGGCTACCTACAAAATACTTGACTGGTTTAGCAAGTTGGTCTAGTGCACCTCCTTTATTGGAAAGAACAATACCAATTCTAACAAGTACAGTTCTGGTTTTTGTAATGGCGTTTGTTGCTGCTTCCCACTTATTACATACCTGAGCTAGAAATCCTTCACCGTTAGGAGAGTCTTCAGTTTGTATAGTGTCGCCAGTATCAAAACCATAAATACCAATGGCTGTTGCTGCTATTACTGCTTTAATCGAGTTAGGTACAGATTCTATTTTTTTTGCTAGTAGGTTGGTCGAATCTACTCTACTGTCTAGAATTTCTTTTTTGTAGGCGGAAGTCCATCTCTTATCGAACACTCCAGCTCCTGCCAAATGGATTACATAATCAGCATTTGTTATTGCCGCTTCGTCTAAATATTCATTTTTTAAATCCCAACGATATTTTTTTATCTTTCCTGACCCTTCTTTTCTGCTTAGCAAATTTACGCTATAGCCCTTGTCTAGTAGCTTTTCAGTAAGTCTTGTGCCCACTAAACCAGTGCCTCCGGTGATAAGTATATTCTTACGCATATTTTTATGGTATGTTATTTGGTGTTAATTTGCATCTATAATTTACTATTAGTTTTATAAATATGTATAAGTATTCAATTATATTTTTTCTAGTGTTTTTGGTAATGATTGCGAATGCGCAGAAAGTAAAAATTCAAGAATCGTTAGAGACTATTGAAAATGTTTCTCGCACTGGAATGTTTGTATTGCTTGAACTTGATAAAAAGGAAGTAGAAAAATCGTGGGTAAAATATTTAAAAACCTATGGAAAGACCTCTACAAGCACCGGTGCAATAATTGTGCAGGCTGCAGAAATGAAAGCAATAAGTGATTATCCATGTAGAGTGAGTTCAAAGGTAGATGTAGTACCGACGGGTTCGCGTGTATGGTGGGCCATTGATTTGGGCTCCAAATATATTACCAAAGAATCTGAGTCAGAATATAGAGGTGCAGAAAAAATGCTTTATGAATTTGCTGTAAACGCATATAAAGAAGATATAAATCGTCAGATTATAGATGCAGAAGGAGCGTTGGAAGCTGCTTCTGAAATTCAAGAAAAAGAAGTGAACGAAGGTGTCACACTTATAGAAAAAATCAATGCTAATAAAGTTCAAAAAACAGAACTAGTAGCAAAGCTTCAAGTTAATAAGGAAGATTATGCACGTTACAACAGAGAGATTGACAATGTATTTTTGGAACAGAAAACAGCCTTGTTGAATGTAGAAAATATTAAGGCAACACAACATGCTGCAGAAGGCAAATTGCAAACAGATGAAGAGAAAAAGGCCTTGACAGAGGCTATAAAAATTCAACAGAAAAAAGTAAATGAAGGGGAAAGACTAGCAAAAGAGCTTGCCAAAAATAAGCAAACAAGGATTGATCTTGATGCTAAATTAAACAAAAATGCTGCGGATTTGGTGGAGTATTTAAGGCTTCAAGAGCAGAATAAAAAAGATCAGGTTGCAGCAGCAATTGATGTTGAAAAAATGAAAAAAGCGGTTGAGATTGTAAAGGATAAAATGAACAAAATTGAATAGTAAATTATTCTATTTGAAGATCATATTTGTGGAGAAGACCTACAATTCCATCTCTTGAAAACTTTGCTTTAATTATATTATTAATTTCTGGGTCAATAGAGTAATTGATAGAAGACCTAAAGTCCGCCTTCCCAAGTTGTGTATTTTCAAAAGTTGCTCCAGCAAAGTCACAATTATCAAAGGTAGCAGCTGTTAAGTCAGCCTCGGAAAAATCTACTTCGTGAAGGTTGCATTTTTTAAATTTTGTACCTTTTAATTTAAGTTTATAAAAAGAAGCTAGGTTTAAAAGGCATTCCTCAAAGTGTAGGGATAATAAAAAAATAGTGCAATCGCTGAAATTTAACCCTACAAGTTTACAACGATTAAATCGGACTGTTTTTAAAGAAGTGTTCGTTAGCTTTACCATACTAAGATTGCAGTCGTTAAACTCACAATCTATAAAATTGACGCCCCTTAAGTCTGAGTTGGAAAAGATACAATTAATAAAGGTACAGTTCTCATAGTCGTCTTTAGGCAGACCTTCTTTTTGATACGTAATGCCATGAAATTTTTGGTCTTCAATCAAGGGTAATTCGTTTTAAGTAAAAGTTATTTTTTATTTTGGAATATAGGCTAGTAAATGCCCATGAAGTTGTTTAAGCGTAAACGATGCATTTGTTTCTGCTTTCAATTTAGCGTTAGCTAATTTCTCATGATGCTTGTTATTTATGAGTTCGAAGGCTGTTTTCTTAAGTTTATTAAGGGAAAGCTTGTTGATTTTCCAAACAAATGGATAGCCCGTTTGGGAAACTAATTTGTAGACCTTCGCTCCATTTTTTATTTGATCTAAAGCTATAAAAGGAATATCATTTCTTAATGCCAACATTGAGCCATGAAATCTTGTGGTCAGAATAAGATCACATTCACTGTATTGATTTTCAATTTCCTGAGGAGTTAATCCAGAAGTTTCTAGATGGTTATTGATTTCTAAAATTGTCCCTGACGCTTTTGCTGGAGCGCCTTTTGTGAATAATTTCATTAATTTGTTTGAAAAAGTTTCTCGTGTTCCTATTAATGTTTTAGCAATTATCATCAAGTACAAATAAGCTTTATCTGATTTACAGTTTTTCTTACCGTATTCATGCTGTTCATTTCGTAATATCAAACCGATTTTAAGGCCTTCTTGGTTAGAATATTTTGTTTGTTTGGTATGGCTCGCAATAATAGCAATGTCCTCATACATTTCTGTTCCATTTTCTCTTGCTAGAACAAAATCAAAAGGGTTATAAAAATTAAAATGGTCTTTTGGGAATAAGCTTACTCCAATCCCAACTTTATAAAGTGTTTTAAATTTTTCAAATAAG
The DNA here is from genome assembly GCA_031416415.1 of Cytophagales bacterium. Taxonomy (GTDB): domain Bacteria; phylum Bacteroidota; class Bacteroidia; order Cytophagales; family Cytophagaceae; genus JANYCO01. Next base: position 67,279 of record JANOTP010000062.1, on the reverse strand, counting down.
GAATTTAAATTCTCATGGTTTTTCAAAATAGGGCCGCAACAAAAGATAATTATATCGTAATCGCTTGGTAACGCATTTTCTAATTCTATAGGATTTCCCTTTAGATTATGAAACGGCTTGTATGAAGCACAATCGAAATCGTAATTATGTTTTTCCAGAAAATGAGTTAGAGAGTTTACGGATAGATAATCGCCTACAGTTCCATTTTTAGAAAATGAACCATACCATGTAACTAAGATCTTTATTTTTTTCACTTTTATATTTTCAGTTAATATATAATTTAAAATGGTATCTGCTTTATCTTTAGTTAGATCGTACTTGTATGTTAGTTTTAATACTGGTGACTGTAACTTACTAATTGCATTGATTTTTCTCTCATCTATTTTTTCAAAGAATTTTGTGTTATATGGAGCGAGGAAATGGGGCGCATCTGCAGATACTTTTGTACTATTATCCCATGATTTTTTAAAGGTTTCATCCGCTTCATATAATTCATTGAATTGATAATGAAACCAAAAATAGTTATCTGTTGAGTTTCTGCTATCCCAATAAGCTAAAGTTTTTTCTCGCCATTTTTTTATTATATAGTTGTCTTTCTTTGCAAATAAAAACCAAGAAGAAACTAATCTGTCTTTTTCTGGCTTTGAAAATGCAAAAAAACCTTCTTCTTCAAAATATGGAAGCCAATTATCTAAAGGTATTCTACATAATAATGTACTGTCTACCCAAACTCCACCAAATTTTTCTAATAATAGAATTCTAATAACATCACTTAAAGCCGTTAACGTTATATCTTTCGCAGCAATACCAGATAACTCTTGTTCTAAATCAATATAATTGGAAAGGGTTTTTTGACAGATTTTTTTAATCGTCCACCTATAGTTGTTAGCCTCCCAACTTTCAAGGCATTTTAATGGAATTTCTGGAGCATTTTCCCATCCTTGATGCCAATAAATCCATAGCACTTTTGTTGAAATCTCCATATCTTTGTGTAATGCCTTAAAAAAACTAAGAATCTATGAGTAATAAAAGAAGTGCTTGTGTTTGCGTTTAGCTAGCGAAATATAATACAAACATATCAATAAAAAAACAATGAGAATGAGGTGATTTGAGGAAATGCAATATAGATCTTTCACTATTAATAAAAAATTTTAATGAACTAATAATAAGGCAATTATGTCATTATATATGCATATTTAATTCGTAAAAGGGAAGCTGTAAATTAAATATTTTCATATTCTTTGTTGTTGATTTTTTTTTAGCATTGTTAAATTAAAGTAAATTATATCTTTGGGATTAATTTATAACTAAAATATAGTAATATGAGAATTCCAGGTTTGTGGCGAACACGTCAATTTTTTATCAAACACGAGTATTTTTTTAGATTAGACAAATACATACACGATAAATGGATTCTTTCGAAGGCATCTTCAAAAGTGGTTGAATTTGGGGTGAACCTTATTGGATTTGCGAAAGGAGATTTTGGAATAGCAGAGCATTTGCGGCTTGTAACACATGCTGTAAAAACTACTAAAATAAATTTTTGTGTTAACGATTCACATGAGTCAGCACCTCATACATTGACCAATAATGAATTAAATGCATACATTTCTAAAAATAACCCCTTTAAGATAAATCTGTTTTGTTATAATTCGGTTTCTATCTATAGCTATATGAAATCTGTTAAGGGAAAAATAGCATTAAAAAAGCATTATAATATCGGTTATGGATATTGGGAGCTTTCAAAATATCCTTCCAAATGGACGGAGTACAACAAGTATTTAAATGAAATCTGGGCCCCCTCCAAATTTATTAAAGAAGTAATAGAGGCTGGTACAGATGTGCCTGTGTACTATATGCCAATACCAGTTGATTTTCCTACACCGGTGGGCTACTCAAGGAAACAATTTAATATTCCCGAAGGAAGTTTTATGTTTTTGTTTACGTTTGACATGCGATCTTATACAAGTCGAAAAAATCCTCAATCTGTAATAATGGCTTTTACGAAAGCTTTTCCATTAGATAAAAATGATTCAGTTTCGCTTGTTATTAAAGTTAATAGAATTCAAGATAATGAAGAGCATAATTTAAAAGTCGATTTGTTGAGACAACAAATGGCATTTGACCCGCGCATTTTGATAGTAGATGAAAATTTAGATAGATCTTCTATATTAGGGTTGATAAGTGTGTGTGATTCCTATATTTCACTTCATAGAGCAGAGGGATTTGGTCTTGGAATGGCTGAAGCAATGAAAATGGGGAAATTGGTAATTGGGACTAATTATTCAGGGAATACTGATTTTATGAATAAGGACAATTCATGCCTTGTTAGTTATGAACTTGTGGAAGTTGGAAAGGAAGAGTACCCATTAGTAGAAGATGGAGCCATGTGGGCAGACCCCAATATAGAAGATGCAGTAGCTTTTATGAAAAAGGCCTATCAAGACCCTATCTTTACTAAAAAAATAGGCCAAGCTGCAAAATTATATATAGACACCTATCATAATTTTAAAGTAATTGGGGAAAATTATGAGAAGAGAATAAATGAGGTTAATTGTTTGTAGACTGCCAATTTATAAATTCTTTTTCATCCGTAATCAATTGCTTTATTAGATTATCGGGGGACATATTGTAATCCCATTTTAGTTTTTCTCTTGCCTTGGAGTTGTTTCCGTAGATGATTGGAAGGTCACTTTTTCGCATAAAACTAGGATCCGTTTTAATATATTTTTGATACTCTAGTCCTAATTCTGCAAAAACTTTTTCGATAAAAGATCTCAAGCTCATGTGCTCTCCAGAGCATATGAGAAAATCGGAAGGCTCATCCTGTTGTAAGATCAACCACATGGCCTCAATATAACTTGGGGCATAACCCCAATCACGATAAATGTCAATATTGCCCACCCTTAGTTCAGAGGCATCGCCAGTTGAAATTTTTAATGCTGTGCTAATTATTTTTTTTGTTACATATTCATTTCCTCTAAGACAAGATTCGTGATTGAACAGAATACCGCAAGCTGCAAACATGGAGTAAGCCTCTTTATAATTAACCGTTGTCCAATGAGCTGCAACTTTAGAAATGCCATACGGACTAGTTGGATGAAATAGAAGGGTTTCAGAAATCGGAAGATTTTTTTCTTCTATGTTACCAAACATTTCACTACTTGATGCTTGATAAAATTTTACTGGAAGTCCTACAATTCTAATTGCCTCTAATATATTTATAACACTTAAAGCGTTAAAATGCATCGTCTCGATTGGATATCGAAAAGACGCACTCACAGAGCTTTGAGCGGCAAGATTATAAAATTCATCAGGCTTATATTCTTCTAAAAGTTCGATGACAGATTGTTTGTTTAATAAATCCGTATTTACGAGTCGAATTTGATCGTTGACATCAAGATAAAGTAAATTGACGAGGTTTTCGTAAGAGGTATTGCGGGTTATTCCAATTACTTTGTAGCCCTTGTTTAAAAGTAATTTAGAAAGATATGCACCGTCTTGTCCTGTAATACCAGTGATTATAGCTGTTTTCATTTTTTTTAATTATTATTTCTCCATCATTAATTTCACTTCATTTAGTTTTAATAATGCTTCAACTGGAGAAATGGTGTTAATGTCTAATGCTGTTAATAAGTCTTTTAGTTTTTTATAATTTGGGTCACTCGTTTCAAAAATATTGAGCTGGAATTTGTCAGTAGCCTTTGGCATTTCCTTCGACTTGCCCCCTGATTGTACTTTTTCTTTTTCAAGATGGTGCATAATCTCATTAGCCCTAAGCACTACTTGATTAGGCATTCCCGACATTTGGGCAACATGTATTCCAAAACTATGTTCGCTTCCTCCTTCTTTGAGTTTACGCATAAACAATACTTTATTGCCGACCTCTTTTACAGAAACGTTAAAGTTTTTCACTCGTTCCAAATCTGTCGAAAGTTGATTTAGTTCATGGTAATGGGTAGCGAAAAGTGTTTTAGCTTTATTTTTAGGATGGTTATGCAAATATTCAACAATTGCCCAGGCGATAGATATGCCATCATAGGTACTAGTGCCACGGCCTATTTCGTCCATCAAAACTAAACTGCGTTCGCTTAAGTTATTAAGGATACTTGCCGTTTCTGTCATCTCTACCATAAATGTAGATTCACCTTTAGAGAGATTATCTGAAGCTCCTACACGTGTAAATACTTTGTCTACGATTCCAATATCAGCTCTTGTGGCAGGCACATAGGAGCCAATCTGTGCCATCAGTACAATGAGTGCAGTTTGACGAAGTAATGCAGACTTACCTGCCATGTTTGGTCCTGTAATAATGATTATTTGTTGTGTTTCATTATCCAAATAAATATCATTTGGAATATAGGGTTCACCTAAAGGTAATTGCTGTTCTATAACAGGATGCCTGCCTTCTTTAATATTTAGGCAAGTAGTTTCGTTTACAATAGGCTTGCAATAATCATTTTCTAGAGCTGTTTGAGCAAAAGAAACCAAACAATCGATTGTTCCGATTACACGAGCGTTTTGTTGAATTTGTGTTACGTATTCTTCGGCCGCAAATACTAAGTTCATGAATAGCTTTTGTTCAATCACGTTAATACGATCTTCCGCCCCTAGAATTTTTTCTTCGTATATTTTTAGTTCTTCCGTAATGTATCGTTCGGCATTACTAAGTGTCTGCTTGCGAATCCAATCATTAGGAACTTTGTCTTTGTGAGTATTTGTCACCTCTAAGAAGTACCCAAAGACTTTATTATAGGAAATTTTTAGTGAACTTATTCCTGTTCTTTCTACCTCTCGTTGTTGGATCTGCAATAAATAGTCTTTTCCAGAATAGGCAATTTTTCGTAACTCGTCAAGTTCTTCATTTATACCATCTTTTATCAATCCACCCTGATTGATCATTAACGGCGGGTCTTGCTTGAGTTCATTGGAAATTTTTTCAAGAAGAAAATCGCAAGGGTTTAATTGCTCTACTAGTTTTTGTAAGGAAGGAAGTCCTGCTAAGGAAAGCAATTCTTTAATTGGTTTTATATATTCAAGTGCTCTACGCAATTGCTGCAATTCTCTTGGGTTAATTCTTCGTACTGCTACTTTAGATATAATCCTTTCGAGGTCTCCAATATGTTTTAGGCTGCCTACTTTTTTGTCTCCTAGCTCACGTTGGGTCACAAAACTTTCGACAATACTAAGCCGCTCTTGAATAGGTGTAATTTCTTTCAGGGGCAGTACCACCCACTTACGTAGAAGCCGCCCGCCCATTGGCGTTTGTGTCTGATCAAGTATTTTTATTAACGGAACACCTTCTGGATGTTGTGAGAATATAAGTTCTAAATTTCGAACCGTAAATTTGTCAAGCCAAACATATTTATCTTCTTCTATTCGGGAAATGCTCGCAATATGTTTTATATCTCTATGTTCGGTTTCGTTGAGATAATGAAAGATTGTGCCAGCAGAAATAATTCCTTCTGCTAATTCTTCTACACCGAAACCTTTAAGAGAATTGGTGCCGAAATGAGAAGTAAGCTTTTCATAAGAATAGTCGTAAGCAAACACCCATTCGTCTAAATAAAAGGTATTATACTTGTCTCCAAAGAATTGATTAAAATCGTTTTTTTTGTTTTTACTTACTAGTATTTCTGATGGCTGAAAGCTTTGTAAGAGCTTGTCAGCATAAGCGATAGTGCCTTGAGAGGTCATAAACTCGCCAGTAGAAATATCAAGAAACGATACCCCTACTATTTCTTTGGAAATATGAACGGCAGCAAGGTAATTATTTTGTTTAACTTCAAGTACGTTGTCGTTAAAGGATACTCCAGGCGTTACAAGTTCTGTTACACCTCTCTTTACAATACCTTTTACCATTTTTGGATCTTCTAATTGATCGCAAATAGCTACACGCTGTCCTGCACGAACGAGCTTAGGGAGATAATTGTCTAACGAGTGATGTGGGAATCCCGCCAATGCGATTTCTGAAGAAGAACCAGCGCCTCGCTTAGTCAGTGTAATGCCTAGTATCTTACTTGCTGTAACAGCATCTTGTCCAAAGGTTTCATAAAAATCACCTACACGAAAAAGTAATAATGCCCCAGGATGCTTGACCTTAATGGCATTGTATTGTTTCATTAAAGGAGTTTCAGTTGTAATCGTACTCATTATGAATTTTCAAATATCAAACAGGAAACTTATAAAATAAAATTTCCATTTAAACGAATTTACTACATTCTTTACTGTTTTGTAGTAATGGGGAGAGGTTGTGGAAAAGTTTAGATTAGATTTGTATTCTTCCGCAAAAAGTTTTAACTAGAATTTAAATTAAAAACAGATAATAGATTGGCGAGTTCATTGAAAAACCTTAGTTCTTATACAGAACAAAATATTACAGATATTAGTACAAAAAAATTTGCAATTGTATTGGCAGAGTGGAACAGCGAAGTGACAGAGTCACTCTATGCGGGAGCACTTGATACATTATTGAAAAACGGTGCAATAAAAAATAACATCATCCGCAAAACAGTGCCTGGAAGTTATGAATTGATACTCGGTGCTCAATGGCTGGCACAGCAAAAAGAGATAGATGCTGTGATCTGTCTTGGTTGCGTTATTCAGGGTGATACCAGACACTTTGATTTTATATGTCAAGCAGTAGCAACAGGAATTGCAGAGGTAAATTTAAAATTTAACAAGCCTGTTATTTTTGGCGTTTTAACAACTAATACGCAGGAACAAGCACTAGATCGAGCTGGAGGGAAACATGGTAATAAAGGTGACGAGGCGGCGATTACAGCAATAAAAATGTTGGGCTTTTAATACAATAACATGGCGAGTATAATTACTTTTCAAACCGAAGAACTAAAATTTATTCTCAAAGAAAAAATTCGTCACAAAACGTGGTTGTCAAAGGTAGCTGCGAAAGAGAAATATTCTATAGCAGAGCTGAATTATATTTTTTGTTCTGACGAGTATTTACTGAAGGTAAACGTCGATTATTTAAACCATGACACCTATACTGACATTATTACTTTTGATAATTCAGAAGACAAAAAAAAACGAATTGTTGAAGGAGATATATTAATAAGTATCGAAAGAGTGAAAGAGAATGCAACCAAATTTGAAACGGAATTTGAGAATGAGTTGCACAGAGTAATGTCTCACGGATTATTGCACTTAATGGGCTACAAAGATAAATTAACAAAAGACAGTAAGGTGATGCGACAAAAAGAAGAGGAAGCCATTACTCTATTTAAGCGAATAAGGTAAAATAAAAGACGCTCGGTTTGTATTTTAGCAAGATGATGTTTACTTTTGACGTATTATAATACACTACAATTAGACAATCCTGATGTTTCAGGAATTTTTATAAAAATCAATGAACATACATTATTTTCAACATGTGCCATTTGAAGGCCTTGGTTCCATAGAAAATTGGGCAGGAAAACCTGTTCATAAATTGACGGCAACTCGCTTTTATGAAGATCACAAACTTCCTTTTATTGATATCTGCGACATGTTAATTGTAATGGGTGGTACAATGAGCGCAAATGATGAAGATAAATTTGATTGGATGACCGAGGAGAAGAAATTTATTGAAAAAGCTATTGTTAGAGGTAAAAAAGTTATCGGAATATGTTTAGGTGCACAATTGATTGCAGAAGTTTTAGGCTCTCGTGTTTATAAAAACAAAGAAAAGGAAATTGGCTGGATGCCATTACAACTTACTGAAGAAGGAAAAAAAGCACAAGTTTTCTCTGACATAACTGATGGACAAAATGTATTTCATTGGCACGGAGAAACGTTTGATTTGCCAAATGGTTCGATACAACTGGCCCGCACAGAGGCGTGTGAACAGCAAGCATTTCTTTATGATGGACATGTCCTTGGGCTGCAGTTTCATTTAGAAAGCAATGAAGATTCTATTGCAGCCATGATAAAAAACTGTAGAGATGAATTGTTTACAAAGGGAACTTATATTCAGACGGAAGAGCAACTTCGCAACGAAGATTATATATACCGCTGTAATAAAATTATGGAAAAAATAATTACAAAATTATAATCATACTAAATATTTCATTTACAGATATTTAGTATTTTTTTTAGTATTTTTTTAAAAATTTTTAAAGCCAGGTTAAACTATTGGTTCGTAAGAACATCTAAGAACTAAAATCGTATATAATGTTCTAAAACCTTAAAATCATGAAAAATAAAATTTTAACAGCAGCCTTTGCCTTTGTGCTTAGCACTATTATTTTTTCATCTTGTAAAAAGAAAGATGATACTACCCCTGATTACACTATTACTTCTGAAGTAAATTCTGTTCGTGACGACATGGACGATGCCTTAAAAGTTTCGGAAGATGCTATGAGTAGTAATGGACAATTGCGAACGGACGGAATACATGCGGGGTGCGCAACGGTAACCTTTGACGGAACTAATAAAAAAATTACATTGGATTTTGGTACGACGGGTTGTTTAGGCAATGATGGACGTTTAAGACAAGGAAAATTGTATGTTACCTATACCGATACTTATAGAACAACAGGTGCAATCATTACTATCAAAACAGACAATTATTATGTTAACAGTAAAAAAATTCAGGGAAAAAGAGTGGTAACAAATACTGGTGTTAATGGGGCTGGACATATTGTTTATACTGTACTAGATACTGATACTTCTGGTTCGGGATATGCTAAAATTACACAAATTGACGGAAGCATTACTACCTGGAGAGCTAGTAAAACTAGAGCATGGTCTGCGGGTTCTTCTACTCTGGCTGTTGCAGATGATGAATACATTATAAATGGTACCGCAGATGGGATAACGTCTAAAGGTGTAACCTATACGTTAACAGCTACTGATATCAAAGTAAAAGGAGCATGCTGGACTAGCTTGATCTTTGTTCCCGTAAGTGGTACTTTTGCATTGACTACACCTGATGGCTCGAGGAGCATTAATTATGGGGATGGTGACTGCGATAGAAATGCTAAGTATACTCATACCAACGGAAAAACATATAGCATAGTAATATATTAATTGATATTGATTTACAAATAAAAGAGGGCATCTAAACAGTGCCCTCTTTTATTATATAGCTGGATTTATACTTATTAACTCGCTAATTAAATTCACAGATATTTTTTATACGTATTTTTCTGCAACTGCCCATCGGTATTACGATAGGTGTTTATTGTTCTAACCTCTACCACCTAAAAGGCGTATCTATCATCAAAACAGCTTGCCGGAGCGTTACAATAAACCACTGTTTTTAAGCATTTATTTACTCCGGTATTAAACGAACCCCAAAATGAAGAACATTGTAATTTATTTACTCATTCTAGTTTCTGCTAAATTGTCTATAGCACAATCAAGAGTAGGCTTTGTTTTTTTTCCTCAAGTAAGTTCAATAGCCAACCCTGCTATGAAGTCAGATTCGGTAAATAAAAACCTTACTACTTTTTCTGGTGGTGCAGGAGTTACGTTTACACAAGACTTCTCTAGTAGAGTGGGTATTCAGACTGGCATTATTTATTCTTCTCAAAATCAGAAAATAAAATCGTCGTATCACAGCAAAGACGGTAACTTAAATGTAGAACACACAGGTAAAAAAAGGTTTGATTATTTAAAGTTGCCACTAGTGCTTAGGTATTCATTATCAATCGGAGAGAAAGCGAAACTAGTTCCATTTGCAGGTGTTCAGTTGTCTTATTTATTAAAATATGAAGGCGGGATGGTAGTATATGGTGATAATTTTTTTGATTTACCACAAACTCCAGCGGGTAATAATTATTATAAAAAAATGGTTATTGATGTTCCTTTAGGGTTGAATTTGGAGTACGGGATTTCTAAAAGAACAGCGCTCGTTTTTGGATTTAAAATTGACTATTCACTTACTAACGCTGCTAATAAAGAAGCTAGTTATAACGGAACTCCCATCGCCTCATTTGGAGGTATTAGTGATCAAAAACAACGAAATACAACTTATGGAGTTAACTTAGGAGTGTCTTTTAATATTAATAAAAAAGAAAAAGCCAATAAGCCTACTCCATCAACCGATGCTATTGCCAAAGCTGATGTAGTAAAAAAACCTGAACCAACGCATAATCATCATCATAAAAAAGATACAGTGACGTTGGATGGAAAACATCATCATAGGCATCATGCGTCTCATATATCTGCCAATTCAAATGGCCCAGCGGTTTCCTCTAGTGGCGAGCATGTGATTTCAACTTTCAATAAAACATATACTTCACTTATTAAAGGTGTTGTATATAAAAAAGGCACTACTGAAGTTCTTAATAATACAAAAATTTTACTCGAAACAGAAGATGCAAAGGTCGACAGCTCGGTCACAGTTATTGGCGGTACTTATACCTTACACGTACAGGATAGGACGGCCGAGCATAAAATGTATGTTTATAGAAAAGGATATAAACCTCTTTTGATTGAGATACCCGATACTTTACTTGATAGGCATCAAGTAAGTGTAATTAAGATACAACTAGAGTTGGATGGAAGTGGAACCCATCACGATGAAATAATTACCATCACTGCAAATGGTAAAGTAACGGATGTAACAGGGTTGATCGTTCCTAATGCTATAATTTTTGTAAAAAATAATATAGAGAAAACCACACGTCAAATTAAATCGGATGTAAATGGAAATTATTCCGTTGACCTGAAAAAGTACTCACATTATACTTTCAGCGCTTCAAAGGGAACCTGCTCTTCCGAAAAAATCAATAAAAGTACTATTGAAATAAGGACTTCTATTGTCTTAGAAACTGATCTGACTATTAGTTGTAAATAAATATTTCTATACGTCACTTTATAGCTACTAAAACTATTCTTAGCTTCTGAATTTTGTATGAAATTTTATTTAGAACTTATTTTTTGTGAAAACGTACAAGCTATTTGTGATTGTTTTAGCCTATCAAAGGGCTGTTTTGGTATACTCCTTATTTAAAAAATACGTTACTTAAATGTCTTTCAAATTAATTAATAAGCTCAGCATATCTGGGAAATCAACCGTTGGATATAGTGTTTTGGCTGTGTTTTTTTTCGTTTTTACAGTAGTGATTTTTATAGAAATAGGTAATATTAGAGCGTCAGATAGTCTAGCTAAAGATGCCTTTGCTCAGTTTCACAAAAACATAAAAGAAGATGCCCTCAGAATTAATAAAGAAACCACACTTTTAAATGTAAATCTTAAATTGTACGAGCAGCAAAAGGAAACTTCCACGTTTGTCATTTTGGTCGTTTCTTCTGTTGGGTTGATACTTTTATTAATAGTTGGAATTGTTAGCTTTTTTGTAAACCAACTTCAAATTGCGGGTCCAGTAAAAATGATTCAAGCTGTATTAAATAAAATGAAAGAGGGCGAGGATATTGAAATTGTTGAAGTGAAAAGAAAAGATGAGATTGGTGCTATGCAGTTAGCTTTAAATGAAATGATTGAAGACATTTCTAGTAAAACTGTTTTTGCAAATGAAATAGGAAAAGGGAATTACAATTCTATATTTGATGCTGCCTCAAAAAATGATGGCTTAGGAAATGCGTTACTTAGTATGCGTGAAAATCTTCAGAAACATTCAGAGGAAGAGCGAAAGCGTAATTGGTCTAATATAGGAATTGCAGAGTTGAGCGATATTTTAAGACAGCTACACCTTACTTCGGAAGAATTATATGATCAAATCATGCGTTTTACAGTAAAATATCTTGGGGCTAATCAAGGAATATTATTTGAACACATTTTAGATGAGGGTGAGCCTTATTTAAAAATGGCTGCGTGTTATGCTTATGACAAAAAAAAATATTTTGACAAAAAAATACTAAAAGGAGAAGGTCTTGTAGGGCAATGCCTAGAAGAGAAAGATGTTATTTATATTACGGAAGTTCCAAAATCTTATTTCAATATAACTTCGGGGCTTGGAGCTGCACTGCCATCAAGTATCTGCTTTAGACCTCTAATGATAAATGAAAATGTGATTGGAGTACTTGAGTTAGCTTTTTTTAAAAAATTGGAAAGTTTCGAGCTTGACTTTATAGGTAAAATGTCTGATAGTATTGCGGCTACAATGTCTGGAACAAAAGTAAATGAACGGACAAAAGTGCTTTTGGAAGAATCCCATATTAGAGCGGAAGAATTAAAAGCACAAGAAGAGGAAATGCGTCAAAACCTTGAAGAGTTGCAGGCTACACAAGAAGATTTTCATAGAGTGCAAGAAGAATTGAAAAAGAAAAATACGGAAATAGAGGAAAAAGTGTCAGCACTGGAAGAGTCAGAAATAGGAATGTTAGAGCTTAAAATAAGTGGTACTATTATTTCTGTAAACAATTATTTTCTTTCTATAACGGGCTACAAAGAAAACGAAGTGGTAGGCAAACATTATAAAATGTTTTTTGCTCCTGAATTTTTAGAAACATCCGAATGCCAAGATTTATGGTATAATATGAGATCTGGTGACCTTTTAGCGGAACAATATCCAAGAGTTGGGAAAGAAGGGAATAAAATTAATTTAAGAACTAGTTATAAATCTGTCTGCGACACCCAGGGCTTTCCCTATAAAATTCTATGTCTTTGTTTTGACCTGACAGGAATTAAAGTATAAGTGAAAGACACATCCGGTAATTTATTGTTTTAAATATTAAATTTTACAAGCAGATATATCGCTGAAAATCAATGTATTGTTACAATTTATATAAATAGTGCAAATTCTCTACTAGTTTTATAGGGGAACTTTTGTAATATGAAATCAATTTATAACTTTACAAGAGACAAACATTCAATAGTAAACTAAAATAAATAAATATATGTCATTAAGATTAGGCGATATCGCTCCGGATTTCACGACTGAAACTACCGAAGGCAACATTAGTTTTCACAACTGGCTTGGTACGAGTTGGGGTGTTTTATTTTCTCACCCTGCAGACTATACGCCTGTTTGTACAACAGAATTAGGAAGACTAGCAAACTTAAAAGGTGAATTTGCAAAGAGAAATGTAAAAGTAATAGCGATCAGTGTAGACGGGGTAGAATCACATCAAGGTTGGATAAAAGATATAAATGAAACACAATCGTGTACTGTAGATTTTCCAATCATAGCAGATCCTGAAGCAAAAGTGGCTCATCTATACGATATGATTCACCCTAATGCTTCTGATAGGTTTACGGTCCGTTCCGTTTTTATAATCGGTGCTGACAAGAAAATAAAACTAATGATTTCTTACCCTGCATCTACAGGAAGGAATTTTGAAGAACTTCTTAGAGTAATAGATTCTCTTCAGTTGACGGCCAACTTCGGTGTGGCTACTCCTGCCGATTGGAAGGATGGACAAGATGTTGTAATTATCCCTTCTATAAAAGACGATGAGGCAATAACTAAATTTCCAAAAGGGTTTAAAAAAGTAAAACCTTATTTGCGTATTACTCCTCAGCCAAATAAGTAAAGAGTAAACAGGGAACACAAAAGAGGGAAAATTTTAATAATTAAATTTTATTTTCTGTTTTGTGTTCCTTGTTCATTAATTTTTTAGCCAGTTTTCTACAATCATCTCCCCATATTCTGTTAAGATAGATTCGGGATGAAATTGTACGCCACGCACGTCAAAAAATTTGTGTTTTAAAGCCATTATTTTTCCTGAATCATCTACGGCCGTTATTTCTAGTTGGTCTTCGGGGAAGCCTGATGTATCAACTACCCATGAATGGTAGCGACCCACTAAGAAACTATCTGGAAGCCCTTTAAATAATAGTGGATCTTTGCTATTGGTAAGTTTTATAGGTGTTGCAATTCCATGAAAAACTTTGTCTAGGTTTGTTAGTTTTCCACCAAATACTTCACCGATACATTGTTGCCCTAAGCAAACGCCAAAAATGCTTTTAGTAGACGCATACGTCTTTACCACTTCTTGAAGGATACCAGCTTCGGAAGGAATTCCTGGTCCAGGGGAAAGCATGATTTTTTTATAGTTGCCTACCTCTTCAATACTTATTTTATCGTTTCGAAAGACGTCAATTTCATACCCTAGTTTCTTAACTATATGTACAAGGTTATAAGTAAAGGAATCGTAATTGTCGATTATTAATATTTTTTCCATTTTTTTAATTGATTTTTTCTGCCTCAATAATAGCCTTTTTTAAAGCGGCCAATTTATTATTTACTTCTTGAAGTTCGCTTTCAATAGATGAAAGTGCCACTACGCCAGCTCCTGCTTGGTAATAAAGCACATTGTCTTTGCTAAGAATAGAACGGATCATGATAGCACTATTAAACTCTCCATTAAAACCCATATAACCAATGCAACCTCCATAAAAACCACGATTGCCATGCTCTAATCTATTTATAATTTGCATGGCATTATGTTTGGGCGCACCAGAAAGTGTACCAGCAGGAAAGGTATCACCCACAATTTTGGCAAAATTTTCTTTTTCGATCATCTCACCGGTAACTTTTGAAACAAGATGTATTACATGAGAATAATATTGGACCTCTTTCAAGGTTTCGACTTTTACATTTTCACAATGACGGCTTAGATCGTTACGAGCAAGATCTACCAACATTATATGCTCTGCATTTTCTTTTGGGTCATTCAATAATTCTTTAGCCAAATCGTAATCTTTACTATCATCACCTGTACGCCGGAAGGTACCAGCTATAGGGTAAATAGTAGATTTTCCATTTTTTACTACTATCTGTGCTTCAGGCGAAGAACCGAAAATCCGAAAACTTCCGTAGTCGAAATAAAAAAGGTAGGGAGAAGGATTAATAGAGCGTAGACTTCTATATACATTAAAATCATCACCATTATATTGACGAGAGAATCTTCTAGAGAGTACAATTTGAAAAACGTCACCTCGAAGGCAATGACCCACTCCTTTTTGAAGTACGCTAAGAAATTCATTGTCAGTAAAATTAGATTCTTCTCGGTCTATCAAATTAAATTGATAGGTTGCAAAATCTCTTTTCCTAATATAGCCCTCTATTTTATCAACGTCACTCTCTTTATCTTCACCATAGCCATTTTCTATTATAAATACTTCATTATTGAAATGGTTGAAAACAATTATATAGCGGTATACATGATAAAGTATATCAGGTATCTTTCGATAGTCGGAAGGGAAGGTGTCAATTTCAATTTCTTCAAAATAGCGAACCGCGTCATATGAGCAATAGCCAAAGATGCCTCCCGTAATAAAGGGGAAACCAAGTTTATCTGCTTGAAAGGACTGGGAAAAAGCTCCGATTTCTTCCGTCACGTTCAACTCAGGAACTATTTTTTTATTAATCTGAGTGTTGTCAGGATAATTTAATTGTAAGGTTCCGTTTTCTACTTTTAAGCTTGCAATTGGCTTGCAACATATATAAGAATAGATGTCTTCGTTGCCGTGGTAGTCTGAACTTTCTAATAATATGCTGTTTGGATATTTATCACGTAGCTTTAAATAAATGCTAACAGGCGTAATGGTATCGGCTAGTATTTTCCTGTAATTGGTTTTTAATTTGTATTTCTTCATAGTGTTATTAAAATTAAAAAAGGCCTGCCGTGAACAGCAAGCCTTAATATTAATGTTTATAGTTGTTAATTATATATAGGACAAGTTCACAAAAACGTTTAGTTTATGTGCCACCACCAACTTCTATATACTCTATAATTGCTCATTTATTTACTCTATGATTCAAATATAATAAAATATTTATTAAAAGAGCAAATGGAAGCGACCAGAAAATTATTTTTCTAACAAGATAAAAACAATGTAACTTGCGACACTATATATAAATGGGTACACTAGTAATATGCAATTAGTAAACGATCAATATCAGATCCAGGGTATAAATGTGCTGGATGTTTGTGCTGAATATGGCACTCCACTGTATGTATATGATGCAGGAAAGATAGTTTCACAATATCAAAATCTTAAAAAAGCTTTTGAAGGTGTTAATGTACGGATTAAATATGCTGCAAAGGCGCTTACCAATCAAGCGGTACTGAAGGTGCTTAGAAATGCCGGTGCTGGTGCAGATGTAGTATCTGTCCAAGAAATTAAGCTAGCGTTAATGGCAGGATTTCTTCCTGACAATATAATGTTTACGCCAAATTGCTCGGACTTCGAAGAGATCAGAGAAGCCGTCTCGCTTAGGGTAACCGTTAATATTGACAATCTTCCTTTTCTAGAAAAATTTGGACAAGAGTTTGGAAGTAGTTATCCCATCTGTATTCGGATTAACCCCCATATCGATGCTGGCGGCAATAAAAAAATCATGACTGGTCATAAACGCTCCAAATTCGGAATTTCAATAGATCAAATTACACAAGTTTACACGCTTACCGACCAGTATAAATTAGACATATCAGGTGTCCATGTTCATAGTGGCTCCGATTTCAAAAGTGCAGACGCCTTTGTTCAAGCGGCAGAAGTTGTTTTTCAAGTCGCTATGATGTTTACGGAGTTGAAATTTTTAGACTTCGGTAGTGGATTTAAAGTAGCTTATAAAGAGGGCGATTATACTACAGACGTTGAAGACTTGGGTAGAAAAATGAAAGACGCCTTTAGCTCTTTCTGTAAACGATATGGAAGAGAACTAGAAATATGGTTTGAACCAGGGAAATATTTGGTAAGCGAGAGCGGTTTTCTTTTTACTAGTGTAAATGTGGTGAAAGAAACGCCAGCATGTACTTTTGTAGGAGTAAACTCAGGGTTGAATCATTTAATACGCCCTATGATGTACGATGCCTATCATAGCATCTTTAATGTATCAACGCCACATGGCTTAATGAAAACATATGATGTGGTAGGGTATATTTGTGAAACAGATACTTTTGGAACGGACATAGAGATGAACGAGGTGAGAGAAGGAGATGTCGTCTGCCTTCGCAATGCTGGAGCTTATGGTTTTAGTATGAGTTCAAATTATAATTCAAGATTTAGACCTGCTGAAGTAATGATTTTAGATGGCAAAGCAGTGTTGATTCGTAAACGTGAAACGATGGAAGATCTCTTAAGAAATCAAATTGAGGTCGAATTTTAAAAAATATTTTAAAAATGTTGAAAAATATTTTTTGACTAAAAATTGCGTTTTAAGACAACGTTAATTTGACACGTTTTTTTTGTCTTAAAAAACACGACACTCTGTACTTCCCAAAAACAAAGGCGTACAGAGTGTCGTGTTTTTTTATTGTGAAAAAATGGAATACAAATTGGGTGTAAGGGTGCTGAAAATAAGGACTTGGTGGGGTTGAAAATAAGGCCTTGATTAAAATTCAATCATCGGAATATTTGGAACTTATAAAAAAAAACTATATTATTGAAGTGCTTTTAGTTTATTAATTAAAGTTAGTTTAACAATTTAAAAAAAGGAGGATCACATGGCAACAGCAAAAAAGCCGACCAAAAAAGTAGCCGCTAAAAAACCAGCAGCTAAAAAGAAAGTAGTAGCTAAGAAAAAAGTAGCTGCTAAAAAACCAGTAGCTGCTAAAAAACCAGTAGCTAAGAAAAAAGTAGCTGCTAAGAAACCAGTAGCTAAGAAAAAAGTAGCTGCTAAGAAACCAGTAGCTAAGAAAAAAGTAGCTGCTAAAAAACCAGTAGCTAAGAAAAAAGTAGCTGCTAAGAAACCAGTAGCTAAGAAAAAAGTAGCTGCTAAAAAACCAGTAGCTGCTAAAAAAGTAGCTGCTAAGAAACCAGTAGCTAAAAAAAAAGTAGTTAAGAAGAAAGCGGCTGCTAAACCAGCTGATTCTACGACTACGTTCGTAAGCTCTCTTCTTTCTTAATTTTGAGAGAATAAGTCGGTTCAAATCCGACTTTAAATACTACACGAGATCATTTAGTCTCGTGTTTTTTTTTGTCCATACCTTTGTTCGTACTAAAAAAGTTGCTTTATTTAGTTTATTATGAAGAATAACATCTCTTTAATTGCTACACTATTATTTTTCTTGTTGCGTTTAGTCGAAATAAATGCTCAAGACAAGCCTGCAGACGCCCCAATAATTAAAGACTATAATAATGCAATTTTACTTACAGGATTGAAAGGCGAATACTATTTTAAAGAAAACAGCTGTGTATTTTATAGTTTGGATTATAATTTTAATAAGGAGTATCGATACAGAATTACTAATAGTACCAGAATATACAATAGACTTGGCTTGGAAATGAATGCTGGGGGGAAATGGTATGTAGGTGCATCCCTTTCTCATAGATTTGCCTATGAGACTGAATTGAATATGGCGACTATAAAAGCAAATGCCACCCATAGAGGGAAAATTGGTTCGGTTCAATTCATAAAAGAATTATCCCTAGAATATATTCATCATTTCAATTATGCATTTTTTGACACAAAGAAAGATTTGCAAGTTGGTCTTGGCGTTGCTTTATATAAGGATTTTGATGTGTTTAAAAAACCCCTTGGGATTATGTTGTCCTATAAAATTGTGCTTAACTCAAATTTGGAGTTTGATATCTATAAAGATCGCAAAATTGATTTTACTAAAATGAGAGCTGATGTTTTTTATGGAATAACCAAAAATCTATATATTGGCTTGTTTGCTATGCGAGAGACGGAATATTATTATCCTATTGGTACTTCTGATGTTGCTGGTAATAACATATATACTAAAGTAAACAGTGTGAACCCAATAGTTGGCGCTAATCTAAACATTGTACTCAATTCAGACAAAGTAACTAAGTATATACCAGGCTTACCTTTTCGTTAAAATCAATATTAATTAAAGCATTGAAATCCTAAGAAGGGAATAATTAATTATATTTGATTCTTATATTAATAGATGAAACCAATTTACCATTCCTTACAGGAAAGAAAATCAAAAGGGCTAAAATCCTTTGCCGTTTTATTAGACCCAGATAAACTGGATGAGGCGACTTGTAAAAAGATGGTAAGGCTTGGAATAGAAAATAAGATTGACTACTTTTTTGTAGGAGGGAGCTTACTTACGGACGACAGTCTTTCTAAAGTGATTACTATTATTAAAGCAGAGTCAAAAATTCCTGTAATTATTTTTCCTGGTAGTAACAATCAAATCTGTAAAGAGGCAGATGCAATACTTCTCCTTTCGCTTATATCTGGTCGCAATGCTGATGCTTTAATAGGTCAACATGTAATAGCAGCACCTATTTTGAAATTAAGTGGTTTAGAAATTCTCTCTACTGGTTATATGCTAGTTGAAAGTGGACGCCAAACTACCGCTTCTTATATCAGCAATACTACTCCCCTTCCCCACGACAAGCCAGCAATAGCAGCATGCACAGCAATGGCAGGCGAAATGCTTGGATTAAGTCTTATTTATCTTGACGGAGGCAGTGGTGCATTAACCCCGGTTTCTAAGGAGATGATTCGAGCGGTGCGAAAATCAGTTGAGGTTCCAATACTAGTAGGTGGAGGAATCAATACCAGTGAAAAAGCATATACTATTTTAATGGCAGGAGCTGATGTTATTGTAGTAGGTAATGGAATAGAAAAAAACGTTGATTTATTATCGGAGGTTTCTGCTATAGTGCAAGAGATAAATGCGGTGAATAAACTGTAGAATGGAACAGCCTATTTGAAATAAAAATTCTTTTAATGAAATAAAATGGCAATGTATATTTTACATTGCCATTTTATTTCATTAATTATTTACTGGTAAATGTAAAAATAGCCTCATCACTATCTGATTTTACAATCAGAGTTGAAGCATCAATTGTTGTAATAACATATTGACTGGCGTCTGGAAAAGAGATAGTCTTATCTGTTATTACCCATGTATCTGTTTGACTTGGTATATCACAGCCATTTCCCTCATAAAATATACCATTATTGGCAAATTGAAAGACAAGTCCATTACAGTTAGCAGAATTTACTGGCATGATCATGCCAGTAGATGGATCTTGAACTGATACTGCGTCCCATGATTTAGCAGTAAGAAATTGTCTAGTATCAGGCTCTGGACCATCAAGTTTTTTACAAGACATAATTGTTGTAGCCATAGCAATAACTAAAACAATAGTTTTTATAGAAAGATTTTTCATTTTTGATTTTTTTAATTTAGTAAAACAATTATTGTAAGGTGCAAGATCCATTGACGTCTGCCCACTCATCATCATTTTTTTCGCAAGCTTTTTTCGCAGCGCTTTTCGAACCTTCAATAGTAGAGGCTTCGAGCGTCACCGTTGCACCAGTAACATCTTTATAGGTGCAAACACAATCTCTATTTTTAGAGCATGAGGTAGCTAGCAATAGTATTACTGTAGCTATTGGGAGTAGTTTTTTCATTTTATAGCGTTATTTGTTAAGATTTTTAAAATTAAAAGTAGCTTTAATTTTAAACGAATACAAGAGATAAATTTTAAAACAGCTATTTCTTGAAGGCATAAATCGTTTTATCATCTTGTTTAATAAATTATTTCTTGCCAATATTACTTTATAGCTTTAAAGGTAACATTTGCAAAATGAAAAAAATTGGATTTCTACTATTAACGGTACTTGTAGCTTGTGGTGGCTCTAAGATGCCGAAAGATCAATACGATGCAGTATACAAAACTGATGGGGATGGCTATCCTGAATTTTTATTATTAAAAAAAATTAGCGATTCAACGTATAGTTATTTATTTTATCCTGAAGATTATAAAATGACCTGTGAAGCACAAATGAAAGGAGTTGCAACCAATCAATTTTATAAAAGAGGTGCTGATATTGAAGTGCAAAAAGATGGCACTGGACTACCAACCTACCGTTTTGCAGGGGATAATTATAAATGTACACTAGTTATTACTACTGGATATGCTGATAAAGTAAAGGTTCATAGCCACTGCAATGGTGGCAATATTTGCCCGAAAGATGCCGAATACGTTCTGGATAAATAAGAAGATCGTTAGAAAGTATTAAACGTTATGTTGCTCAATTTTATCATAAAACCCACCATAAGTAACATTTTTTACACCTTCTTCTTTAAAGAAATCACCTGGGAAGCCAAGTTCGATTTTGCTCACCTCATCTAATTTTTTTAGATGTGTATTAGTAAGTGTAACGTCTAATGCTTTTAGGTTTTCTTCCACCTGAGAAATCTTAGTTGCACCTACAATTGGAATAGATGAAAATCCTTGTAAGGTAGTCCATTTAAGTGCTACATGAGCAGCAGGAACATTCAATTCTTGACTAATTTCTACTACCGCTTTTGCAATAGCGGTACTGTTCTCATTGAGTCGTTTACTTGATTCGGTAAGTCTCCCTTTGTCACCTTTTAAGTATTTTCCTGTAAGCGCTCCTCCGGCAAGGGGTGCCCAAGGTGTTATAGTTAAACCAAACTCTTTTGCCATAGGAATTAGTTCTCTTTCTGGTGTACGCTGAAGGAGGCTATATTCGATTTGCAAAGCTACAAAACGGCTCCAGCCCATTAGTTCTGCCATTGTATTGGCACGACTAATCACCCATGCAGGTGTGTCACTGATACCAATATAGTTTACCTTTCCTTGTTTTACTAAATCGTCTAGCCCGCGCATTACTTCGTCTATAGGCGTTAGTTGGTCCCAGATGTGTAGGTAAAATAAATCTATAAAATCTGTGTCCAATCTTTTAAGACTTTCTTCCACACTTCGCATCATGTTTTTGCGATTATTGCCCGAAGCATTTACGTTTGTTTGATTGTCGTGTAACGTATATTTAGTAGCCACTACATAATGGTCGCGGTTATTTTTAATGTACTCGCCAATTATTTTTTCGCTAGTCCCTTCGGTGTAACGGTTGGCGGTATCTAGAAAATTTCCTCCAGCATTCGTGTAAGTGTCAAGTATTTTGAAACTTGTTTCTTTGTCGGCTCCCCAAGCCCACTCTTTACCAAAGCCCATAGTTCCTAAGCATAGCTCAGATACCTTTAAACCAGATTTTCCTAAAAGTTTATAGTTCATAATAGAATGTAAATATCTTTGTTTAGTAAAAAGTGTAATTAGATTAGGTAAATACTCCTTAATATATTAGAACAAGTTAATTAGAAAAAATAATTTTTTTATTAAAATAGTTTATTTATCCAGCTTTTATTAACGTGATAAAGCATTTGAAGCCCATTCCGTTAAGTTTGAATGGAATTCTTAAGATAAGCTTGTCAATGAGGTAATATAATGGCAACTATATAATATTCAAACAGTTAATTCATTTATTTTTTCCCAATAATAATTGTAAATTTGCACCTCTTAATTTAGAATTGTTGTGAGCAAAAAGTATCAGGAATACAAAGGTTTGGACCTGCCAGGTGTAGGTAAATCTGTATTAGAGTATTGGGAAAAAAATACAATTTTCGATCAGTCTATTACTACTCGTGAAGGGAATCCGTCGTTTACATTTTATGAAGGTCCGCCTTCTGCCAATGGTACGCCTGGTATACACCACGTAATGGCGAGAACGGTAAAAGATATTTTTTGTCGTTACAAAACACTTAAAGGATTTCAGGTAAAACGTAAAGGTGGTTGGGATACTCATGGTTTGCCAGTAGAATTGCAGGTAGAGAAAGAGTTAGGAATTACAAAAGAGGACATCGGAAAGAAAATTTCCGTTGCCGAATACAATAAAAAATGCCGCGAAACGGTAATGCGTTTCAAGTCAGAATGGGATGAGCTTACTGTGAAAATGGGCTACTGGGTAGATCTGGAAAATCCATACATCACTTTTGAAAATAATTATATAGAAACCTGTTGGTATTTGTTGAAGGAACTTTACAAAAAAGATCTTTTATACAAAGGATATACCATTCAACCCTATTCTCCTGCGGCAGGAACTGGTCTTAGCTCGCATGAATTGAATCAGCCTGGCACTTATAGAGATGTTAGAGATACTACTGTGGTGGCGCAATTCAAAGTTAAAAATTTAAAATTCAAAGTTGAAGGTTTGGAAGGAGATTTATACTTCTTAGCCTGGACGACTACGCCTTGGACGCTTCCTTCTAACTCAGCGTTAGCAGTTGGTGAAAACATTGATTATGTTTTGGTAAAATCTTTTAACCCCTATACCTTTTTACCTGTCAACGTAATTTTAGCAAAAGCCCTTCTAGGTAAATATTTTAGTGAAAAAGGTAAAGACGGAGACTTTGAAGCCTTTAAAAATGGAGACAAAGTTATACCATGGACAATACTTTCTGAATACAAAGGAAAAGCTCTAGTTGGTATCGAATACGAACAATTAATGCCTTACGTAACCCCTTCTACACCTGCATTTCGAGTAATTTCAGGTGATTTTGTAAGTACAGAAGATGGTACTGGTATCGTACACATTGCCCCTACTTTTGGTGCAGACGATTATCGTGTTGCTAAGCAAGCAGGGATCCCCGCCATCATGGTAAAAGATGAGGCAGATAATGACATGCCATTAGTTGATAGGCGTGGACGTTTTGTGAAAGAAGTAAACGACGAAGTGTTTGGTCTTGGTGGCGAATATGTAAAAGAAGATTATCTCAACGATTCGGAAAAAGCAGAGGAGCTTGTTAAGCAGCAGCAAACGCTTATTAGCAAAGGAATAGTTTCCAAGCTCGATAAATATATGAGTGTGGACGAAAGAATTGCACTTAAATTAAAACTTGAAAATAAAGCATTTAAAGTAGAGAAATACGAACACACCTACCCGCATTGCTGGAGAACGGATAAGCCGGTATTGTATTACCCTCTAGATGCTTGGTTTATCAAAACTACTGCAGTAAAAGGAAGACTTTCAGAATTGAATAAAACAATCAATTGGAAACCTGAATCTACAGGAAGTGGTCGTTTTGGAAATTGGTTAGATAATCTTGTCGATTGGAATCTTTCTCGCTCTAGATATTGGGGAACACCACTGCCTATATGGAGAACAGAGGATGGATCAGAAGAAAAATGTATTGGTTCGTTAGAAGAACTTTCAGGAGAAATCAAAAAAACATTAACTAGTATTGAGTCATTAGGATTGAGTAGTGAGAATGAAAAAGAAGTAAAAGAATTTTTACTCAAGACTCAAGACTCAGGATTAACAGATTTGCACCGTCCCTATGTAGACAATATTGTGTTGGTTTCTGATTTGGGGAAAGCAATGTTTCGTGAAACAGACTTAATAGACGTTTGGTTTGATTCGGGTGCTATGCCTTATGCACAGTGGCATTACCCGTTTGAAAACAAAGATATTTTTGAAAAATCATTTCCTGCAGATTTTATTTCTGAAGGAGTTGATCAGACTAGAGGGTGGTTTTTTACACTGCACGCCATTGCTGGAATGTTGTTTGATAAAATTGCCTTTAAAAATGTAGTTTCTACTGGCCTTGTTTTGGATAAGGTTGGAGAAAAAATGTCGAAAAGAAAAGGGAATGTTATAAACCCATTTGAGACAATAGATAAATATGGCCCTGATGCTACACGTTGGTATATGATCAGTAATGCACAGCCATGGGACAATCTTAAATTTAATCTTGAAGGAATAGCTGAAGTACAACGAAAATTCTTTGGTACGCTTTACAATACCTATAACTTTTTTGCTTTGTATGCGAATCTTGATAATTTTAGTTTTGCAGAAGTAGAAGTGCCTTTAAATAAAAGAACGGAAAGCGATCGTTGGGTAATCTCGAAGCTAAATTCTCTTGTCAAATTTGTAGACGAAGCTTATGATGATTATGAACCTACTAAAGCGGCTCGTGCCATAGAAGATTTTGTCTGCGATGACTTGAGCAATTGGTACGTACGCCTTAATAGAAAAAGATTCTGGAAAGGTGAATACAACGAAGATAAAATAGCTGCTTATCAAACGTTATATACTTGTCTAGAAGTGGTAGCTAAACTATCTTCTCCCTTAGCGCCGTTTTTCTCAGAACAATTGTTTCTTGATCTTAACAAAACTAGTGGTAAAGAAAAAGTAGCCTCTATACACTTATCTAACTTTCCGAAAGTCGAGGAGTCTGCTATAAATGTTGATTTGGAAGAGAAGATGTTTTTGGCGCAAAAGATAACAACGCTAATACATTCAATAAGAAAGATGAATGTAATAAAAGTGCGTCAGCCTTTATTAAGAGTATTGATACCAGTTTTAAATGAAAAAACCAGAGCTCAAATCCAATCTTTAGAGGACCTTATACTTTCTGAGGTAAACATCAAAAAAATAGAATATATTGACGATACTTCTGATGTATTAGTAAAAAAAATCAAACCTAATTTTAAAAAACTTGGAAAGGAGTTTGGTGCAAAATTAAAAGAAGTAGGTGCTGTTATATCTGCCTTTACAAAAGATGATATTCGTAAAATAGAAAAGGATAAAACGTATGCTATTAAATTGGCGGATGGAACAGATGCAAACATTACACTTGAAGATGTTGAAATTTTATCCGAAGACATTCCGGGCTGGTTAGTGGCTAGCGAGGGAGGAGTAACTGTAGCACTCGATATTACAATCAACGATGAGCTTAAGAAAGAAGGTATAGCCCGTGAAATGGTCAATCGAGTACAGAATCTTAGGAAAGATATGGGACTGGATGTGATGGATAAAATAAAAATTACCGTTCAGAAAAAAAACGAACTTATTGATGCTGCGCTTACTGCAAACAATGAATATATTTGCAACGAAACGCAAGCATTAAGTTTGAAACTAGAAGACACTATTCAAAATGGTAAGACAGTTGAAATGGACGAATTCGAATTGTTGTTAAACATAGAAATTAGTAGTTAGTCTAAAAAAATAAGCTCATGACTCAATACTAACGACTCAATATTATAAAAGATGAAATACACAAAATATTACCTTCTTACTATTGGCCTTATACTGGTCGATCAAATAATTAAGATAGCAGTTTTCAAGAGATTTGATTACGAAGGAGACGAAATAGTAGTGCTTGGCGATTGGTTAAAGTTGCATTATATTACGAACCCTGGAATGGCTGGTGGCATTGAGTTTGGAGGAAAATACGGAAAAATTTTCCTAAGTGTTTTTCGTTTGTGTGCTATGGTCGGGATTGGCTATTACCTATATACAATGGCTAAGAAGGGTATGCACCAAGGTCTTTTATGGTGTGTAGCAGGTATTTTGGGTGGCGCAATGGGCAATGTAGTAGACAGTACCTTTTATGGTAAATTTTTGGGCTTGGTTACCGACGATGCGTTAACCCCATGGTTTCATGGAAGAGTGATCGATATGTTTTATGTAGATATTTGTAATTGTTATATTCCAGAGTGGGTGCCTGGTGTAGGTGGTGAGTTTTATCCATTATGGCCAATTTTCAACTTTGCAGATGCTTCAATTTTTGTAAGTGTAGCATTAATCTTAATTTTTCAGAAAATATTTTTTTCAGAAAAAAAAGAAAATATTAAATCTGAAAACCCTGTCGTTGAAAATAATTTAAACTAGACAACAATATAATTAACTATTTTTATTGCCTTTCAATTTTTGCCAGAACACTCTTGTTTTCCAAAATATGGTTTTCTTCATCCAATCTAATTCTTGAGTAAGAAGGCTTATTTTTTGATTACAAGAATCGATTTCATGGGTTAAATTTTCTATTTCTATTTTTTGAAGAGATGGAATATGCCAGTTAAATAAGAATTGTTTAATTGTCTCTTCTGGTATTTTATCCATTGGTGCCTTCTGTAAATTAAAAAGCTCTTTTTTTGTTAATGTCCTTAACTCATTCAAGGTGACAATAGTTTCTGGAAAAGACAATGCTGTTATATAGCTATATAACAGGTTTTCATGAGAAGGTTTATATATGGATTTATCAAAAATATCTTTAATCCCATCAGTAGTTAAGTGAAAATCAAATTTGGAATTTATAGTGTTAATGAATCCTGCTACATCTTTTGTGATATCGTCAATATGTATAAGAATACTATTTTCTTTGTTGCTAGTATACATATTAATTATTTCACGATTGTAAAAATCCCAAACTTTAAAAGCATGCGAAGGATCTGAAATTATAGCAGGGTCACTGTGTCTCCTGTATAAAGAGTCTGCTACATCCCAAGGATCTCGATACACAAAGATATATTTTATAGTAGGAATTTTATTTTCCCAGTACTTCAAAAACAAGGTAGTTCGAGGATCTTTCCACCCCCATTCGTTTTTATTATTTTTTTGAATTATTTCAATTGCTTGTTTGTCCAACGCTTCATTTAAAGTAGATATTGTTTTTAAATCCCATCCGTCAGGATCTAAAGAATGCGACTTCAGTGCATCCATATGGAATTTATAAAAATCAATATTTTCGAAATGACCCTTTTCGTTTCCTTCTGAGGCTTCCAGTAGATCATCACCTATAAATAAACCCGCTTTTTGAAGAATAGAGGAAAGTAATGAAGTACCCGAACGGTGCATTCCTACTATCATTAAACATTTATTCATATAATTCTATTTATAGTAAATAATCCTTTTAGAGATTTTTTATTTTAACAATGGTTATCGCAATGAAAAATCTTCATTCGACAACGTTAAGTTTGGATTGTAATAGGGATCGATGTTTTGAATTGTTTTTTCATGTCTTTTTAACATAAAATTGATTTCATCTCGAAACCTTTTTTGCTTTTCTGGGACGGTGTCACAGCCCCTACTAATAGATTCGTAATGATAGGCTTCGCAGTAGGGTGTAAAAATATTTAAATAATTTAATTCAATAGCCCTTAAACATAAATCAATATCATTATAGGCAACACTTAATTTAGAATGATTCAGTCCTCCAAGTTTTTTATACAAATCGCTTTTTAACATAATACATGCACCAGTCAATGCGCTGTAGTTTTGAATTACATTTAATCTTGAGTGGTAGCCAGGATTTTGACGATTATAGCCTCTATGGGAATGGCCCGCTACTCCTACTAAGCCAATAATAACACCCGCATGTTGAATAGTGTCATCTGGGTAATAAAGCTTAGCCCCTACTATCCCAATTTCTGGACGTTGAGAGTGCTCTAGCATGGCTTCAATCCAATCTGTTGAGATTATTTCAATATCATTATTAAGGAGTATCAAATGTTCTCCAGAGCAAAATAGTGCCCCAAAGTTATTAATAGAAGAATAATTGAAGGCAATATTAAGTTCGTAAAATTTAATTCTGCTATCATTACTTTCAAACATTTTCATAACATTGAAAGTTTTTTCCTCAGTACTATTATTACTTACGCCAATTATTTCAAAATTTCTATAACTCGATTTTTTTAGTATTGAATTAATACACATCTCCAATAAGTCACTTCGGTCCTTAAATGGAATAATGATACTTACAAGAGGAGTTCCGTCAAGGACTCTTTTTAGTCTAAATGTATAAGGATCCTTCCCTTCTAGTACCTCTGCATTTATTTGGTTTCGTTTAGTGAAATTAACTAAAGATTTCCTCATCGCTTCCTGTGCATAAGGCTTAGCGTTAACGATAGAAGAAGAGTCTTCACTTATTCGTTCATGATATAGAATTTTTGGAATGCGATAAATAAGTTTAGTTTTTTCTACAGATTTCAAAATTAAATCATAGTCTTGAGCTCCTTCAAGCCCTTCTTCAAAGCCTCCAACCGATTCTATAATTGCTTTTTTAATTACTAAAAAATGGCCAATATAATTTTGAGAGGTGAGAAGGTCGGGTGAAAATTCTGGTTTGTGAATGGGAGAGGAATATTTACTAGTATTGCTGATCTTGTCTTCGTCCGAATAAATAATATCAGGATTTCGCTCATTAATACAATCTGCTATTTCAAATAACGCGTCCAAGGCCAGGGTGTCGTTATTATTAAGTAGTCCGATATATTCGCCCGAAGCAATTTTTAATGCTTCATTACTAGCTTTTGAGATGTTGCCGTTTTGACTTAAATAGGTAGTTCTTATTTTAGGGTTTTGTATATTTTTTAAGAAAGCAATAGCTTCTTGATTCGTGGAATCATCATATGCAATGCATAACTCCCAGTTTTGGTAATATTGGTTTTCAACAGATTTTACAGCAGCTCGGAGAAACTTAGTAGTTACATTATTAACCGGTATTAAAATTGAAATTAACGGTTGTTTAGAAAATAGCTTAATTTTTTTTAATGCTTTACCTTTAGTGTAGGTTGGTTTAAAACCAGGAACTTCGCTTTTGTAACCTGCTATTTTCAGTGAAATTTTCAGTGCCTTTTTTAAAATAGTATATATAAATTTGGGCACAAATTTTTTGAGAAATCTCTTTAAGCGACTCTTGAAAGTTATGCGTTCTCGCCTATATTCTAATATGGAAATATGTTTTTTTAATGCTTCAAGTTCCTCATCTTTTTGGAGGAAACTTGTAAAAAAGTAATCCGCCTTTATTTTTTTATTTCTTTCTTCAATAGCTGTTTTTAGAGTGTCATTTTGGTTAAAATCGGTTTTGCCTTCTGACGCCATATTTAATTTAAATAGTTATCGTACATCCATTATACGTTTTGTTTTTAAAAAAGATTAGTTATAATCATTTACGGGATTGTTTCGGATAAGGGTAGGATTTGTTTTCCTGCTGAAACGGTTTTTCTCCTCATAATATTTTTCAAAACCTTTTTTTGAGTCGTGTGATTTTCCTCTACTTATTGATTCATAGTGGTATAGTTCGACATGAGGCAGGTATACATTAAAATATCCTTTTTCAACTGCTCGTAAACAAAAGTCTATATCGTTAAATTCTACTGCGAAATCTTCATCAAAGCCCTCAAGTTCCTGAAAAACTTTTCTTTTGACCATTATACATGCTCCTGTAAGAGCAGGGTAATTATTGATAGCATTTAATTGAAGGTTGTAAAGGTGTTTGTCATCCCCTGCAAAAATATGAACCGGAAGATTGTTTTCGTCAAAAACAATTCCAGCATGTTGTATGGTTTCGTCAGGAAAAAGAAGTTTGGCGCCTACAACTGCTATAGAGGTGCGTTGCGCTTGTTCTACCATTGCCTCAATCCAATCTGAGGTAATAACCTTGGTGTCGTTATTTAGTAAAAGTAAATAATCTCCCTTTGCTTTCTCTGCCCCGAAATTAATTAGTTTAGAAAAATTGAAAGGAATGTCGTGCACATACCTCAAAAAACGACCAGGGTATCTGTTTTCATATATTTTTATTAGCTCAATAAATTCTTTATCGGTGCTGCCATTGTCTATTACCAGTACTTCAAAATCTTTGTAAGTAGATTTTGAAAAAATCGAATCTACACATTGACGCAGTAATTCAGGTTTGTTTTTGGCAGGAATAATAATGCTTACCTTCTTGTATTCTTTTATTTTATAACGAATGGTATAGAAGCCTAGCATTTCATCTGTATGCATAATAACCTCACCAGGCTCATTTCTTCTGGCAATAGCAGCTTGTATGGCTTTTTGGCCTGCTATGTAAGCATAAGGCTTAGAATAGGTATTAAGTGCTACAGAGTTCTCATGCATGCGCCAGTGATAAAGAACTTTTGGCAAATGATAAATATTTTTTGTTTTTTCAGTAAATCTAAGATAGATGTCATAATCTTGGCTTCCTTCTAAGCCAATTGTAAAGCCGCCAATCTCTTTAAGTATGGCACTGCGCATAGTAGTAAGGTGCCCCGGATAATTTCGAGAAAGTAAATTGTCTGGGCTCCAATCTGGTTTAAAATGAGGTTCCATAAATAGCCCCTCTCCATCTGTTTTGTCTTCGTCGGAATAGATGAAATCAGCTTCAGGTTTTACATTTAAAAATTTTACAATTTCAAATAATGCTTCTTTAGCCAACAAATCATCATGGTCAAATAGGACACAAAATTCTCCTGTAGAAATCTCAATTGCTGAATTGGTGCAGGCAGAAATATGCCCATTCTTTTCTCTATAAGCTACTTTAATTCTTGCGTCAAGTGCCTCATATTTTCTTAATACAGCTTTTGTTTCTTCAGATGGAGAATTGTCGTCTGCCAAACAAAGTTCCCAATTAGTATATACCTGATCAATTACAGACCCAATGGTAGCGTCAAGGAAGTTGGATGGTGTATTATATACTGGTACAAGAATGCTGATTTTTGGGTTGTATGAAAATTTTCCAATTTCAATTTTGTATTGACTATAATCTTCATTTGTTGGAGCATTTTTCTTTCTCCAGTCTGTGTAGGCTTCTATTTTTTTTAACTCTTCTTTATTGTTGTTTACAAGTATGGAAAAAATTTTAGTGAAAAATTTTTTAACTAATTTTTTGCCCGTACTTGAGAATATGAAATGAACAATCCCTTCTCCCTGATAGTGAGATTTGAGAATTACAAAAACTTTTGTAAAAAGCCCTGTAACTTTTTTTACCCTGCTACGAAAAGAGTTTTTTGTTTTGAGTACATCATTACTCATTAGAAACTGGTTTAAACTGTGCTAGATATTGATCCCCAATCTCATTTACATCGCCTTCTTTTTCAACGAGACCGTTTTTAATCCATACAACTCGATTGCAAAGTTTTTGTACTTCACTAAACTGATGGGAAACATATAATATTGTAGTGCCATTGGTTCGGAATTCCTCCATTTTGGCCATACATTTGTTTTTAAAACCTTTGTCACCTACTGCCAGTGCTTCGTCTATGATCAATATTTCTGGATTAGTTGCTACAACCATTGAGAAAGCCAATCGTGCCATCATTCCTGAAGAGTATCGTTTGACTTGCATATGAATGTCCTCTCCTAATTCAGAAAAGTCAATAATTTCTTGCATAGAATTGTCGATATCTTTTTGAGTAATGCCCATCAACGTACAAATAAGTCGAATGTTTTCAACTCCCGACAATTCCGGCTCTAGTCCTGCACCGAGAGACATCATGGGAGCAAGCCGGCCATATACTTTTATTGTCCCTTTTTCAAGTGGAATTACGCCAACTATTGTGCGGAGTAGAGTACTTTTGCCTGATCCGTTGTGCCCAATTAATCCTATGCATTCTCCTTTATAAACAGTCAAGTCAATTCCCCTAAGAATTTTTTTTCGCTCAAACATTTTTTTTCTTCCAAAAGAAAGCAAAAATTGTTTAAGAGAGCCTAAGCCTTGTTTTTGTATCAAGAAGCTAACCTCTATTCCTTTTACTTCTATAGCTATTTCTTTTTTCATTAGGTATATTCAATTAGAAGTTAGAGATAAAGCCTGAGCGTAGTTTCTGATATACAAAAATGCCTAAGCCAATGGCTGCTGTTGATAATGCTATACATGCTATCCAAATGCTACTGCTAGGAATAATTCCAGCATATAATATTTCGTGAAAAAGGTTTATAAAATGAGAAAAAGGATTAAACATCATTACTTTCTCTATTTCTGCGGGTGCTTTATACACAACAGGTGTGGCATAAAACAAGGCTGGAGTAATTGTAGTCCAAAACATTTCTATGTCGCGAAAGTATACATTCAAGCAACTCAGTGTAAGAGAAATGCCAAATGTAAAAATAGTGAAAAGTAACAATGCTGGAATGATAAGTAGAGTGCTCCAGTCAGGTCGAAATCCATAAAATATCATAATGGAGACAAAGGGTATTAGCGAGAGTAGAAAGTTGACCAAATTTGAAACAAGTGCCGAAAGAGGAAAAATAACCGGAGGTACGTTTATAGATTTTAAGATGGGGCCACTTTCTAAAATTTTATTAATCATCTGATTCGAAGAAGATACGAAAAAATTCCAAAACATCAGTCCTGATATTATATAAAGAGGGTATCTGTCTATGCCGCTTACAATGTGTTTAAATACAAATATAAATATCAGCAAAAGAAATAGTGGGTTGATAAGGGTCCACAAAAATCCTAAAACAGAGTTTTTGTACCGTAGCTTTAAATTTTTAGTAGCTACAACGTATACCGTTTCATAATATGTTTTTAAACGGGAATTATAATAATTGATCTTACTCATTTGGACAATTCAATGGACCACAAAGATAGAAATTTGTTTATATTTATTTATATTTGAAAAATTGAACAGCAATAAAAATGAATAAAACTAGAAGAACAGGTTCGCTTTTCGCTTTATTAGTGCTTTGCGTGTTGCATATCGCAAATGGTCAGGGCATAAGCAAAAAAAGAGACTATTCAGGATTTTTTGACTCTTATTACTACCGTGGTCCACTTGCTATTACAGGAGGTGTAGGAACTAGTTTAGGTACTGGCGATCTTTCAAAAGGGTTTTATGGAACACCTGGATTTGCTTTTAATTTAGGGGCAAACTATAAAATATGGCCTAGAACAGTTCTGGGAATTGAATTCCAACGTTTCTCTCTTGGAGGTAAATCTGTTGATTCTCTTGGGCTTTCTTATAAAGGCTCTAACTGGGGGATCAATCTTTATGGAAGACTTTATTTTATAGAGGATATTATTAGAAAAGCACAAGATAGAAGAACTAATAAAAAGGTAAAGGCATACATTACTTCAGGGTTAGGGTTTATTAAATATAAAGCAGTGGTTTCTCCACTTGGAGGTACTTCTGGCCTTACTCCCGTTTTTCCATTGGGCTTAGGAATAGAATATAAAATAAGCCAAAGACTTCAAATCATTCCAGAATTCAGCCATACATTCACGTTCAACGATAAACTTGATGGTGTTTCATTTAACAAAGGAAAAGACGGATATACTCAGATTTTGATAAAGGTTCAATACAGCCCTTTCGCACCTAAGAAGAAAAAGAAACATAACACTGCTCCTGCAGATCCTAATCAACAAAGGGAAGAACACCAAGAGTGGCGTAAAAAGAAAGTAGAAGAGCCTAAGCCTGTTGAGGAAATGCCTGAAGAAGAGTCTCCAAAAGATGAAAATGGTGAAGATGTACCAAAAGAAGAAGGCACAGAAGAACAGCCTAAAGATGAAAACGACAAGGAAAATACAGAGGAGAAACCTGTAGACGGACAATAATAAAACAATTGTATTAGAAAAGGCTCCCACAACTACTTACTAATAGTTATGAGAGCCTTTTCTAATTGTAGTTAAAATTCTTTAAGCATAATCGCATCTTTTATAAAAAAATAATATCCTCCACCACCTTTTCAGCAAAGTCTTTATTTAACAACTCTATCATTTTTGATTTAGACATCGCTAATTCTTGACGTAGTGGTGCAGAGTTTAAGGTGATATATAATTTTCTATAACGAAATTTTAGTTCAGTAGTGCGGGCTGCAATAGATTTCCCCATCAATTTTTCCCAAGATTCGATAATTTGCGTTTCGTTTACTTTCCCCTTTATTTTATAAGCCTTCAACATCTCGTCAATGGCTTCTTTTAAAGGTGAAATATCTGCCTTTCGTTTATTGTAAAAATTCTTTTTCATGAAAGCTGTTTTTCTGACGAAACTACGCCGTTTTCGATCTTAAAGATACGGATTTCAGTACGAATATTTTCGAATATTTTTTCAGTACGTTCTGGTCTGGCATCCGTTATAAACAATTGACCGAAAGCATCCTGTGCCACCATCTCCATTAATTTCCCAATTCGTTCATCGTCTAGTTTGTCAAAAATATCATCTAAAAGGAGAATTGGCTTTAGACCCTTCTTTTGTTTAATAATATCAAAATGGGCAAGCTTTAGTGCAATGACAAATGATTTTTGTTGTCCTTGCGAACCATACCCTTTTACAGCATATCCACTAAGCATAAATCCATAATCATCTTTATGTATGCCCATTCCTGTGCGTTGTAGGAGGATGTCCTTTTTTAGATTTTGAAAAAATCGCTGTTCGAAATCTATTTCATGACGCTGTGATTCGTAAACGAGTTCGGGAAGTTCTTTTTCTTGAGAAAGGTTAAGATAGTGTTTTTTAAATATTGGAATGAATTCTTCAATAAACGCCTTTCGCTTTTCGTAGATCGTTTTTCCTGATTTCAACAGTTGAAAATCATAAGAGTCAACAAGTTCTTTATCCAGACTATTTCTTTCGGCAAACTGTTTTAAAAGGCTGTTGCGTTGCTTTAGAATTATGTTGTGACGGATTAGTTCGGAAAGGTATAGGTTGTCTAATTGTGAAAGAATGGCATCGAAAAACTTTCTCCGTTCTTCACTTCCCTCTCTAATCACATCGGTGTCATTTGGAGTTACTAAGACTACAGGGAAAGCACCAATATGTTCGCTTAATTTATCATAAGGATTTTTGTCGAGACGAAAGGTTTTCTTCTGCCCAGCCAAATCGTATTGAACAGCAAAGTCTTTTTCATTTTTATAAAACTGTCCCAAAATAGAGAAAAAGCTTTCGTTGTGTCTTATAGAATTGATTTCACTAGAGCTAAAAGCGCTCTTAGTGAGGGAGAGACAATAAATAGCATCCAAAAGGTTAGTTTTGCCCGATCCATTTTGCCCAGTGAAAATATTAATTTGCGAAGAAAAGCTTAGATCTGTTTCTATATAGTTTTTAAAATTTATTAAATTTATCTTTTTGATGTACATTAAATTAAAATTACTTATTTTTGACTTCTTTTTATAGGAAATATATGGCAAGCGTAAAAGAAACACCAAAGGCAAAAGTAAATGCCTCTTCCAAATTTAGCAAAGAAACCTACCTTACTTGGTACGAGAAGATGGTTTTAATTAGAAAATTTGAAGAAAAGTCAGGTCAGTTGTATGGCCAACAGAAGATCAAAGGCTTTTGTCACTTATATATAGGTCAGGAAGCCTGCGCGTTAGGTGCTGTAACAGCACTGCAAAAAGACGACAAATGGCTTACTTCCTATCGTGACCATGGATTTCCACTAGCATTAGGAACTTCAGCCAATGTTATCATGGCAGAGCTTTATGGCAAAATAACAGGTTGCTCGAAAGGGAAAGGTGGTTCAATGCACATCTTTGACAAATCTGTTAATTTTATAGGTGGTCATGGTATCGTGGGCGGACAAATTCCGCTAGGTGCAGGACTTGCTTTTGCAGAAAAATTTAATAAAACTAAAAATCTTTGTATCTGTTTCATGGGAGATGGTGCCGTACGTCAAGGAGCTTTTCACGAAGCACTTAACATGGCTATGACCTGGAAACTACCTGTTATCTTCGTAATTGAAAACAACGGATACGCAATGGGTACTTCCGTAAAAAGGACTTCTAACGTTACTCAATTGTATACATTAGGCGAAGCATATGATATCCCATCTGAACCAGTGGACGGAATGAGTTGTGAAGCAGTTCACTTATCTGTAGAAAAAGCTGCAGAAAGAGCTAGAAAAGGAGACGGACCTACTTTATTAGAGTTTAGAACATATCGTTACAAAGGACATTCAATGTCTGATCCTGCCAAATATAGAACCAAAGAAGAGCTTGAGGAATACAAGGCGAAAGATCCAATAGAACAAGTTAGGGCCGTAATTTTGGCTAATAAATATGCCACAGAGGCTGACTTAGAAGCCATTGACAAAAAAATTAAGGAAGAGGTAGAAGCTTCGGTGAAGTTTGCAGAAGATTCTCCCTACCCTTCCCCGGACGAAGCATATAAAGATGTTTACGTACAAGAAGATTATCCCTACAACAATGATTAATTCTTATTAAACTTGGAGAAAAGTAGTTAATAAGCCTTCAAGGACTTACAATAGAGTTGTAAATTAACCCTTGAAGGCTTAAACATAAAAATACTTTTATTCCCGGTTTTATTTTTCATATCTTTGCAACCCAAATAATTATAATACATAGTAATGGCAAAAAATAAAGAGAACAAGACAGCCGACGTGCTCGAGGTGCCTGTTCAGGATACAAAAACTAAAGTAAATTCTTCTGAAACAGCTTCCAAAATTGATTTTGAAAGTTTTTTTGATAAAAACAAAAAGATCTTATTTATAGTATTAGGTGTAATAGTATTGGCTGGTGCTGGTTTTGTTGGGTATACTTACTTAGCAAATAGCCAAGACGAGGAAGCGCAAAAAGAAATGTTTATTGCTGAAAATCATTTTCAACGCGATTCTTTTGACTTAGCGTTAAATGGCGACAAAGTAAATAGAGGATTCATTGATATTGCGGATGAATATAATTTTTCAAAATCGGCGACACTTTGTAATTTTTACATCGGAGCAATTTATTTGAAAAAAGGAAAATACGAAGACGCTATTGAGTACTTGAAAAAATTCAATGCAGGTGATCTTCTTGTTCAGGCGAGAGCGTATTCATTAATTGGAGATGCATATATTGAATTAAAAGATAATGATAATGCGATCTCTTATTATGAAAAAGCTTCAGCGTATGAGCCAAACGAGTTTTTTACACCTCGTTATTTATTAAAACTTGGAATGGCTTATGAAATTAACAAGGACTTTGATGGTGCAGCGAGTGCCTATGGAAAAATAATAGATAATTATAGTAAATCTTCAGAATATAACGATGCTCGTAAATACAAGGCACGTGCAGAGACAATGAAAGAATAATTATTAAAAAACAGAATAGTAAAAGGGCGAAATTTATTTCGCCCTTTTTTTGGTTAAACTTTTTTCTTGCTGTCAAATAGTAGATATACTTGTGAAATATTCCTACTGCCAACGTATTTTTAATAATGCTCTTAAAAACAAAAGGTTTTTATATATAAGAAAAAAGTAAAATGAATATTTTGTTGTAACGCTTTACAAGTACCCCTGTCTTTCATGAAAGCCTTAAATCTATATGCGACTTTTGCTGAATTTTAATCTTTTAACTCTTTTTTCCTTTTATGAAAACAAAAAAAATAATTTTTCTATTTGCATTTGTCTGTTTAGCCTGTCAACTAAAGGCACAATCTGCCATTGTAACTAACCTAACCTTTTCCAATCCTACTTGCAACAATAGCGACGGGTCGGTATCAGTAGCTCCTACGGGAGGAGTAGCTCCTTACACTTATGAGTGGAAACAAGGAGTTTCAGCTATATCCTTTAATACTACAGCTTCTGTATCTGGGCTTACTCCAGAATTTTATACCATAAAAGTGACTGATGCGAACAATGATTTCAAAATCGATACGATTACACTTAGTAATGGTATTAAAGCCTACATAACCTCCAATTCCGCTAGTTGCCAAGTAGCAAATGGAACGGCAAATGTAACTATAGTACAAGGCGGTCTTGCTCCTTTTACGTTTCTTTGGTCTACCGGTGCTACAACTCAAACAGTCACCAATATAGTAGGGAATACAACATTGCAAGTGGAAGCTCAAGATGCAAACGGATGCAAAGCCTACTTTTATAATTCAATTACAACTGACTATTCCTCTACTATAGGCTCTGAGAAAGTAAATGTTCTTTTTACCTTGACTTCCAACAATACAAAAACTCCTGAAGACTGCCCCTTAAATAATGGAACAATAACTATTAATCCGACGAGTGGTATAGCGCCTTATACTTATTTATGGAATACTACGCCTGTGCAAGTCACACCAACTGCTACTGCATTGAAGTCTGGTTATTATAATGTTATTTTCACAGATGCAAATGGCTGTAAGGGTTCTGTATGGGAATTTGTAGATCTTAATGCTACAGGTCTTTCAATAACTAATTCTATTACCCAAGATGTATGTGATGCTTCAATTGGGGCTGTTACAATAAACATTACTGGCGGCTATGCACCCTATGCTGTGCTGTGGGAAGATGGATCTACAACACTTTCAAGAACTGGGCTTTCATATGGAAATTATTCGGTAAAAATTACAGACAATATTAATTGTGTAATAAAGTCAAACGTCTTTATAGATAACTTTTCTCCCGTACAGATCTCATTTACTTCAACACCCACCGATTGCGATAATATAAGTGGTAGCGTTTTGGCTAATCCCTTTGGTGGCGTAGCTCCATATACTTATAAATGGGATGGAGGAGCAACAACACCCTTAATAAGTAATATTGGATATGGCTACAAATCGATTGAGGTGACAGATGTAAATGGATGCAAGTCTAGTGCTTGGACTCTAATTGGGATTAATGGTAATTGTGGTGCCAATATTTCGGGAAATATTTTTCAAGACAATAATGGAAATTGTGTACAAGATATGGGTGAATATCCTATTGTGAATGAAACCGTCCATTCAAGGGCTTTATTGCCAAATAATGACCTCGCAGATTGGTATGCTCTTTCTGGGAATGATGGAAATTATTCTATACGATATGTTTTACCAGATACTTATACATTAAATAAAATAGCAGATGACATTAGGACTCCAAGCTGTCTTGTAGGAGAGGTTCACACTATAACAATACCGACGGGGGGTGTAAGTTACCCTAATAAAGATTTTGCAATGAACCCCTCTTCTTTGTATGAAGATGTAAAACTGCTTTATCCAAGTATAAGTTCACCCCCTAGACCAGGTTTTGATTATACGTATTCTGTTTTTTATAAAAACAATGGGACAGTTTTTTCAGATGGATTTATAGAGGTAATTTATTCATCGCTCGAAACTTTTGTATCTTCTGTACCTGCTGCAGATTATTATAATCCTGCAACAAGAACACTACGTTTTAATTATTCTACCTTACTTTTAGGTGAGGTAAGATCCGTAAAAATTAGTTGTCACCTTCCTGCCACGGTAGTTTTGGGAAGTACTTTTACTCATGCAATAACCGCCGATATTGGAGCGGTTGATCCCTCACCATTAAATAATTTTGATAATCATCCATTTACAGTTATTGGCTCTTATGATCCAAACGATTTAAGGGTAACGCCAAGGGCTGAAATCAGCCAAGCAGAAGTTGATCTCACCTATTCAATTCGTTTTCAAAATACGGGAACCTATCCAGCAGAGTTGGTAATTGTGAGAGATACTTTGGAAGAAAATTTAGACATCTCAACTATAACAGACATTTCAGCAAGTCATAAATTCAAGTTTCAACAACTTGAAAAACGCGTTCTCCAATTTGCATTCGAGAATATTAATTTGGCGGATAGTGCGAGGAACGAAAAAGCAAGTCATGGTTTTGTGACATTTAAAATCAAAAGAAAAGCGAATCTAGCATTAGGTACAGAAATCAAAAATAAAGCGGAAATATATTTTGATTTTAATGAACCCATCGTTACCAATACTACCACAAATATTATTTCTTTTCTAATAGATGGAACGATAGATAAGAAAGCTAGTAGTGCTGGAAATGTTTTCCCAAACCCCGCGAAAGAGTATACTGATTTTGTTTTTGAGAAAGATATAGTATCAATACAATTTATGAATAGCGGAGGCCTAGTAGTATTAAATCAGAAGGTAAATGAGCAAAAGGAAATTCGTTTGACCTTTAATATTTCAAGAGGTATGTATTTTTATAAAGCGATCGGTAAGGATGGAAATTTCTATTCTGGAAAATTGATTGTTGAATAAATAGTTTTAAGGTAGATAAGTAGAAGGCGGGTCCTGTAGTTTACTACAGCCCGCTTTTTTTTATTTATTTTATTAATTTCTTGCTCTTTGAACATTTCTCCACGTCAACAGAAAATTAGAAATCGGCTCTTATTTTTTATAGCAAGTAATAGACCTATTTAAATATTCTATATAATATTGTTTAGTAAATCATGGATTGGATTATTAAAGTAGCAAGACTGACATTTTATTTATTATATTAGTTAAACCAATCCAAACGCTAAACTCCAATGCAATGAGCAATTCCTGGATGAAAATTTATACTTACCGAATTGGAGACAATCCTGCAAGAACTATAGGAATCGACAACCAAGGACAAATGGTAGTAGAATCTTCCTCTAGACTTACAGTTCTAAAAGAACCAAAAGATTATTTTGTTTTGTTGACTGTGTTAGAAACAGACAGAATGCAATTTGATTACATGATGAGAGGAAAGATTGAAAGTGATAAAATATATAAGTTAAAAAGAGAGTTGTTTGTTTGTGGGCTTTCCGTTAGTGCTTATTGGAGTGAGTTAGTTATAAATTGGATCGACATAAAAGACATAAACGAAGAAATAAAAGCTCTTTTAAAAGTAGCACTTTCAAATACAAAGATAAATCAAAAATTGAAACAACGGGTAAGGATGCTTATTAAGGAGTAGCTAATAATGCTAACACAATTTTTTAAAGTAGAGCTGTATTAAATAAGTTATTTTTTTTAACACGTCGCTTAATTTTTAATATAAAGAATACAAGATGTACTTAACGATTATTAATCAGTACGTATAAATACGTACTGATTAATAAAAAAATACTAATGTTTTTACTAACTAATTAAAGAACTATTGTAAATTCTTTTTTGTCCTTCAATAATATACTATTTTAACTAATTGAAAAAGCCTTAAAGATTTATGTCTGAATGGTAATTTTATGGTAATCTAGTTTTTATGATTTCATTTTTGAATCAGGTAAATGATAAATTAGAATAAAAATTGGTCTCTATATATAAATGTATAAATAATTTTTTAATATGAAAATGAGCTTAAGTCAAAAAATTTTCACAGGGTTTATTGCCTGCGCCATTATTCTTGCAGGAGTAGCTATTTTTTCTTTTAGAAATAGTGCGAAATTTGTAGAAACTAATCAATGGGTAAATCATACTCATGAAGTATTGTTTGAATTTGAACAAACGCTCGCGGCTACAGTAGATGCGGAAACGGGCATTAGAGGTTATGTTATTACTGGTAATGAAGTTTTTCTTGAACCATACAATGGCTCTACAGAACGTCTTTCTGATCACATTGATAAATTACAAAAGTTAACGGTTGACAATATAACCCAACAGAAGAATATTGAAATTCTAAAAAATCAAGTAAGCGAGATTCTCCAATATCAAAGTAATCTCAGAGATATTCGCAAAAAAGATTTTGAACAAGCAAGAGAAATTGTAGCCTCCGGTGAGGGGAAAAAACTTCAGGATGCAATAAGGAAGACAATTGCCGATGCAATACAAATCGAAAACGATTTGTTAAAAGCGAGAAGGGCCGCAAGCGAAGCCGATACAAATAATTTTAATCTAATTTTTAGTATTCTTCTTTTAATTATTGGAGCAGTGCTTATTGGTGTTTACTTTATTATTTCTATCAACCTTCAGGCACTAAAAAAAGCGGAACATGAAAGTGCTAACAAAAATTGGCTGTTATCAGGAAATTTTGAATTAAACGAAAAAACAAGAGGAGAGCGAGGCGCTGGAGAAGTAGCAAAAGCGGTAATTGATCAACTGTGCACGTATTTAAAAGCTCAAATAGGTGTAATTTATTTGTTTGAAAATGGATTGTTGACGCTTGCGGGTAGTTATGCTTTTCATTCTAGAAAGCAAAATGCAAATGTTATTAAACTTGGAGAAGGTCTTGTAGGGCAGGCAGCACAAGAGAAGAAGACAATCATATTTACAGAAGTACCTGATGATTATATTAAAATCAACTCAGGCTTAGGAAATATATCTCCTAAAAATATTATCATCCTGCCTTTATTGCAAGACGGTGCGCTAAAAGGAGTTTTGGAAATTGGAGCTAGCCGAACATTTTCGGATCTTGATATGCAGTTTTTAAATATGATAGGAGAAAATCTTGCTATTGTCTTTAATGCTGCACAATCTAGAGCACAACTAAAAGAACTATTGGAAGAGACACAACGTCAGGCCGAAGAACTAGAAGCGCAACAAGAAGAGCTAAAACAATCAAACGAAGAGCTACACGAAAAAACAGAATTACTTGAGAAATCTGAAGCTGAGTTAAAGGCACAGCAAGAAGAGCTTCAGCAAACAAATGAAGAGCTCGAAGAAAAAGCTAATTTGTTGGAGGAACAAAAAGAAAAACTTGAAGGTGCTAAAATGAATATTGAAACCAAGGCGCGTGAGCTAGAGGTTACGAGTAAATATAAATCCGAATTTCTTGCTAATATGTCGCACGAACTCCGCACCCCGCTTAACAGTATTCTTATACTGTCTCAATTGCTTACCGAAAATAAAAATAAGGTACTAGGAGAAAAAGAAGTTGAGTTTTCAAAAAATATATATAATTCAGGAACTGATTTACTTAAACTTATAAATGAGATATTGGATCTTTCCAAAGTTGAATCTGGAAAAATGGAGTTAGATATCATGGAAGTTCCTTTTGGAGAAATTAAGACGGAAATAAATTCCATGTTTTCAGAACTTGCAAAAAGTAAAGATATTGATTTCAAAATTAATCTAAACGAAAGCGAATTGACATCTATTTTTACAGATCGGCAGCGTCTAGATCAAATTTTAAAAAACTTATTGTCTAATGCCTTTAAGTTCACTCCTAACAAGGGACGAGTAAGCTTGTCTATTGAAAAACAAAAAGCAACTATTCAATTTAAAAATCCAAAACTTACTAGTGTGCCAAACATTGTTGCATTTACTGTTTCAGATAATGGAATAGGTATTTCTAAGGAGAAACAGACTATTATTTTTGAAGCGTTCCAGCAAGCAGATGGTTCGACAAAAAGAAAATACGGAGGTACTGGATTAGGATTATCTATAAGCAGAGAACTTTCAAATGCTCTAGGTGGTGAAATTCATATCAATAGTGATGAAGGAAAGGGCAGTACATTTGTATTGTATCTTCCTTTGAACTTTGACGCTTCTATTATGATTCCTGCAGAGAAAAAAGTAGATATAAAAGAAAAGAAAAATGAAATTAGTTCTTACAAAGAACCTGATATATTTATAGAAGAAGATGTAGTA
Source organism: Cytophagales bacterium (assembly GCA_031416415.1). Lineage (GTDB taxonomy): Bacteria > Bacteroidota > Bacteroidia > Cytophagales > Cytophagaceae > JANYCO01. The sequence continues at coordinate 23,850 of JANOTP010000062.1, read as the reverse complement.
GATGATCGTTATACTATTGGCGAAAACGATAAAATAATACTTATAATGGAAGACGATGTCAAGTTTTCTACTGTTCTCCTTGACTTTGTAAGAGAGCGAAACTATAAAGGAATTATAGCTGCTCAAGGGAATGTAGGTTTGAGTTATGCCAGGCATATAAAACCTGATGCGATTATTCTAGACATGAATTTGCCAGTTATGGATGGTGGAGAAGTACTGAAACAATTAAAGAATGATCCTGACTTGCGGCATATTCCTGTGCAAATCATATCCGGTTATGACAGAAAAAAGGAAGTAATGGAATTAGGCGCATTTGATTTTATTCGTAAACCCATTGTCAGAGATGATTTGGTAAATGTATTCGATAAAATAGAATATTTTGTAAACAAAAAACTCAAGAAACTTCTTGTAGTTGAAGATAATGAAAATCAAAATAAAGCCATTAAGGAATTAATAGGGAATGGTGATGTAAAATGCTTCTCCGCCTATACCGGAAGGGAGGCTTATGAAAAGATGTGTGAAGGAGGCTTTGACTGTGTAATTTTAGATTTAGGATTACCTGATATGACAGGATTTGAATTGCTTGAAAAGATAAAATCCAATATAAAAGTAAACAAAGTTCCTATCGTTGTTTATACAGGTAAAGAATTATCAAAAGATGAAAATGCCCAACTGATGAAATTTGCCAATACCGTAGTACTTAAAACTGTAGATTCTAATGAGCGCCTACTCGATGAGACCATGCTTTTTTTACATAGAGTGGAGTCTAGGTTACCAAAAGAAAAACAAACTATAATACGTAAGCTTCACAAAACAGATGAAGTATTAATAAATAAAAGCGTATTAGTGGTAGACGATGACATAAGAAATATTTATTCGTTAACGAATGCTTTGGAAGAAGTAGGGATGAAGTGTATTACAGCTGAAAATGGCAAAGTAGCAATTAAAATGCTAAAAGAAAATTCTACTGTTGATATGGTTTTAATGGACATAATGATGCCAGAAATGGATGGTTACGAAGCTACCAAGGAAATAAGAAGTATCAGTAAGTTCACTAAATTGCCCATTATAGCATTGACGGCGAAAGCGATGAAAGGCGATAGAGAGAAATGTTTAGAGGTAGGAATGTCTGATTATATTGCTAAGCCTGTAAATATAGAACAGTTATTATCGTTAATGAGGGTTTGGCTATACCTCTAGATAAATTATGGAGAAATTAAAAGATAAAATCGCATTACTTGTTGATGATGAAGACAGGAATACATTTGCACTTAAAAGTTATTTAGAAACGCTTGAAATGAAAAGTATTGTTGCTAAAAATGGAGAAGATGCTTTTGCTTTTCTGGCTCAAGGAATTAAAGTAGACATCATTCTCTTAGATATGATGATGCCTGTTATGGACGGCTATGAAGTATTAGCTCTGTTGAAAGAGAATAATATTTTCAGTCAGATTCCCGTGATTGCTGTAACGGCTAGGGCAATGAAAGGTGATAGAGAAAAATGTCTTGAAGCAGGTGCATGGGATTACGTTTCAAAACCAATTGATGTAAAAGCGCTAAAAGATAAAATGGCTAGATGGATTTTATAAAATGGATAGTGACAACGAAGAGCATAAAAAATTACTAGAATCTATAAAGCGTACTTATGGATATGATTTTACAGAATATGCTGAAGCCTCTGTGCATAGGAGGATAAAACATTTTATGAATACAAGAAATATTACAGTATTAAGTGAGCTTTCAAAAAAACTTCTGGCAGAAGAAAGATTTTTTCAAGAATTTGTCCAAGAGATATCGGTGACGGTAACAGAAATGTTTCGTGATCCGGCGTTTTATAAAAGTCTTCGTGATAATGTAATGAGACGGTTGGCAACTTATCCGTTCATAAAAGTATGGATAGCTGGATGTGCTACGGGTGAAGAGGTTTATTCGATCGCGATACTTTTGAAGGAAGCAGAATTATTAAATCGGTCCATAATATATGCAACCGATATTAATCAAAAATCCTTGCAAATTGCCAAGGAAGGTGTTTATCCAAGCAGCAACATGAAGCTCTATACTACTAATTATCAAAAGAGCGGGGGAGTTAATTCGTTTTCTGAATACTATATGGCAAAATACGATTCGGTTTTGTTCGATAAATCTTTGAAACAAAACATTGTTTTTTCGCCACACAATCTTGCTGCGGATAAATCTTTCAATGAATTTCACTTGATAATTTGTCGGAATGTTTTGATTTATTTTAATCAGCACTTGCAAAATAAAGTTATAAATTTATTTTATGATAGTTTGTGCCCCTTTGGATTTATGGGACTTGGAAATAAGGAGTCGTTATTATTTTCAGAAAAACAAAAAAACTTTGATACTATTGACCGAAAAGAAAAAATATTCATTAAAAATAAATAATTTTCTTGGTAACAAATAAAGAATACAACAGTGTAATAATTGGAACTTCAGCAGGGGGATTGTCGGCTCTTTCCACGATACTTTGCAAGCTTCCAGTAGATTATCCTATTCCCATTGTGGTTGTGCAACACCGTGCGAAAGACAGCAAGGATTTATTAGAAGAAGTGCTTCAGAGTAAGTGTAAAATAAAAATTAAGCAAGCTGATGAAAAGGAAAAAATACAAAGTGGAACGGTTTATATCGCACCTCCAGATTATCATTTGTTGATAGAAAATAATCGCACCTTTTCTTTGTCTTCTGATGAGTATGTCAGATTCAGTAGGCCATCGATTGATGTATTATTCGAGTCTGCAGCATACGTTTTTAAAGATAAGTTGATTGGAATTATTCTTTCGGGATCAAATAATGATGGTGCGGTAGGAATAAATACTATAAAAAAATATGGAGGTTTGACAATTGCACAAAGTCCAAGCGAAGCGCAATATCCATCTATGCCTATGGCCTCTATTGAAACAAATAATATAAAGCATATTTTAACTTTATCCGAAATTTGTAGTTTTTTATTGAATTTAATAAATGAGGTAAATGAATAAAGTATATAAAGAAAACATTTTAATTGTTGATGATAAGTCAGCAAATCTTTTAGCACTTACTAGTTTGCTGACAAATAATAATAGAACCATTTTTACGGCTGATAAAGGTGAAGAAGCGTTGAAGATAGCTTTAAATAAAGAGATTGACCTCATTATTTTGGATGTACAAATGCCGGATATGGACGGATTTGAAGTAGCCCAAATTTTAAAATCTAGTAAAAAAACGAAGGATATTCCTATTATTTTTGCTACAGCCGAAAGCAAGGAACATAAACTTATGATGAAAGGATACGAAGAAGGTGCGGTAGATTATCTTTTCAAGCCAATTGATCCTGAAATTGTCAAAGCAAAAGTTTCTGTGCTTTTAAAAATTCAGATGCAAAAAAAGGAGTTAATAGGAATAAATGCTTCTCTTGAAAAATCGGCTTTGCTTATTAATAACTCTGCTGATATTATTGGCATTATTGATATTGGTAGTTTTAAAATTGAGGAAATAAATAATGCATTTACCTCTATTCTTGGTTATAGTAATAAAGAAGCTTTAGAATCAACATTGACTTTTTTTCTTAGCGATGAGGATCGGGTGGTGGTTGAGAAATTAGCAAAACAATCTAAAACATCGTTGTCTTTTGAAACTAGAATTTATTGTAAAAACAGAAGTATAAAATGGCTGCAATGGAAGGTAGTTGCTAAATACGGTAAATGGTTTGCGAATGCCAGAGATATTACAGAAATAAAACAGGTTGAGAAAATTAGAAATTATCTTACAACTGTTGTTAGACAATCAAACGATGCTATTTATATACATGATCATGAAGGAAAAATAATTTCTTGGAATGAAGGAGCAGAAAAAATATATGGCTATTCCGAAAAAGAAGCTCTTCACATGAAGATATGGAATATTATACCAGAATATATAAAATTTGAAACAGGTGAAATGGTAAATAAAATAATTTACGGAAGCAAAATTCAAAATTTAGAAACAAAAAGAATAACTAAATTTGGAAAAGTAGTTGAAGTTTTATTTTCTGCCTCCGTAATAACCGACCCTGATAATGGACAAAAATCTATCGCAATAAATGAACGTGACATTACTCTCCAAAAAGAGGCGGATGAAAAAGTAAGACAATTAAATAGTGATCTGAAAAGTAATGTTATTCAACTTGAGCTTACTAATCAAGAATTAGAATCTTTTTCTTTTTCGGTTTCACACGATTTGAGAGCTCCGTTAAGGGCGTTGAATGGATATTCTAGAATTATAGAGGAAGAATATGAAAAACAACTTAGCGATGAAGTAAAAAGACTATTGGAGCGTATACAATTTAACGCTTACAAGATGGAAGTTATGATTAATGATTTATTGGAATTTTCGAAACTAGGGAAAAAGGAAATAAGAAAATCTAATGTTAATATGAAAGAATTAGTATTAACAGTTATTAATGAAATAAACACTTCTACCAAACATTCTGCTGTTATTAATGTGGACACATTGCCAAATGCAGTAGCAGACCATGCTTTACTTTATCATGTTTGGATAAACCTCATTTCAAATGCCATAAAATATTCTAGTAAAAAAGACAATTCTCAAATTACTGTAGGTTTTATGACTTCGGAAAAAGAGAATATCTATTATGTAAAAGATAATGGAGCAGGATTTGACATGAACTATTCGGATAAATTATTCGGAGTATTTCAACGGCTACATAGTCCCAAAGAGTTTGAAGGAACAGGGATTGGCTTGGCAATTGTAAAAAGAATAATTTTTAAGCATGGAGGAAATGTATGGGCAGAGGCAGCGGTAAATAATGGTGCAACATTTTATTTTACATTGCCAATTATTGAATAAAAGCAATTCAATATTATTTATTCTGAAATAAAAACTACTCCACTTGAAATTTTTCAAATAAACCTCGATCCTGCATTGTTACAAAAATAGTTTTTCCATCTTCACCTCCTAAAGTTAAATTAGTTGGGTTTTTTCCCTTCAATTTAATTTTTTTTAATAAAAATCCATCAGGAGAATATTTTACTACAGAACCTTTTTCATAACGTGCTATGTATAGATTTCCTAAGGCGTCGCATTTCATTCCGTCCATACCACCATCGCTAAAACTTATAAATAATTCTTTGTTTAGTAAATCTCCTTTTTCATTAATTTCATACCTCCACACTTTTCGTTGGATACTTTCATTTACATATAAAAATTTATTGTTAGGAGAAAGTTCTATACCATTGGTGGTTCCGATGCTGTCCATAAGAAGAGAAGTACTCGAGTTATTATTTATGCGCCATAGTTTACCTGTGCCTTCTTTCCAGTTTGGGTCAGAACAAAAAATCAAACCATTTTCCATTATTGCTAAATCGTTTGGTTGATTCATTGCACTGTCATGAGCATAGACAGAAAGCTTTTTTGTTTTCATGTCTACTTTTAAAATATTGTGCCCACTGTAATCCGCTATAAACATATTTCCTTTTTTGTCAAAACGAATCCCATTGCCAGTGCTGCCAGACGGAAGCTCTATAAATAGTTCACATTTTCCATCTGGTTTAACTATTCCTATAGTCCCCTCTTTTTGAAAATTTACAACATAAATATTTCCATCAGAATGATACATAGGACCTTCAATACCTGCTGTAAAAAGACTGTCTGTAAAGTCAGAGGCAGTGTAGAGTTCTTTTTTTGCACAAGAAAAAAATAGTACTGAGAAAAAAGACAGGAGAAGTAATTTGTTCATAGGATTTATTTAATAAGTTGTAAAGATAAAACTCTATTCTGACCTTACAGTTTTTCCTTCGCGGTTTGCATAACTTAATTTTCCACCTAGCCTTAATTCTACAAGCATTCCTTTGAAAACTCCAATAGAGTCGTACAGGGGAGCAATAAGCCATTCTCCAGAAGGAATAGACAAAAGACCTACCTTATTATTTTTTAATTCTATTTTTACATATTCTTTATGAATAGGATAAATAGTTTTTAATTCAAAAGACGGTTTTACTATAAAAATATTTTTTAGATTTAGTATTCCGTAAAGGCCATTTTCTTTGCGCAAGACATTCCAATTTTAAGATTTAGAAACAGATTTATACAGCAGGATCAAGTAGCTCTTTGCCCTATATCAGTGATCAGTAAAATTTTATTATCACGTTCATAGTATTCATTTTTTCATCTTTCATGTATAATCAACATTAATACTTTAACTTTGTAACTATGCGGAAACTAAAAATGGAAGAGCTAAACAGAATTTCTTCTGAAGAATTTAAAATTAAAGATAAAACACCTGTTATACTTTTGCTCGATAATATACGTAGTTTACATAATGTCGGGGCAGCTTTTCGCACAGGTGATGCTTTTTTGATTCACAAAATTTATCTATGTGGTATTACTGGGACACCCCCCAATAGAGAAATACATAAGTCTGCGTTAGGAGCTGAAGATACTGTAGAATGGGAGCATTCTATTGACGCAATAGAAACGTTGAAAAATCTGAAGGCGAATGGTTGGAAAATAATAAGTCTTGAGCAAACTGAAGGAAGCACACTTTTACAAGATTTTACTCCTCAAAAAAATGAACGTTATTGTTTTGTATTTGGCAATGAAGTATTTGGGGTACAAGATGAGCTAATTCAGCTTTCTGATGCTTGTGTCGAAATACCACAATATGGCACAAAACATTCGTTCAATGTTTCAGTATCTATGGGAATTGTGCTTTGGGACTACTTCTTAAAAACCAGAAATTAATCCCATTCTTCGTTATAATCAGGATCCTTTTTATTAATAATCCTGCAAAAAGTGTAGATGTATCCCATCAACATTAAACTAAATACTACGACAAATAATAAAGTTCCCATACTCATTCCCCCTTTAATTAGTTAGTTATACGAAGAGGTGCTGTATAAGTTATATGAAAATCAGATAGTTATAAATATAATAAAACTTAATACAGGTATAATTCAATTATGTTGAAATAATCCTTTTAAAGTATAATTTTTACCTTAAAATAGTATACCCATAATCAAGAAATAGGTTGATTACTATTAATCCAGCTAAGTTTTTAGATTCTAAACTACTATAAATTAAGACAAATTTAATTTTATGACCTAAAGTTAATGCTTAACTATTTTCCCAAAATTTATTGCAATCATTCGTTTCACCTTTTAATAGAAAAGCTTTTATACTTCTTGTAAGTAAATTTTCAGGTCCTTCTCCTCTCATTATTTTGTTTATAGAAGAAACCTCTTCCTGATTTATTTCATTTATTAATCCCTCATCTTTTTTAGTACTACTGTTCATTCCAAAATCCCAAGAGTTAAAGGTTCTTTTATCGTCTATTAGTGAACCTGTACTGATGATTTCTATATAGGCTCTAAAAGTGCTTGTGATGTCTAGAAATTTATCTATTACCATGTCAGAATGCCCTTCTAAAATTAGTAAAACATGGTCATCTCCTAATACTACTGCACCAGTTAGCCCAGGATAGTAGCGGTTTCTACGATAAAAATTCATAATATCTTTTGTCATCATTCCTCCTTTAGCTTGAATAACACAACATAAATGTCCTTTTTCTTTTTCCTTCTTCATGGTATTAATTGTTTTTATTTGAATCTATTTACGCACTATTTTGAAAATAATTATAAGGATTATTCTAACGACCTAAGATTGTCGTTGAACGGTATATTATACTCGATAAAGGGTTTAGTGACTTCTAAAAAAAGAACTCCCCACTATATTTATTCGTTTATTTAGTTAGAATCAGATATTTAGTATAGAAACCAGTCTGACATTAAAACGGAATGGTGATTTATTGTCTTATTGTCATAAATTTGTAGTTCCAAAAAAGTATAGATTTAAATATTATGTTAGCAAAACTGGAAGAACTGAAACAGGGGCTTGAAGGGGATCTATTTACAGACGTTACAATGAGAACGCTTTATGCTACCGACGCTTCAGTATATAGAGAAATGCCGTTGGCTGTAGCAAGACCTAAAACCAAAGAAGATATTAAAAAATTAATTTCTTTTGCTAATAAACATAAAACATCTCTTATACCAAGAACCGCAGGCACTTCCCTAGCTGGCCAAGTAGTTGGAAGGGGTATTGTTGTGGACGTCTCCTTATATTGGAATAAAATTTTAGAAGTAAACAAAGAAGAAAAGTGGGTACGTGTACAACCTGCAGTAAATTTAGACGAACTGAACAAACACCTTGCATCATACGGTTTGTTTTTTGGTCCAGAGACCTCTACTTCTAACCGATGCATGATTGGAGGAATGGTTGGTAATAATTCTTGCGGTTCTCACTCTATAATATATGGCACTACCCGTGATCATGTGTTGGAGTTACAGACTATTTTGAGCGACGGTAACGAAGTGATTTTTAATGAAATTTCAAACGAAAAGTTCGAAGAAAAATGTAACGGAAGTACCCTCGAAAATAAAATATATAAACATTTTAAAAATACGCTTTCTGTTAAAGAAGTTCAAGAAGAAATTCGAAATGAATTTCCAAAGCCTTCGATACGAAGAAGGAATACTGGATATGCAGTAGATGAGCTTTTGGAGACGGCAGTTTTCACAGAAGGGAAAAGTAATTTCAACATGTGTAAATTGCTTGCCGGTTCTGAAGGCACATTAGCATTTACTACAGAGATAAAACTAAATTTGGTAGATACGCCACCTAAAACGGAAGGCGTGGTAGCGGTACATTTAAATACTATTGAAGAAGCAGCTCTTGCTACAATTATTGCTCGAAAATATAATCCTGGTGCAGTAGAATTGTTTGACGACATCGTTCTTGAATGTGCTAAACAAAATGTAGAACAACAGAAAAATCTTTTTTTTGTGCAGGGAGATCCCAAAGCTATAATTGTAGTGGAATGGGCTAGACAAACAAAAGAGGAGATAGACGAGCTCGGAGATAAGTTAACCGCTGAATTGAAATCGGTAGGGTTGGGATACCATTTTCCAAAGGTATGGGGTACTGATATTAAAAAAATATGGACACTTAGAAAAGCCGGACTCGGCCTTCTTGCCAACGTACCTGGCGATCCTAAAGCAGTAGCTTGTATTGAAGATACAGCAGTTGATGTAAACGATCAACCTCAATTCGTAGTTGAGTTTCAGGAGATTCTTAAAAAGCATAACCAGAAGAGTGTTTTTTATGCGCACATTGGAGATGGAGAGCTTCACCTTCGTCCTATTCTGGATTTAAAAATTGAGAAAGACCGGAAAATGTTTCATACCATCACTGATGAGGTGGCAACGCTAGTGAAAAAATTCAGAGGTTCTTTAAGTGGCGAACATGGCGATGGTCGTGTCAGGGGAGAGTTTATCAAAAAGATGATTGGTGACAAAAATTATAAATTGATTTGTGATCTAAAAAAAGTTTGGGATCCCAATGATATTTTTAATCCTAATAAAATAGTTCATACTCCCAAAATGAACGAATCACTTCGTTATGAAAGTAATCAAAAAACGAACGAATTTAAAACGGTATTTAATTTCGGCGAAACAGGTGGTATCCTCCGAATGGCTGAAAAGTGTAACGGTTCAGGAGATTGTAGAAAGTCTTCTGTAATTGGCGGAACGATGTGCCCAAGTTATATGGCCACTAAAAGTGAAAAGGAAACTACTCGTGCACGTGCAAATATTCTTCGCGAATTCCTTACTCGTTCTACAAAACCAAATAAATTTGATCATCAGGAAATAAAAGATGTATACGATCTTTGTTTGTCTTGTAAAGGTTGTAAGTCTGAATGCCCTTCTAATGTTGACGTCGCTATGATGAAGGCGGAATTTTTACACCAATATTATCAATCAAACGGAATACCATTTAGAACACGTATGATTGGAAATTTTGAAGCAAATATGAAATTGGCTTCGATTGCGCCAAGTATTTATAATTTTTTAATGACCAATAGTTTCACAAGTAGTATAGCTAAAAACATATTAGGGATTGCACAAAAAAGAAATTTTCCACTGGTTTATAAAATAACCTTGCGTAAATGGGCAGAACAAAATCTTGCAGCGCTTCAACCTAAAGATCAATCAAAAGGAATTGTAAATCTTTTCTGCGATGAGTATACTAATTTTAACGATACTGAAGTAGGTATAAAAGCAATAAAACTGCTTACAAGACTTGGATATACGGTAAATCTTCCTGATCATATAGAAAGTGGACGAACGTTTCTTTCCAAAGGATTATTAGAAGATGCGAAAAGAGTAGCAAAGAAAAACATAAGCTTACTGAAAGATGTAGTGACACAAGAAGCTCCTTTATTAGGTATAGAGCCTTCTGCTATTCTAGGATTTCGAGATGAATATCCATTGTTGGTAGATGCAAACGAAAAGGCAGAAGCTGAAAAATTGGGCAAAAATTGTTTTCTAATTGATGAATTTATTGCAAAGGAAGCAGATGCAGGAAGGATTGACAAAGGTTTGTTTACAAAAGAAAATAAAACAGTAAAACTTCACGGTCACTGCCACCAAAAGGCACTCTCATCTGTTGACTATTCTAAAAAAATGCTTTCGCTTCCTCTTAATTATAAAGTAGAAATAATTCCTTCTGGCTGTTGTGGTATGGCTGGTTCATTTGGATACGAAAAAGAGCATTATGATATTTCTATGAATATCGGAGAGCTTGTATTATTTCCTGCCGTTAGAAATGCTCCTATAGACACTATTATTGCTGCACCTGGCACTAGCTGCCGTCATCAGATACATGATGGAACGAAGAGAGATGCAAAGCATACGTTAGAGGTATTGTTTGATGCTTTGGTATAAGTAGAATTATGCAAAAATACGACTACATTATTGCTGGAGCTGGATTGGCGGGACTACTCTTGGCAATGGAGATGAGTAAGACATCACTTAAAAATAAAAAAGTATTATTAGTAGACAAAGATTCGAAAAATTCCAACGATCGTACTTGGTGTTTTTGGAGTGATGAATCTTTCGAATACGATTCGATCGTTTTTAAAAAATGGGACAATATTCGTTTTACAACTAATAAGTCTGACGGGAAATATAATGTCTCTCCTTATAAATATGAATATATACGAGGGTTAGATTTTTATAACTATGCAAATGAAAAATTGTTGGGCGTTAAAAATTTCACACGCATTATTGGTGAAATTTCCGAAGTTTCTTCTGCTGGATTTATTGTCGTAAACGGACAGAAATACGAGGCAGATATTATTTTCAATAGCCTTCACCCGTCTTTCCCAGAATTTAATTACCCTGACAATTGTTATTATCTTCTTCAGCATTTTAAAGGATATTTTTTGGAAACAGAAGAAGATGTTTTCGAAACCGATTGTGCTACGTTTATGGATTTTAATATTGAGCAGCACAATGAAGCACGTTTTGGATATATTTTGCCATTCTCAAAAAGAGAAGCGCTTGTGGAATACACGTTGTTTTCGCAAACTATTTTACAAAAAGAAGAATACGAAAATGAACTCAAAAATTACATTATTAATAAACTTGGAATTAAAAAATATAAAATACTACACGAAGAATTTGGGATAGTGCCCATGAGTACATATTCCTATGAGCCAAAGTTTGATGGAAAAGTAATTAAAATCGGCACCTTTGGAGGTTTTGTGAAACCATCTTCTGGATTTTCTTTTTCTCGAACAATAAAAAGAGTTAAATGTATCGTAAAAGATTTAGAGAAATTTGGCTACGTGCGTCCAGCATCATTAGAGCCACTTGCTAAATACAAGTTATACGATAATATATTATTAAGCATTTTGGAAAAAGACAATACAGCAACCAAAGATATTTTTGAAAAAATGTTTACTACTTTGCCCGCATCTACTATTTTAAAATTTCTAGACGAGGAAAGCTCGTTAGGGGAAGATCTTAAAGTAATTAGTTTGTTTTTTGCTGATAAACGTTTCTTCAAGGCTTCTATTAGGGAAATATATAAATTAATTATAAATTCATTTACCGTTTTTGCTTATAAGTAGTTATTAAGGACTTGTCACTTTAAGTTTAATAAGATTATGTAAGTCAAAATGTCAATAAAGATCCTTGGTTCTATTATTCTTATATTTTTCACCTACCTGATGGTGAAACTCACTATCCCATATTTTAGTTTTGAAACAGATGTAGATTTTTTACTCACTAAGCAGAGTCTTTTATATAATAAAATCTGGCTTAGCTCTTTTTACCTTCATATTGCGGCAAGCCCTTTTATACTAATGGCGGGAGTAATTCAATTCAATCAATATTTTTTAAAGAATCATAAAAATATTCATAGAAATATTGGAAAGTTATATGTATTATTTATACTATTAATAAGTGCTCCAACTGGCTTCGTAATGGCTATATATGCTAATGGTGGTATATGGGCCAAAATTTCTTTTTTGTTGATTTCAATACTTTGGTGGTATTTCACTTGGAAGGCGTATTCGGAAATAAAAAATAAAAATATTTCTGCTCATCAAGATTTTATGATTCGTAGTTATGCCTTGACATTGTCAGCAATCACACTTAGGATATATACGTTTACATTGCCACAATTTGCTCCTATCAGAGGAGTAGAAATGTATATTCTTGTTTCATGGCTGAGCTGGATTCCTAATCTATTGGTGGCGGAATGGCTAATTCAAAGAAGAGCTCTAAAAAAGAGTAGCATTATAGTGGAATAATTATTCTAAAAGAAGTAGAAGATTCAGTATTTCCAATTATGGTTTTTGCATTTAGTTTATCTGCACATAATTTCATTATATACATATATGTACCTAAGTCATTGTTGTCGTTACTTAGCCTAAAAAATATTTTAAAAATATTTTTATGATGTTCTTCAGGGATTGCCTCTCCATTGTTGGAGGAGGAAATTGTACAAGCATCTTTTGTAATAGTGATACTTACGTTAATTACTCGTTCATCTTTATACTTTAGACAAGTAATTTGGAAGATTAATAGATTGAATAGTAGTGTGTAAAGGATATAGCTGTCTTCTCGCAAAGTTCCTGGGTGATTATTAATAATAGTAACTTTAATCGTATCAGAATATTTATTTAATTTTTCATTAGACAAAATATTTTCCATTAGTATGGGAACATCTATAAGCGTTTTTTCTAAGTCATGTGCTCTTATGATGTTTATTTCCGCTACAGATTTTAGCACTTCATCTAGCCGCAATGCCGTGGTTTGAATCATTTGCATATACGCTCGCTGTTCGTCGCTATTGATTGTTGCTAGAGAGAGATTGGCAACTCCAATAATAGTTTTAACTGGGCCAGATAAATCGTGAGAGGTTTTATAAGTAAACTGTTCAATAAGTTGTTCTTTGTCCGCAATCTCTTTTTTTAATTCTATAGAAATAGCTTTGTGTTGTTTGTAAAATCTAATTCTTTCAGCTAGGGCAAAGTAGAAAACAATCATTTCTAGTAGAAAACAAATATTCACACAATAAAAAGTATAAATATTTTTGATTATTAAAGAGAATAACATTAAGAAGTTAACAACAAAGCCAACTACAAGGATTGTAGACCCTATTAAAAAATATTTGGAAAGAGGGTAGTTACTTTTGAAGGACAGATAACTACAATAATAAGTTAAGAAGAAAGGGACAAGATCAACATATAATATATGTCTTATTTTAGGGAAAAAGCATAAATTAATAATAAGAACAATACTTCGAAAGGCAATAAAGTAGTAAAATATTTTTGAATATTTTGGATAATAAATTTTAAGATTAAGAAATGCGTTTGTGTATAACAATAGAAAAACGGTCATAAAATATATTGAAAACATATAGGCGTAATCGTTCATATAGTTGGCCATAGGCCAAATATATTGGAACCCTAGACCATCTTGACTTAGGAAAAATGTGCCAACAAAAAAAATGTAAAAAACGTAAAAAAAATGAGACCTGCTTTTTAAAAATGCACCCGCAAGAATATTTAATAATATGATAATTAAAATTGACCCATAAAAAAGGCCTAGATAAAAATATTCTGAAACAGCATAAGAGGTGAAAAAATCAATTTTTCTAATAACAAATTCTACAGGTGTTTCATAACGATTTTTGATTTTTGCATAAAGTATCAGTTCTTCTCCTGGGGCTATCCAAAAGTCGTGAACTAAATTCTTATGTTTTATTTTTCTTTTTACAAATTTGTAAGCTACTCCGAGACTATCAGCGCTAAAAAGTTGACCCTTTTTTATTTCATAAAAATGTAAGGAGTCAATCCTATAATTGAACGATTCTAAACTATAATGCTCGCTTTGGGTTGAATTGTTTTTTAATTTCACCTTAAACCAGTAGGCTGATGTCGATTTTTTTATAATAAAGCCAAAGCGTTTGTTACTCGGAATAAAAACTATTGTTTGCCCGTCGTTTGACACTATATAATGAATCGGTAACTTGCCTGTACTGTCCTCGTATAGTTCGATATAATTGCCTTTTAAAAAAACTTGCTGTTCGTTTCCATTTAAAACTAAACCATCTGCGAATGTAGTAGTAGTTGGCGAAAAAATACTTAAACACAATAGAAGCAGAATGCTTATTTGATTCAATACTAAAAAGTAATTGTTCTTTATTTTAATCATATTTCAACAATACACTTTTTAAAGTACGTAGCTTTTTCAGCTTGAGATGATGGTTAACGAATATTGATTTAATAGTTAAAGATAAGCAAAACTGGTGTTTTCTTTTTTTTTAATTAACTTTTTAAAATTTCACATTTTATACTTGCTATTTATATGTTAATTAAAGTGTGAAATTCTATAAAAGGAGTATTTTTTCTTTTTTTTAGGACTTGTAAACGTAAAGACACAACGAGATTCTAAGGTATTATACTGTTAAAAAGAGATAATTAGTTCAGTTTTTCAATCCTTTTTTCTGTTAGAAAGTATACAATTCATATATATAATATTAATTAATATTGTTATGAACCCTGTTGAATTCATTAAAAATGCTGCAAAATCAATTTATATAAAAATCAGAATAGTGCTTTTGTTTTTATTGATAAGTAATAGTCTTTTTGCAGCCACTTTTACTGTTGTCAATATAGCCAATGCAGGAGTAGGCTCTCTTCGACAGGCGATTTTGGATGCGAACGCTGCGGGAGGTGGAGACGTTATTAGTTTTAACTTTGGTGTCCCTACCACAATAAATTTAACTACTTGTCTGCCACAAATAACAGGTATTACAACGATTGATGGTTACAGTAACCCAGGTTCGGGGGTAGGAAATCTAACCATTGAAATTATTTCACCAGTAGGTTGTAACGGATTTGATTTTGCAATTGGTTCGGATGGTAGTACTATTAGAGGATTAGTAATTAGTGGCGGTACTACAGGTGTTTATCTCAGATCTAGCAATAATACTGTCAAAGGAAATTATTTGGGAACCAATATGGCGGGTACTGCTCTTGCAACGTCTCGACTTCAAGATTGTATACATTTAAACGCTGCTATAAATTGTACTATTGGAGGTACAGGTGGTCAGATTGATAGGAATATTATTTCTGGAGCTACTCAAGATGGGATACGTCTTGAAAGTAGTAGTACAGGCATGATCGTAGTCAATAATTATATTGGCACCGATATGACTGGAAATAATGCTCTTGGAAATGGCAATCATGGAATAGAGGGATATAGTAGCAGTCATAATGCAAGAGTAGGTGGCACCAGTTTCAGTGAGCGCAATGTCATATCTGCCAATTTGCGAAATGGTATTTATTTTAATAATTGTCAATCGCCGATAGTTAAAGGAAATATTATTGGGATGGGTTTAGATGGAACAACAAAACTTGGTAATACAAATTCTGGAATTGACATTCAAAATACTGGCGCTGGTCCTGCTCAAATAGGAGGCATTACGGTAGCCGAACGAAATTATTCTTCTTGCAACGGCGCATTTGGCATAGTAATTCGTTTTGCAAATAATTCTGTAATTAAAGGAAATTGGATAGGAGTAGACATGACAACGGGTTTGCTCGATTATGGAAATTTTGATGCTGCCATTACAGTGACCAATACTGCTGATGTAATAATTGGAGGAGCCTTGCTAGGAGAAGGAAATATATGTTCTGCAAGTGGAAACCCAAGTGGTGGCGCCGATGGAATATCCATTTTTTCTACAAGTCCAAGGCCTATTATCAAAGGAAATATTATTGGACTAGGTGCAGATACGATTACACCGCTTCAAAATTATGGTCATGGGATAGAGTGTTTAACATGCGATGATGGAGTTATTGGAGGAACAACTGTTTTAGAAAGAAATTATGTAGCGTGTAGTTTCTTAAGAGGACTTCAGCTAGTAAACTCCCCAAGAATTAGTGTAGTAGGAAATTATATTGGTACAGATGTAACGGGACTTTTAGATCGTGGCGGTTCTGAAATGGGCATTTCAGTATCAAATTCCGCCGATGTTAAAATAGGTGGCGCACTAGCAGGAACAAGAAATATTATCTCAGGAAATGCAACTTCTGGTATAGAAGTCACGGGCAATTCTCCGAATGTTATTATTAAAGGAAACTATATAGGACTAGGAAGCGATGGCATTACTTCGGTACGTAACGATCAGTTTGGGATTAAAATTTCTAGTAATCAAACTATAAACTCTATCATTGGAGGAAGCACTATTTTAGAACGTAATGTAATTTCTTCTAACGGTACAGCCACTAGCCATCATGGGATCTCTATCGATGGTGGTGCTAATATTCATACTATTATTAATAATTATATCGGTACGGATTTCACAGGTAGTGTCGTTAGGGGAAATGCAGGTAGTGGCATAAATATTAACAACGTAAGTACAGTAATTATAAATGGAAACATTTCTTCTGCAAATGGGGCATGGGGTATTCAATTTACTAGCTCTTCTTCTAATACTATTATTAAAAATTATATTGGTACAGATGTTACGGGAGGTCTCGACTTTGGGAATGGTAGTGAAGGGCTTCGGTATAGTGCTACATCCTTAGATAATGTTGCAGGAGGAAGTCTTGCTAATGCTAATATAATTGCTTACAACAATGGGACCGCGGGAGTATTGTTAGAAAACGCTGCACAACGAAATACAATAACGTTTAATAGTATTTTTTGTAATAGTGGTTTGGGGATTGACTTACAGAGTGCAGCAAATGAATCTGTGCTTCCTCCAGTAATTCTTTTTTCAGGACCCAACAGCGCCAATGGTACTGGTGCCAATCTTAATGCTATTCATTTGTATAGAAATGTAAAAGCAGACGGTGGTGTAAAATGTAATTGCGAAGGAGAACTATATATTGATCTTACTACCGTATCGAGTGGAGCTTGGAGTATAATTCATAATTTAGGACTTACAGCAGCTGAAGCGGCCTCTGTTACTGCTACACAGACAACTCCAAATGGCAGTACTTCAGAATTTACGCCTTGTTCTACACCACTTCCAGTGCAGTATGTTTATTTCGAAATGACAAAAAATTTAGACCACACTATTTCAATAACATGGGCTACCGCTAGCGAAAAAAATAATCATCATTTCGAATTGCTGCGCAGCGAAGATGGAATTAACTTCTATTCCATAGGAAGTATAGACGCAATAGGAAATAATAATGGAATAAGTGTATATAACTTCACTGATTTCAATCCCATTATGGGAATAAATTATTACCAAATAAAACAGTTTGATACTAATGGAGAGACTTCGTACAGTATTATAAAGCAAGTAAGTTTAACAGAAGGAAATATTTCAATACTTGGCGACAAAGAGGGTTTTACTATTTACGGTTCCAAAAGCCAAGAAGAACTTTATTATCAAGTATATTCTATGACAGGTGTATTGTTAGTCGTAGGTTCGAAAATGCCAGACGATAATTTATCTTTTAAAGTAAAACTAGCTTTTGCTGACGCTGCTTATATTGTTTGCGCTACAAATGGATATGAAGTAACGAAGCAAAAAATTATATCTCTTGAATAATAGTTGGTTTTGAAATGAAAAATAAAAAAATAATAGAACTAACCTAAATTTCCTCCTATTCTACTGAAAAGTTTTTTGCCATTAAAATCTATTTTCTCCCCAAGTCTCATTCTTATTCCAGTTTGAAAATGATGAAAATTATGATCAGTTAGAAAATTTGTGCCTGTTTCGTTTTCAGCAGGCAGAACAACGATAGGTTTATTTTCAAGTCTCAATTTTAAAAGTGCAATTCCAATAGTGTCGTTCTCTGCTATTACAAGACCTTCGCCTAGAGTGGGTATGTAAAAACCAGTTACTTTATTATGTTCCATAAAAAGTTTTGCATTGGCTAAATGTGAATTTAGTAATATGGATCTGTCTTCCCCTGAAATTTTTCTATCAAGTAAAAGCACTTCGTTATAGTTATTATTTGTACAGTTAGTTATGAAGTTGTTGTCGTCAGTTTTAATAGTGTATGTTTCATTTTTAAAAAATAGATAATCCGTCTCTTTTTCAAAGTGATATTTTTTATATAAAGGCTCTCCAATAGGAGTTGCAATTAATAAAATTGTAGAACACGTAGTTTTTTTTAAATCTGCTAGAAGTTTTTCAATTATAATTCCACCTATCCCTTTGCTTCTATTTTCTGGATGAACTATGATATGAGCAAGCCATGCGGAATATTTATGCATGATGGAGGCTCCAATGCCAATGATTTTATTGTTAAGCGTAATTTTAATGGGGCTGCAAAAAGGGGACTCTATATAAAATTTTACAGGAATAAGAATGTCTGACCAATTCTCCGGTTGTAATTCTTTTATTTCTTCAAGATCGTTTAGATGAATTTCGGAAATTTTCATTTTGAATTTTATTTAATCTTTCAAAAAGCCAAATTTTCCGTCGTTATAATCTTTTATAGCTTGATGTATTTCTTCTTCGGTGTTCATTACAAAGGGGCCATAACCTACGAATGGTTCATTCAGCGGTTCACCACTCAATACAAGTAAGATTGTTTTTTTTGTTGCTTTAATATGAATTTCACCGCCTTCATTTTTAAATTGTATATAATGATTTTCGGGTACCTTGTGAAATTCATTTGCCACCACATTTCCATCGATTACTAAGATACCCGTATTGAAATTATCTGGCAACGAAAAGAGCACTTCCCCATTAGGTTCAAGATGAATGTCGTATATATGGACTGGAGAAAAAATATTGGCGGGACCCTTTATGCCCTTGTATTCTCCTGCTATAACGTATACTGAGCCTGCATTATTTTCAAGTTCAAGTTTACCTTTTTGATTATGAAGTATACTTTGATATTTTGCAGGAGTCATTTTGTATTTCTTCGGAAGATTTATCCAAAGTTGTATCATTTCAAAAGCACCGCCTTTTTTGTCATAATCGCGTTCGTGATATTCTTTGTGCAATACACCTCCTCCTGCTGTCATCCATTGCACATCACCAGGATTAATAATACCTGTATTGCCTGCACTGTCATGGTGCTCTATGCTTCCTTTGTAAGCAATAGTTATAGTCTCAATGCCACGATGAGGATGTACACCTACTCCTCTTGAAATTTCAGAAGGCGGAAAATTTACTTCTGCATTAAAATCAAGTAGAAAGAAGGGACTCATTCTTTCTTCAAACCCTTTTCCATTAGGAAAAAAATTCATCACCTTAAATCCATTTCCTACCATGTGAGTATTGGAGGGAGATAGAACTCCTTCCACACCTCTATAATTATTTTGTGTTTTATCCTTTCCATTAAAAAATTTTCCGAAAGAGGAAAAGCCTGTTAACATAAAGCCTCCGAAAATGGTATTTCTGATAAAGTTTCTACGTTCCATCATTTGATATTGTTTTAGAATATTGGTTATAATACATCCGAAAGAGGTACAATTTTTCCTAACTCCGTTACACTATAATTGACAGTGGAGCTAGGCTCTACAGAAATAATCTCATTGTCTATATCAGATCTATTAAATGGTTTTTTCCATTTTCTTACAAATGCTTCTCTAATAATAGTGAGGTCGGGATTGATTTTGTACGTTACCAGCGTTTCGCCTGTCTGGGCGCCTATTATTTTTGAATCTACCATTTTCCCCTCATTGTTGTAGACCAATAAACGATGATAGATGCAGCGCATGTCTCTAGGTACAGCAGATCCAGAAGTATCTACAGCATGAATTACGATTAATTTTCCATTTCCATTTTTAATTAGGTATTGAAAATCAGTTTCTCCATAATAATTGGTTTTGAAGAGACTATATTCCATAAATCTTGAAAAGTCTGTACTTGGGTCGTATTCCTCATACTCCATTTCTGAACGATTGTAAGAAAAATAGTATAAGTCTTTTTTAGTACAAACAAATGGTAAGCTGACAGGTTCAAATTTTTTAATAAAATCTTCTAACGTTGCCCCTGTGGTGTCTGGATTCTGGTAACTTACATTCCAACTACTTTGGTTTGTCATCACATTAGCCAAACTTGTATATTTCATTCTTGAAACTGAAATTTTCAATTCTTCATCTGCTATTATTTTTTCTAGAATCATTTGCATGTTGTATTCCAATGCATAACAATTGTCTAAAAATTCTGTTTGAATATAATAATTTGTGGAAAGTAAATCATTTTTTATCATTCTTAAGTATTGGTCAAACGATTGAGTAGTATTTACCTTTATAGCTAATTGATAAGCCTCAGCAGCTGCATCATACTTTTTTTTATCGTTAAACAAATTTCCAAGACCAATATAATTTTTATCGGTGGGCCAAAGCGTGATTGCTTTTTTGTAGTAGTATTCAGCTTTAGAAAAATTTTCTTTTGTTATAGCTTCCGCTTTTTGAATATATTTTTCAGAAATTTCTGCATTTTCTTCTCCATGTGCGGCCAGAAATGCAGTCACTGAATCCTTTTTGAAAATATCCGTCACTTTCATTTTAGTAGTTACTTCTGGAGGCAACTCAGTCGTTGAAGTATTCTTGTTCTTGCAACTGTTGAATATAACGAGCCCAAGAATTAAAAATAAATAGTTAACTTTCATATAGATAATTTTTAGCTTCCAGTTGAAGTAGTAATAGTACCCGATTCATCGATTGTGTAATTAGTTGTTTCGACGATTGTGTAGTCAATTATTTTATTTTCGTCTGGAGGTATTGAATTAAAAGGTTTTTCCCAATTCACTGTTTTTTCTTCAATAGTTAAAACGCTTCCGTCATAACTTCCCACTTTTATTTTTTCGGCAGAACATTGACAAGCAAAAACTTTTTTAGAAATTTGCTCTCCTTTTGGATTGTAGGTTACAATCATTGTATAGACAGGGTTATATTGATCTCCACCCATCATTTCTACAGAACTATAAAGCAAAGCAGTATAGTTGTCAGTATGTTTTAAAACTCCAATGTGACAAAATTCATTGGAAACATCTCTGCCAAAACTAACATTTTCCATTTCATCTACAAACTCGCTATAATCATAACTTATGTATGCTTCGCTATCATACGCTCCAGTATTTTTATCTTTGATGGCGAAAGGAATTTCCAGTTGACTGAATTCTTTTAAAAATAAATCGAATTTTATATTTTCTTGTTTAACGCCACTGCGAAACTGAGACAGTAAATAATCGTTGTAATAGCGTTCACTTCTTATGGATTGTAAATGTTGGTCACTAACATATCTTGCAGAATCGCGGAATCCGTTTTTAAAAGCATTTTCTAGATACGTATTTATATTCCAGTGTTTTTCAACGGAAGCTTCCGCACATGCCATATTGAAATACGTGTCTGCAAGAGGGCTGTAATTCATGTTTACAGCCATTGAGTAGGCTTTCAGGCATTCATCATATTGAGCTTTCTCAAAGAGTAAGTTCCCTAGTTCATTGTATGCTTTAGCTTCTGGGTATAAGGCAATAGATTTTTTAAATGCAGGGATTGCCTCATCAAAGTTCTTTTTGTTTTTGTAAAGATCAATTGCCTGTAAGAACAATCGTTTAGAGGCTTGACGAACCGAATCAATGTCGCGTTCTTCGTTGTCAAAAATATAATTGACAACTAAATCATTGCTGTATATACTGTCTGTTGACAAGGGAGGCAATGCTTTCGGTAGCAATATTTTACTTCCAGCCTTACTGTCAGAAGTGCAATCATAGAGTAGAAGTAACGATGGAAGTATAAATAAGAATAGAAAATATTTTTTCATAAGCTAGTATGTTTGATGATTAAATATAAACAAACCAGATGGTTAGAACAAATGGATACTATGAAAATTTAATTTCAAAAAAAATAACTTAAAATAGTTTAAAAATAGCAGGAACAACTACCATTTCGAAAATGGATTAACAGATAAATAAGAATTAAAATATCTATTGTCGTTTGTCACTTCTTCTCCTATCCATTCAGGAGTTATAAAAACTTCAGAATCGCTTTTTAGTTCTATCTCGGCCATTAGTAAGCCTTCGTTTTCGCCTTTAAATTCATCTACTTCCCAAATATGGCCTTCTATTTTTATTTTGTAGCGGTATTTTTCTAGGCTACTTTCTGCCATTAGATCTAGCATTTGAAGTGCTTCTTCTTTTGGAATTTCATATTCAAATTCAGGTCGAGAAGCACCAGTTGTCTTGCCTTTTATAGTAAGCCAAGCAAGCTTATCAGATACGCGAATTCGTATTGTTTTCGAAGCATCGCTGTATAAATATCCTTGACGGTAGAAGTCGGGAGTTGGTTTGTTTATTTTTTGCCAAAGTGCTTTTTTTACAAGAAACTTCCTTTCGGTTTCTATAGCCATATTACTTTGTTTCTTCTTTATTATCAGGAATTAAAACAACACTTCTTTTCATTTCATGTTCTTCGGAATTGATTACTAATTTTTCGGCAGTAAGTTCTTGGATGTTTTGAACGACTGTGCGCCCACCTTCATTGTATTTTAGGGTAATTTGGCTACCATCATTGTTTAAAACCCATGTTCCTTTTTCAGCTGAACCACTTTCAGCATAAGAAAAAGTGCCATCTTCATTGAAAGTCAACGAAACTCCACCTAAAGCATCTGCTGCAAGTTTGGTTTCTCCTAGCGTAAGCTCTGTTGCTTTCCAGTTTTTGGTAATCATTTTAGATTTGCCACCTCCACAAGAGAATAAAATAGCTGATAGCAAGCAAAGTAATACTACGGTAGTAAATTTTTTCATTTTCATTATGGTTAAATACAATCTAAACTATCAATAATTTAGAAAAAAAACAATTTATTTAAATTCAGCGGAAGCGTTTCTAATAAAAGCAGCGTCTATATTTTTAAATAAACGTTCCTCCCGGATCTCTCAGCTTGCATTTTTTACAGACTGAAAATTTTATGCTTCAGTTTATTTTAATTTATTATAAATCAATGGTTTAATTTTGATATAACCCTTCGGGGAGATTCTTCGTATTGGAAGTACAAAATTTTGTGGCTGTAGTTAATGTAGTCTAAAAATTTAAAAAGGAGGACTTTAAGTAGATTCTTTGATAGAAAGATTTGTTTCTCAATCGTTTTTTCATAATTTAAATTCGATTTGCTAACTGCTTCTTTTGGTTATCATTGTTTATCAACTAAATGTCTTATTAATTTTTTACCATAAACCTTATTAAAACTAATAATTTAAAATGAGTAACTCAGAAAAAAACAGAGTAAAAGCCACTCTAGACAACACTGGCTGGAAAAAATGGGGGCCTTATTTAACTGAAAGACAATGGGGAACTGTTCGCGAAGATTATAGTAAAGACGGTTCTGCCTGGGATTTTCTTCCACACGATCATGCACGTAGTAAAGCGTATAGATGGGGTGAAGAAGGAATCGCTGGTATAAGCGACAACAAACAAATTTTATGTTTTGGGCTTTCTATGTGGAATGGCAAAGATCTTGATGGCCGTACATTGGTAGTCAATGAAGCTCGTCCGAAAGAAGATCGCCCACGCGGATCCGG